>JBILQT010000040.1:0-36654 GCA_044373065.1 Sandaracinaceae bacterium
GTGATCGGCCTCATCATGCTCATCTCGGGCCCGTCCATGGCCGTCGCTTGGCTCAAGCTCCGCAAGCGCAACCTCGGCCCCATCCTCGATGCGAATGGCTGGGCCGTGAACTCGCTCGCGAAGGTGAACGTGCCGCTCGGTGAGTCGCTCACCAAGGTCGCAACGCTTCCACCCGGCAGCGAGCGTCAGCTTGAGGATCCCTTCGCCGAGAAGTCGCGCCCGTGGGGCTTCTACATCACCGTGCTCGTCATCCTTGGCCTCGCGCTCGGGTGGTACCTCGGCAAGCTCGATGCGTACCTTCCCGCAGGCGGCAAGAGCACGACCGTGCTCGGTGTGAATGCGCCCGGCTACGTTGCACCGGAAGCTGCACCCGCAGCCGCAGCACCCGCTGCAGCAGAAGCTCCCGCGAGCTGAGTTCAACCAGCGTCCGATGTGAGAGCCCTGCCTTTTGGCGGGGCTTTCGCTTTTCAGTGCGCCAGACAGTTCTTCACGGACAGCGCCCAGAACCTCATTCACAGTCGCCGCATGAATCGCGATCTCGAAGGGCGTCTCTTTCTCATCACGGGTGCCAACACAGGCGTGGGCCGCGCCTCCGCAGAGAACATCGCAGCGCGCGGTGGTGCACTCATTCTCGCAGGGCGCAGCCTTGAGCGAACACAGCCTGTGCTCGATGCGATCCGCAAGCTGCCGCAGGCCCCCGAGGTCTCGTTTGTGGCGGTCGATCTGGGCTCACTCGCGAGTGTGCGCAGGGCTGCCGATGAGATCCTCAAGCGCGATGTGCACATCGACGTGCTCCTCAACAATGCAGGCCTCGCAGCCCAGCCCGGCCTCACCGAAGATGGCTTTGAGAAGACGTTTGGCACCAACCATCTCGGCCCCTTCCTCTTCACCGAGAAGCTGCTCCCCTTGCTCGGCAAAGATCGCGCATCGCGCATCGTCAACGTCTCAAGCCGCGCGCACTACGATGCCAAGCGCATCGACTGGGAGGCGTTGAAGAAGACGACGCAGACGCGCACGGCGCTCCAGGAATACGCCGTCTCGAAGCTCGCCAATGTGCTCCATGCGAAGGAGCTCGCAGCGCGCCTTGAGGGCAAGCCCATCACGACCTACGCGCTTCATCCGGGCGTCGTCGCAACGGATGTCTGGCGCTCGCTTCCAGGCCCCATCGCCGCCTTCGTGAAGCTCTTCATGCTCTCGGTCGAAGACGGCGCCAAGACGCAGCTTCACTGCGCTACGAGTGATGAAGCGCGCACCGAGACGGGCCTCTACTACGACAAGTCCAAGCCCAAGACGCCCTCGCGCTTGGCCCGTGACGCAGCCCTCGCCACGGAGCTGCGCGAGCGAAGCCTCGCCTGGGTGAAGCCCTTTCTTGGATGAGCACGATGACGACCAAGCCAGAGAAGAAGCCTGTGCACGGTGAGTCGATTCGCTTTCACGCGTCGGATGGACGCGCGCTTGTCGGCACCTACTTCGCGCCGACGGGAACACTTGAGCGAGGCCTTGTGCTCGCAGGCGCGATGGGTGTGAAGCAGGGCTTCTACGCGAAGTTCGCACACGCACTCTCGCAGCGCGGCATCGCCGTCCTCACCTTCGATGTGCGCGGCATCGGCGCCTCGCGTGAGGGCTCTGTGAAGCGCGAAGCCGCATCGCTCTCGACCTGGGGAGAGCTCGACTACGAGGCCGCATTGCAAGCGCTTCAAGCGCGCGTCGGCGATGCGCCGATTGCCTGGCTTGGACATAGCGTCGGCGGGCAGCTCTTTGGGCTCCTCAAGGCACCGAAGGTCGACAAGCTGCTCCTGGTCGCCTCGCAGTTTGGCTACAGCGGGCATTGGGATGGTGTCGGGCGCGTGCGCATGAAAGCGCTCTGGCGGCTCATCCCCATCATGGTCGCGCTGACCGGTCGCCTGCCCAAGCAACTGCTCGGTGGCGGTGAGGACATCCCACCGCGCGCAGGCGTCGAATGGGCCGCGTGGGGAAGGCACCCCGAGTACATCCTCTCGTACGCCAAGCAGCATCCCGAGCGGAACTTCCACACCTTCAAGGGCAAGGTACGCGGCGTCGAATTGACTGACGATGACTACGCCCCGGAGCGTGCTGTGAACGCCATCGTGAATGCCTATGCGCAAGCCTCACGCGAGGTGCTGCGCGTTCATCCGAGTGATGTCGGTGCGACACAGATCGGCCACTTCGGTGCATTCACCTCGCGCTTCGAGAACACGCTCTGGAAGCAATTCGGCGATTGGCTGCTCGAGGCGTAGAGGCGTTCGCGGGACCGAAATAAGCCTTCTTCAACTTGGAATAGTCCTTCGCGTGGATGAAATAGAGCGCAGTGGGGCGTTTCCAAGGACGATCACTGCTTGAGGTACGCTTGGCGCATGCGTCAACTCGTTGCCCTTCCACTCCTCGCACTCAGCCTCGCCGTTCCTACCAGCGCGCACGCGTATGAGGCTCGCCACGTGTTCATCACGAACCGCGGGGGTGGGAACATCGTCGAGCTGGATGCGTCGTTCGGCTACCAGCGCACGTGGTTCGAAGGGATGCCCTTCGAGGGTGCCGAGCTGAGTTCACCCAACGGGATGGCCTTTACGCCCGACGGCGCCCTCTTCGTCGCGGATACGCAGAACCAGCGCATCGTGGCGTTCGACGCGGGCGGCACCTTTGTTCGCGCATTCAGCACGACTGCGCGGCTGAGTGTGGCGGTCGAGAGCATCTATTTTGATGGCGCTGGCGTCATGTTCGCCACGGCCAATCCGGGCAACGGCGTGGTCGCGCGCTTCGACCGCACGGGGATGAACCTCGCCGATGTCGTGAACGCGCCTGCCTTCTTGAACCTCGGCAACGTGAACCTCACCGAGGCGGGCAATGTGCTCGTCTCCGACTTCAGCGCGATGAATCGCGGCCTGCGTGAGCTTGACCCTGCCACTGGAAGTGTCGTGCGCACCTTCGGCACAGATCTCGGACAACAAGAGGATGTGATGATCGATGGCGGCGACCGCATCTTTGTCTCGCACTTCGTGGGCAACGAGATCGTCGTGTTCGGGCCCGCTCCTGCGCGCACCGAACTCTATCGCTTCAGCGCTCCGACGAGCGCAGGCGTCGCGCTCGCCAGGCCCACGGGAATCGCGCTCACGTACGACTGTCACATCCTTGTCGCGAGCTTCGACAACAACGCGATCTTCATCTTCCGCCATGAAGGCGCCTCAGCCCCAACGTTCGAGAGTGTGCTTCGTGCAGGAATGGAGATCCCTGCGGACGCGATGCTCAGCAACATCGAGAGCATTGCCATCGCCGGGCTTGGCCTTCCCGGTAGCTTTGATGAGTTCGCGGACCGGGTGCCAAGCTGCGACGAGCCCGTCATTCCCGATGCAGGCCCACCGCCCGATGCCGCAGCAGTCTCTGCCGACGCGTCGCTCGGAGTGGATGGCGGCGTGAGACCACGCGACGCCGGTCGCTCAGGCCCAGCGCCCACCTCAACCTCCTCCTGCGGATGTCACGCAGCGGGCTCGGGCCCTACGCCACGCTGGCTCGGCTCTTTTGCGGCAGGGCTGGCCCTCGTGCTGGTGCTGCGTCGACGTCGACTCCAGAAAGCTGAAGACGGTCGCATCGGCAGAGCGTGATCGCACGGGCACACGCACGTACCGCTGACTTTGGCTCATCGGACGCGCGCTCTTCCGAGACAAATGTCCAAGCGGTGTCTCTGGCCTGCGCGGCCCCGCACTTGCTCTACCGAGGGCATGAACAAGCCAACACGCACCCCGATCTCCGCCCCACCTCCCGCAAAGCGCCCCTCGTCGACCTCCCTCAAGATCACCGTCAGGCACTCCCCGCCACGCGTCGAGGGCGCCGTGCTGCGCGATCGGCATGCAGTGCACGAGCGCACCTTCGTCAACGCGCCACGTTCTACCGATGCAGTGGCGGAAGAGATGGGCGAGAACGCCGTCCGCGCCTTCACCAGCGGCGAGGATGAGACCGAGGCCGAGCGCGGTGATGAGGGCGGCGAGCTCACGCTTGAGGATGTCGACTTCGTCTCTGAAGAGACAGCACGTGCAAGCCAGCCGTGAAGGCGTCTGGGAGCGCGTATTTGTCGCAGTGAGGCGTAGCGCACGCGCATTTGCCTATGGGGCAGTGCGCTGCGTTACAACGGGCACGAGATGAACATCACCCTCATCGCTGCGCTCTCGACCAACCGCGTCATCGGCAAAGACGGCGGCCTCCCTTGGTCGCTGCCCGATGACCTGCAGCACTTCAAGAAGCTCACGCTCGGTAAGCCCGTGGTGATGGGTCACGCAACGGCGCGGTCGATCGGCAGGCCGCTTCCCAAGCGCACCAACCTCGTTCTGTCTCGCACGGCGCTGACACTCCCCGGCTTTGTGCACGTGCACTCCGCAGAAGACGCGATCGCACACGCATCGCGTGAGGGTGCGAGCGAGCTCTGCGTCATCGGCGGCGCGCAGGTTTATGCGCTCTTCCTGCCGACAGCGAAACGCCTTGAGCTCACGCACGTGGAGGGTGAGGTCGAGGGCGACACGTTCTTTCCATATCTCAACATGACCGAATGGACTTGTGCCCACGAGACTCGGCACGAGGCCGATGCGCGTCATGCGTTCGCGTTTCGCATGGCTCGTTACGAGCGCGTCGACGCATCGAGGACGGAGTAGAAGTAGAGAAAGCGCTCGGCACGCTCGGGCACATGGCCCATCCCGCAGAGTTCACCGAGTTGGATGATGCGAGGCCCTGGCGAGGGCGGCGCCTCTTCAACCGCCACGCCGCAGCCGTTCTCCTGGGCCCACACGCTGCCGGTCACGGAGAGCTGCAAAAGCGCCTGTGTGCGCAGGAGTGCCTCACTCCGCTCACTAGGCGATGCATGCGCGAGAGGCGCAGCGAACGCAGCGAGCACGACGCGCGTGACCGCCGCGATGTCCTCCTCAACGCGCTGATCTTGGAGGGCGTCCTGCGCGTCGCGCCACGGGATGAAACGCGGGTCACCTTCCGGCTCAGCGAGCGCCTGAAGTTCTGGCGAGAGCGACCTCTCAAAGGGCACAGGCAATGGTCCATCGAACCGCATCATCGCCATGGGCGCTTGGGCGGTGTCGATCACGATGAGGACGGGGTCGCCGTCAGGCGTGTTCGGCACAAGCGCGCGCAGCTCCGCCATGCGCATGCAAACAACCTCCGCGAAGCCAAGCGCGCTCAACGCTTCCTCGGGCCCGAACATCAAGAACGAGCCGAGCTGATGGCCGCGATGCACCGCAGCGCTGCGCTCGTCCGGGATGATGAACACCGCGAGCAAGCCTTGTCTTTGAGTGGCACGCGCGAGCGCAGCTTCTCCTTCGGTGGGATGCATCTGCGCCGCTTGCGCACGCGCGAACCCGGGGAAGGTCAACAAGCCCAGGCCAAGCGCAACCAGCTCACGACGACGCATGGGAGAAGCGTACGCCGACGCGATTCACCGGCCGCGAAAGAAGCGTGCAAGGCCAGCGTTCACAGGGTCGACCATTGCGATTCGGATGAATCAGTGCGCCCCGTAACGCTGGATTGTGCAGGGCCAAGCAAGGCAGGATGCACGCATGCTCTCGGTTGCACTCGATGCCATGGGGTCCGACCTTGGACCCAAAGCGACCGTCCTTGGTGCGGCGGAGGTCAGCCTGCGCCCGGAGGCGCCCAACCTGCTTCTTGTGGGCGATGCAGAGGTGCTCAAGCGCGAGCTCGCACAGCACAAACATGACGCGAGCAAGATCCGCGTCGTGCACGCAGGGGCGGTCATCGGCCAAGACGAGAAGCCCAAGGCGGCGATCGAGGCCAAGCCCAATGCGTCCATCTTGATTGCGGCGGAGTGCGTCGCCGCAGGTGAGGCGGATGTGCTCGTCTCGGCCGGCAACACAGGCGCGGTCACGATGGCCTGCGCAAAGCTCTTCACGCGTCTTCCCGGTGTGCAGCGCACGGCGCTCGGTGCGGTCTATCCAACCGAGCGAAGGCGCGGCGAGAAGGATGACCCCTTCTCTCTCATCCTCGATGCAGGCCTCACACTCGAAGCCAGCGCCGATGATCTCGTCTGCTTTGCGATCATGGGTTCGGCCTACGCGAAGTGCATTTCGAAGAACCCCAAGCCCCGCGTGGGCCTGCTCTCGGTGGGCAGCGAAGAGGGCAAAGGCACCGAGGCCGTCGTCAAAGCACATGCGCGCCTCAAGGCGATCTCCTCCATCGAGTTCATCGGCAACATCGAGGGGATGGACATCCCGCGCGGCACCGCCGACGTCGTCGTCACAAGCGGCTTCACCGGCAACATCGTGCTCAAGATGCTCGAGGGCATCAGCGAGACGGTCATGCGCCTGGCACGCTCCGCGAGCGAGAAGAGCCTTCAATACAAGGCAGGTCTTGTGCTCCTTGGCCCCGCGATTCAGCGCCTGCGCCAGGTCACGGACTGGCAGGAATACGGCGGCGTGCCGATCCTCGGCTTCAACCATCTCTGCATCAAGGCGCATGGCCGATCGACCGCGCGTGCTGTGCGCAACGCCATCCTGATCGCACACCGCGCCGCCAAGACCGACACCGTGGGGCGCATTCGCGAGGGGCTCGCGCAAACAGGGCTTGAGGGCATCCGCGAAAAATGACCGTGGTCATCTTTCTTTGTTGGCTCGCGCTGCTTGGGAGCGCGTTCGGCGTCTCGTCCGCACTCGTCCCCGAGGGAGGCATCGCTCCGCTCTCGATCACGGCCTCGCATGCGCTCGTCTTCGCACTCGCATTCCTGCACCTCGCTGGGCTCGCACGTGGCACCTCGTCGAGAGCAACCAAGACCCCGCGTGACCTTCTCCCCAATGAGGCCGAGCTCGCACGCTATGCGCCCTCGGGCGTGTTGCTCTCGCCCTTGCCGTGGATGCCGCACGCGCTTGCACAAGCCGCCCTCGGCCTGCTCGCGCTCTGGCTGCTCACCTCACGCGCCTCGCGTGATCCGCTGGAACCGCGCCTCGACGAGAAGGGCCGCGGGCGCTGGGATCTGAGCGCCCTCGCGACGCTCTTCACCGCGCTCATGACCGGCGCGCACTACCTCTCCATCGCGAGCGAGATGGCGAGCAACCGGCAGAACGACGCGGCCTACTATCACGGTGTTGCACGCTGGATTGCGCGCACAGGCACGCTCGATGAGCCGATCGTCTGGCACTTCCTCACGCATCCCGATCACGTCGTGCATCCCGCGTTTGATTATTGGCAGGGGCTCACCTCGATCTGGCTCGCGCTGCCGATGATGCTCTTTGGCGGCACGCATCAAGTCGCGACGCATGCGATGGCGCTTCTCTCCGGCGGCTCGGTGCTGCTCTTCGCCTACCTCGTCACGCGTGCGCAGCCGCTGCGTCATCACGCGCTTCAGCTCGCTGCGGTGCTCGCCTTCGGCTTCTCGATCCCGATGCAGTCGTTTCGCTTCGACACCGAGACTCCCGTCGTCTTTCACGTGGTCTTGCTCGCCTCGCTCATCGCCTTCGCGCGTCAGCGCTGGGTGCTCGCCTCCTGCTTTGCCTTTCTCTGCTTTCTCACGCGCACCGATGGCGCTGTGACGACAGGCCTGCTCGCGTTGCTCTTCGTCGTTCGTGCGCGTCGTGACCGCGCATCGCTCGCCAAGATCGCAGGCAGCTTCGCCTCGCTTGCAGGGCTCTACTTCACGACGAACCTGATTCGCTTCGGCACGCCCACACCACCGGGCTCCTCACGCGCGCCGAGCTTGCAGAGCTACCTCGATCTCTACGTCTGGAATCGCAGCGCCGAGAACCCGAGCCTTAGTGTGTTTCTGGAGACGCGCCTCACCGAGGGCGCGATGCAAGAGGCCTATATGCGGGCCTTCGATGCCTCCGAGACGAGCGCCTACGTGCTCGACCATCTCTGGCTGATGGGGCTGCTCGTGCTCGGCGTGCTCGTGTTCTTCATGCCGCGCAAAGATGCCTCGTGGCTGGTGCGCGGCGCGCTGCTCATCACCGTGGTCGCGAGCTTCGTCATCCCATGGCTGAGCCCCATCGTCTTCTCGCGCGGTCGCACGTTTCACCCGCTCATTCCGGTGATGTGCCTCGCCACGTTTGGCGTGGTTGCCGTCCTCTCACGCACGCAGGTCGGCCTTCTTCGGCGCATGCAGCGCACGCAGCTCGCACGCACAGGTCAGGTGGCCTGGCTCGCGAGCACCGCGCTTCTGTTGACGCTGCACTTCATCCATCCCTACCGCCCGATCGCACTGACCCACGTGGGCTACGAGGCCGAGCTCGCGGCGATGAGCGAGGTGCTTGATGGCGAGGTGGTCGGAACGAATTCGCCGTGGTGGGTGATCGCCAACACCGAGAGCCCCGCCGTGCTCTTGCCCTTCGAGAGCGATCAAGCCGTGCTCGAGGTGCTTGAGCGCTACGAGGTGCGCTACCTGCTCTTCACCACGACCGACATGGACTCCTGGGGCCCCGGCTCATGGGCCCTCTGGTCGCGCCTGCGTGACCCGCAGCACAGCGTGCTCGGCCCCTTCTCGTTCACACGCGTCGCCTCCTCGCCCGGGCTCATCGTGCTCCGCGTCGAGCGCATTCCCTGAAGCTGCGTGTGCACACAAACAAAGCTTCGACCCTTCCATGTCACTTTGCTAGCGTCACTCCATGGGTGAATCACCCCTCGACCTCGCCTTTGCTGTCCTTGAAGAGATGCCTGTCGGCGTCATTGTGATCTCCGATGACGGCCGCGTTGCGCACTACAACCGCTACGAGGAAGTGCTCGCCGAGCGCAAGCGCGAGAACGTCCTCGGAAAGCTCTTCTTTGATGAGGTCGCGCCGTGCTTGAAGGCCAAGCAGCTCAAAGAGCCGATCTTGGAGGGCATTCGCACGGGTGTGTTGAATCTTGAGGAGGAGGTCTCGTTCGACTACCGCTTTCTCGAGGTGCCCCGTGAGGTGATCTTGCGTGCGCGCGTGTTCGCCTCGGGCGGGAAGAATTTCGCGCTCCTCCTGCTCGAAGACATCGGCGAACGACGTGCCCTTGAGCGCCTTCGCACCACGCTTGGAGCGCTCCTCGCACGCGACATGAAGAGCCCGCTGCGTGCAGCGATTGGTCGCCTCTCGGAGGTAGAGCAAGAGCTGCGCGATCCGCCCGAGTTGGCCGAGCATCTCTTTGAAGCCAAGCGTGCCCTCAAGCGTGTGGAGCGGATGGTCGAGGGCCTCTTTGAGATCGCGCGGCTTGAGACGGGCACCTTCCCGATGAACCGCAAGATGACGGATGTGGGCGAGGTGCTTGGTGATGCAGTGCAAGAGCACGCGCGCCTGGCCGATGCGCGCCGTGTGCGTCTTGTGTGCGAGACGGATGAGGAGGCATTTCCGCTCCTCTCGCTCGATGGCGATCTCGTGCGCAGGGCCGTGGGGCACCTCATCGCCAACGGTGTCGCGCACGCCAAGAGCATGGTGCTCGTGCGTGCACGCGATGACCAAGGCGAGCTGCGCATCGAGGTGGAAGACGATGGCGAGGGCTTCTCCGATGCGCGTGCCGAGAGCCCCTTTGAGCGCTCAGGCAATGCGCTCGCGCCCGGCCAGGAGTTCGGTGTTGGACTGCCCTTCACGCGCCTTGTCGCGCGCGCCCATGGTGGCGATGCGGCGATGGTCCGCACTGAGGAGCAGCGGACAATCGTCGCGATGACAGTGACGCGAAGCCCAGTTCGTCGTTAAGGCGACCTGATGAACCACGACCACGCGCACGGTCACGCGCACGATCACGGTCACGCCAAGGCGCCCTCGCACAACCGCGCATTCGTGATCGGCATCGCACTGAACGTCGCGTTCGTCAGCATCGAGTCTGTCTTTGGCGTGCTCGCGCACTCGACCGCATTGCTTGCGGATGCGGCGCACAACCTCAGCGATGTGCTGGGCCTGCTGATGGCGTGGGCCGCGGCAACGCTCGCGCGGAGGCCTGCCTCGCGGGTGCATACCTACGGCTTTCGACGCTCGACGATCCTCGCTGCACTGGCCAATGCCCTGCTCTTGATCGGCGCCGTGGGCGCGGTGGCCTGGGAGGCGATCGGGCGCTTGCGCGTCCCAGCCGAGGCACACGCTGGGACGATGATGTGGGTTGCGGCCGCGGGCGTCGTGGTCAACGCGGTCTCTGCGTTCTTCTTTCATGAGCGCGGCGGCGCGCATGCACATGCACACGGCCATGGCGACATGAACATGCGCGGCGCGTTTCTCCATCTCCTTGCGGATGCGGCCGTTTCTGCGGGCGTGGTGATCGCAGGCCTTGTGCTGATGCAGACGGGTTGGAGATGGGTGGACCCGGTCACGAGCCTCATCGTCTCGGTCGTGATCTTGTTCGGCACATGGAGCCTTCTGCGCGATGCGCTTCACCTCGCGATGGATGGCGTGCCCAAGCACATCGACGTTGAAAAAGTGCGCGCCTACCTCGCAGCGTTGCCCGAGGTGAGCTCCGTGCATGACCTTCACATCTGGGCGATGAGCACCACGGAGGTCGCCCTCACAGCGCATCTCGTTGTGCCTTGGAAGAGCACACCCCCAGCCTTCCTCGCCGGCATCGATCACGCGCTCGAAGAGCACTTCGGGATCGCGCACACGACCCTCCAACTGGAGCCGCTCGGCAGCGACTGCGCCCTCACCGCTGAGGCCTGCACGCCAACCGTTTGACCTCGTTTGACCTGCCTTGAGGCCGGTCACAGCGAACGATGGTGGCGATTGCGAAAGACTCACAAACCGGGATACAAGCGTCGCGCTCGGGGTGGGCCGCTGAGCGCCCTCCTGGATTCTCGATGTGAGTGACTTGAGTCGAGAGCACTCACTGATTCGACACCGATGACGCGCCGCAAGGCGAAGGAGATAGAACAGACATGCAACAGCAGGGAATGCCGTACGGGCAGATGCAGCAGAGCGCGGGCCAGGGCGCGGGAATCGCTCATGAGATCACACACGGGCCTTCGTTCGCGATGCTCCGCGTCGATCTGCAGCCCGGCCAGGTCCTTCAATCCGAAGCAGGCGCGATGGCTGCGCGCAGCTCACACTTGAAGATGGACGTGAAGATGGGCGGCGGAAAAAGCGTCGGCTTCTTCGGGATGATCTTCAACATCTGGATCGCCTTCATCCGCAAGTTCCTCGGTGGCGAGAGCTTCTTCGTCAATCACTTCTCCGGCACGCAGCCGGGCAGCGTGTGGATCGCCCCCGGCATGGCCGGTGAGGTCACCTATCGCCGCATCAATCCGGGCGACAAGCTCATCCTCTCGAGCGGCGCGTACCTCGCCTCCGTCGGCGACGTCGACGTGAAGATGAAGTTCGGAGGGCTCAAGTCGATGCTCGCCAAAGAGGGCGCCTTCATGCTCGAGGTCTCGGGCAACGGCGACCTCTGGTTCAACAGCTACGGCGGCACGACGGCAGTCGATGTGAACGGCCCCTTCATGATCGATAACGGTCACCTCGTTGGCTACGAGGGCCAGCTCACGATGAACATCAAGAGCGCAGGCGGCGGCATGTTCAGCTTCCTCGTCGGTGGCGAAGGCCTCGTCTGCGAGTTCAACGGCCAAGGCCGCGTCTACATCCAATCGCGCAACCTGAGTGCTCTGGCGGGCTGGCTCTCGCCGATGATGCCGGTCTGACGCGCACCACGAATCCCTTACGAGAGAGATACGAACATGCAGATCGACATTGGATATCGTCCGGCGCACTCGATGGCGCGCATCGCCCTTCAACACGGTGAATCCGTTCTCGCAGAGAGCGGCGCCATGGTGGGCATGAGCCCGAACGTGCAGATGACCACGGGCATGCAGAGCAAGGGCGGCCTTCTCGGCGGCCTCCTCGGCGGCCTCAAGCGCGCCCTCGCGGGTGAGAGCTGGTTCCGCAATACCTTCACCGCAAATGGCCCAGGCGAGGTTCTCCTCGCGCACGCCCTCTGCGGCGACATGCAGGTCCTTGAGATGACGCCCGCGGGCTATCACCTCGTCAACGGTGCCTTCATCGCCTCCACCCCAGGCGTCGAAGTGAACACGAAGATGGGCGGCTTCAAGGGCTTCTTCTCGGGCGCAGGCGCGTTCGTGATGCACGCCACGGCACAGCAGCCAGGCCAGCTCATCGTCGGCGGATTCGGCGGCATTCAAGAGCTTCAGTGCGATGGCAACATCGTCATCGACACGGGCCACCTCGTCGCATGGGACGCAGGCCTTACGTACAAGGTCGGCAAGAGCGGCGGCGGCTGGATCGCCTCGATCCTCTCCGGCGAAGGCCTCGTCTGTCACTTCCAGGGCCAGGGCCGCATCTGGATTCAAACGCGCAACCCGGTCGAATACGGCCGCACGGTTGGCGCCCTTCTTCCGCCCAAGCAGCGCTGAGCTGAGCCACTCGAAAAGGAGATCACGACAATGCAATTCCAACTTCTCGAGAAGCCCGACTTCACGATGGTTCAGATCGGCTTCGATGGCCCAGGCGAGCAGATCATCTGCGAGTCCGGTGCGATGGTTGCCAAGGACAGCGCAGTCGAAATGAAGACGTCCCTTCAGGGCGGCATGCTCGCGGCGATGAAGCGCAAGGCGCTCGGCGGCGAGAGCCTCTTTCAGAACACGTTCACCTCGACGCAGCCCGGCCAGCGTCTCTTCTTCGCACCCGGCCCCGAGGGTGATGTCGAAGTGGTGAACATGGACGGCATGACGCCCATCTTCCTCAACTCAAGCGCCTACCTCGCGGCACCGCCGACGGTCACGCTCGACACGAAGTGGGGCGGCACCAAGGGCTTCTTCAGCGGCACGGGCCCCTTCCTCCTCAAGTGCATGGGCACAGGCCCGCTCTTCTTCAACGCCTACGGCGGCATCCACGCAGTCGACGTTGGACCGGGCGGCTACATCTGCGACACGGGCCACGTCGTCGCCTTCACGGGCGGCCTCAACTTCAACGTGCAGAAGCTCGGCGGCCTGAAGAGCCTCTTCCTCTCGGGCGAGGGCCTCGTCTGCAACTTCCAAGGCCAAGGCCGCCTTTGGATGTCGACGCGCAATAGCTCGGGCCTCGTGAACTTCCTTCAGCCCTACCGCCGCATCCAGTCGTCGGGCAGCTGAGCTAGTCACACACACACCAGGAACGAAGGCGTCCGCGAGGGCGCCTTTTTTCATATCTCAATACGATCGATATAGGACCAAAAAAGAACCTTCGCGCTTGCCCGGCTGGCCCTCTACGCACCGGGCAACCCCGGGCCGGTGCAAAGCCTTCGCGCCTTCTCTCACGAAGCCGATCGCTCTCTTGCGCAAGAGCGATATGAAGCGCGGATGCCCAAGCGTGTAAGCGTTGCCGAAGCCGAGGAGCTCGTTCGTGAGGGCTACGTGCTCGTCGATGTGCGCACGGTCGTGGAGTTCGAAGCGGGGCATCCGAAGGGCGCGTTCAACGTGCCGGTTGCGCTCATCGAGGCGCGTGGACAGGTGCTGAATGAGGCCTTCACGGAGGTCATCGAGAGGCACTTTGGCAAAGACGAGAAGCTCGTCCTTACCTGCCAGGCGGGGCGTCGCTCACTCGATGCGCTGAGGCTTCTTGAGACCCGCGGCTTCACCCAGTTGATTGACCTGCGCCCAGGTTGGGGCGGGCTCAAGGACGCATTCGGTGGTGTGCTCGAGAAGGGCTGGGAGGCCTCTGGGTTGCCCGGCGAAACAGGCGATGGTGGCGAGCGCAGCTACGCCAAGCTGAAGGGTGAAGAGCGATGAGCGCAGTCGTTGAAGCACTTGCAACGTTTGCCTCCGAGGGCTCGGAGGAATCGGCCATTCACGCAGGCGAGTGGCTCGCAGAGGCGCTTCGTCATGCGCCTCCGGTGTCGCTCACGCGGCTCGCAGGCCATGCGTTCTGGATGGAGGCCTGGGCTGCGTGTGCGCCCCTCTCCGTGAGCGCGCCAGTGCTCGTGCAGCGCAAGGCCACGCTGCTTGAGGTGGGTGCGCGCCGTGTGCTTATCGACCCGTGCGTGGGCCCCGCAAACACGCCGCTCGCAGAGCGCATGACCTCTCTCCTCGGTGCACCTCCCGAGCTCGCGATCGATGCGATCGACCCGCTCTCGATCACCGATGTCGTGCTGACGACCTTGCAGCATCAATCACTTCGCGCGCTGCTTGGGACGACACATGGCGATGGTGTGCAGGGGCCTGTCTCACCGATGTTCCCGAATGCGCGTGTGCATCTCGGCGCCGCGGATTGGAAGCGTGCGCTTCGCAGCGAGGAGCTGGCTGTCCATGAGCGCGCGCTCTTTGCGCGCCTGCGTGATGCGCAGCTCGTCTACGTGAACGAGCCCGTCTACCTCGCAGAGGGCCTCGTCATCGTGCCGACGCCGGGCCTTACAATAGGCAACCTTTCGGTTGCATGTCGTGATGCCGATGGACTCGTGCATGTCGTCTCCTCGAACGTCGTCACACGCGATGCGCTGAGCCCCTACGAGTCCACCCTGCCCGGTCTGCTGCTGCATACGCGCCTTCGCGATATCGATGTCGCGCCAAGGGGCGATGTCTTCTCGATGGCGCGTCATTTCGCGGCGCTGCGCTTGGAGCGTCACCTCTCGGACAGAGACCCAAACGACCCGCGCTTTCAGCTCATCTGGCCCTCGAGCGAGCTTCTCGCTTCACACATGCCCACCGCCCCCACGCGGTAGCCAACGCACACGGAAGCCTTCACCATCGGCCCGCTTGGCTCCGACGTTCGGGGCCTTTGAGGGGTACGGTCATGAAGTGGGATCGAGGACATCAAAGCGCGAACGTCGATGACCTTCGCGGTGGCGGCGGTGGTGGTGGGCGCGGACCGCGTCGCCCGGTGCAGATCGGCATCGTCGGGATTCTTCTCCTGCTCGGCGCATCGGCCTTCTTCGGACAAGACTTGGTCACGCCCTTCCTCACGGGTGGCGGTGGGGCCGACATGGGTGGTGCGCAGATGGGCGGCGGCATGCCGTCCTCACCTGAGCAAGACGAGCAGGTGCAGTTCGTCTCCTTCGTGCTCGATGATGCGCAATCGACGTGGGCTCAAATCTTTCAGCGCGGTGGTCAGACGTATCCACCGGCGCGCCTCGTCGTCTTCGCCAATGCCGTCGAAACAGGCGGTTGCGGCCCTGCCGATGCAGGCGTCGGCCCCTTCTATTGCCCGGCGGATCAGAAGGTCTACATCGACCTCTCGTTCTTCCACGAGCTGCGCACACGCTTCAACGCGCAGGGTGATTTCGCGCAGGCCTACGTGGTCGCGCACGAGATTGGTCACCACGTACAGAACGTGCTCGGCGTCGAGCGTCGCGTGCGCCAAGGACAAGCGCAGAACCCTGCTGCAGAGAACGACATCTCGGTGCGCATGGAGCTTCAAGCCGACTGCTTTGCGGGTGTCTGGGCGCACTCCACCAACCAGCGCCGCCTCCTCGAAGCAGGTGATGTCGAAGAGGCGATGCGCGCTGCCTCGGCCGTCGGTGATGACACGCTGCAACGCCAAGCAGGACGTCGCGTGCGACCCGAGAGCTTCACGCACGGCAGCTCCGAGCAGCGCATGCGCTGGTTTCGTCAGGGGATGACGACGGGCGACATGAACCAATGCGATACGTTCGGCGCGGGAGCGATCTAGCGACGGCGTGGAGCATGGTTTCCCTCGCGCGAAAATTCTTTGCTACTCGCGAGATCGGCCCGTGTCTTTGCACTGAGGCCCCGAAGTGGGGCCCAAAGCAAAGGAATGAATCATGGCCCTCGTCGCAGCTCTCATCGGTATCGCAGGTGGACTTCTCGCTATGTCTTCGCTCGTCGCACGACGCGCGCCCAACGCCGCCGAGATGCTGGCCAAGCTCGCGCCCTATCAGGGCTCCATCGGCGGCATCATGTTCTTCTGGGGCGTCTGGGAATTGATCCACGCCGTGACGGGCATCGGCATGCTGAGCGAGTCTCCGCTCTTCTGGATCTTCGGCCTTCTCTCCGGCATCGCAGATTTCAGCGTCGGCCTCCTGCTCGGCTTTGGTCTCATCTCGACGTACGTCTTTCGCGGCAACGCGCAGGCGATGGAGAAGGGCAACCAGCTTCGCGACAAGCTCAGCGCATTTCAGATCCCACTCGGCGCGCTCGCGATCATCGTCTCGACGCTCTACGGCGTGCTCAGCTACGTCTGATCAGCGCTTCTCGGAGAGCACCGACTCCGGCTTCATGCCGCCAAGCTCGACCCGCAGGCTGACATGCATCTGACTCTGGATGAGCCGCATCACGCTGTTCATCTCGGCGTCACGCAAGGAGAGCTTCGCCGCCATCGAGGCGCGTGTCTCCGTCGCGAGCTTCTCTCGCACACGCTCAATCCAGCGCAGCACGGTGAGCCGATGGACACCGTGCAAGACGCCCATCTGCTCCATCGTGAGCCCGTCGAGATGGTGCTGTCGCAGAAGGATGCGCTCCTTGGGCTCAAGGCCACGCAGGGCCGTCTTGAAGGCCTCCGCGAAGGCCTCGCGGTACGCGGCCTTCATGCCTGCGAGCTGCGCATCCATCGGCGCCTCTTCCGACATGAGCACGTCTTCATCTGAGACCTCGCGCTTCACAGCGCGCTTGCGATTGAGCCACATGCGCGTCGCTGCCACGCGCACCCAGCGCGAGAGCTCACCCTTCCCTGCATAGGCAAGGAGCTTGGGCCCCGAGACGCCATCGCCCACAAGCAGCGCCATGCGAAGCGACTGCACCGCATCCTCCGCATCGGCACTCGATCGATCGATCTGCGATGCAAGCGGCGCGATCACCGTCGTCTCCAATTGGTTCAGCGCGACCGCGTCTCGCTGACAAGCAAAGAACGCGAGCCAGAGGTCCTGCATGCGCGCCGCTGTCCAAGGCAAGAAGGGGAGCGCCTCCGCGCCTCGCGCCTCGTTCGCCTCGCTCGTCATCAGCGAGCGCAGATGGGTTCCGAACATATCGATATATGATGCACGCTCGGCATCCAATGAGGCGGGCGGCAGGGCATACGAGAGCGCAGTGGCGAGCGTGGCTTGTGAGTCGGGCGCTCCGGCTGGCAGAAGCGCGCGTGATAGTCTCGCGTACGGCATGGCGATCCCTTGCCACGATCGCCACGATTGCGCCTCACCCTCACTCGATGAACTCGCCTTGGACGTCCGCTCGATCCGTGTGAACTGCATCGATGAAGATCAAGCGCTCGGCATGATCGACGGCACGCTCACCTCGGATGAGCGCGCCAACATCGAGCGTCATATCGATACGTGCTCCGCATGCCGCGAGCTTCTCTCGGGCCTCGCACAGCAGAGCGTGTTCAGCGGCAAGCCAAGCCCCTCAAGCTTCCCCGCGAGCGCCGCCTTTGCGGCCACGCAGCACGCCCCTTCGGCGCAGGAAAACCGCGTGCTCCCAGAGACGCGCTACGTCGCGCTCAGCGTCAGGATGCCGCTCCCTGCGCTGCCCGCGCAGACACGCGCGCCACGGCCGCCCGTGCCCCCTTCGCAGGTGACGAGCGCACCGGAGAGGGTGCAATCCAACGCACGCTTTCTGCTGATGCTCGGTCTCGGATTCGGCCTCTTTGGGTTCGCGTTGCTCGTGATGGTTCTTGGCGCCGCCGGGCTCTTCTATGCAGGCGGGCGCTTGGTGGAGGCGCCCGAGCCCGTACCTGAGCCCGCACCGTTGCCCGTGCGTGCGTCCGTGGTGCCGCAAGATCCCGTGCCGCTTGAAGCGACAGCGCCGAGCCCCGCCGTGACTGCTCCGATCGTCTACCGGAGCGCGGTATGCGATAGCGACTGGGGCGTGCTCGCGCAGCGCACGTATGTGAGCGAGACCATGGGCCCGCCGGCCTTTCAGGCGATGCTGGGATGCCGCGTGGTGATGGAGGAGGTCACGCTCCGCAGCACGAACACGCTCGTCCCCCGCGCACTCGATGTCATTGGAGACGAGACGATCGAGGTCACGATCCGGAACAGCCGCATCGAGGGCGATGTGTCCGTCGTCGGCGCCGCGCGCTTGCGCCTTGAGAACTGCGAGATCCACGGCGCGCTCCACGGCCCGATGGAGGTGCGTCGCTCACGGCACGAGGGCACGCGCGATGCGTTCGTTCGCTTCATTCCGTGAGGCGCTTGACGTACGCCGAGCGTTCCTCATGCATGCCCTGTGAGTCGCTCGCACATTCCGATGCTGACCCTCGGCGCAACGGTGCTGGGCGCGCTCACGTTCGTGACCATGCTCGGCGTGGCGACGTATGCGCGAGGGCTCGTGAAGCCGCTCTCGCGCTCGAAGCTCCCGACCTTCGCCTCACTCCGGGAGCGTGTACTCGAAGGTGTAGAAGTGTTTGCCGCCGGTGATGTCGATGCGGAATGCGCCCGCGATGCCAGCGAGCGCGCCGCTTCCTGAATCCGGCACGACGTGAATCGTGAGGCTCATCGCGCCGCGATTCATGACGCCGGTGTGGTGCAGCACGAACGAGCCCTCGCGTGCTTCATGCCCGCGAAGGTCGTGGCGCAGAGAGAGCACACACTTCACGCGCTCGATCGCGACGTACGCAGCAGAGCCTTTCGTCTCCGTCATTGCGCCGAGCATCTCGACCTGGCTTGTGCCGATGAGATCGCCCTCGAAGGTCTTCTCAAGGTGCGTGCGGCCGATCGAGACACCGAGCGCCTCGTCGTAGGGAGGCTCGCGTGTGGCCTGAACGCTGAAGGAACCTTGGGCGATGTGCGTCATGTGCGGGTCTTGATCGATGCTTCGAAAGCGGTCTTGCACAAACGCGACACGGTCAGCCGAGCACGCCGCGGTATGTCCGCACGAAGTCGCCGATGCGACGTGGCCAGCCCCAATCGTCACGCATCGCGCGCCGCTGAATCTCGCGGAAGCGGGCACGGTCGTGGCCCTCGCCTGTGCCCCAGAGCTCGAGCGAGTAGCTCAAGGCCCACTTGAAGGCGGTCGCATCGAAGTGGTCGAACGAGATGCCGTTGCCGTGCTCGTTCTTGCTCCCGCGGACGGTGCGCACCGTGTCGGCGAGGCCGCCTGTTTTGTGCACGATGGGGATCGTCCCGTAGCGCAGCGAGTACATCTGGTTGAGGCCGCAGGGCTCGTAGCGTGAGGGCATCAAGAAGAAGTCGGAGCCTGCCTCGATGAGGTGCGCGAGGGGCTCGCTGAAGCCTTGATGGAAGGCCACTTTGTGCGGCAGTTCACGCGCGAGACGCGAGAAGAATTCCTCGTACTTCGGCTCGCCCGAGCCGAGCACCACGACCTGCACATCGTGCTGCGTAAGCAGGCGCGGGAGCACCTCCATGCAGAGGTCGAAGCCCTTCTGCCAGGCCATGCGCGAGACGATGCCGTAGACGGGCGCACGCGGGTGGTAGGGCAGGCCCATCTTGCGCAAGAGCTCGCGCTTGTTGCCCTCTTTGAGCTCAACCGTGTCGGCCGTGTAGCGCTGCGGGATGTACTTGTCTTTCTCGGGGCTCCAGACGTCCTCGTCGATGCCGTTGAGGATGCCGATCACGGCTGGGCCGCGGCTGCGCAGGAAGGCATCGAGGCCGACGCCATGCTCGGGCGTGGTGATCTCGCGCGCGTAGGTCGGGCTCACCGTCGTGATCGCATCGGCGTAGAGGATGCCGGTGAGCAGGTAGTTGATGCGGCCCTCGCGGAGCTGCTCTTGATGAAAGTGCTCGCTCACCTCGGAGAGGCCCGTGTCTGGAAGGGCACTGCTCGCGAAGCTGCCCTGATGCCCGATGTTGTGAATCGTGAGCACCGTCTTGGTCTTCGCAAAGAGCTTGTCCCACTTGAACGCGGTCTTGATCATCAGCGGCAAGAGCGCCGTCTGCCAATCGTTTGCGTGCACGATATCCGGCGCAAAACGCTGGAACTGGCAGAGCTTGAGCGCGGCCCACTGAAGGAGGGCGAAGCGGACATGCTCATCTGCATCGGAGGTGTAGATGCCGGGTCTGTCGAAGAGCGCTGGCTGTACTACGAAGTACACGGGCACAGGCGCGCCCTCGCCGGGAAGCTTCGCCTCGACGATCGAGAAGACGACCTTGCGCTGACCGAGCTGCACGCTGACGTCATCGAGCACGCGGGTGAAGTTCACGTTGTGTTTTCCCGCTAGGGAAACAGATGAACCGAGCGCGGCGTACTCGCGAACACGCTTGTAGAGCGGCAACACCACGCGGACGTCGTGGCCCAGGCGTGAGAGGTAGCGAGGGATGGCGCCGGATACATCACCGAGGCCGCCGGTCTTGGCGAAGGGAGCAACTTCCGCACTGACGAAGAGGATGTTCATCGACTTCGAAGGGTACGAAGCCGCGATGCAGAAAGGGAACCGCAAACGTACGCGGTCGACGCACACGAGGATCGCTATCAACCTCGCGCCCGTGAACGTCTCTCTTCCGATCGATGCGCAGCTCCCCGGCATCCTCCAAGCGCTCGACAAGCGCGGCGCGCTCGTGCTCGTTGCAGAGCCCGGTGCAGGCAAGACGACGCGTGTCCCACGTGCCTTGCTCTCGCTTCCATGGGCCAAAGCGGGCGAGATCTTGGTGCTTGAGCCTCGTCGCTTGGCCACGCGTCTCGCAGCCAAGCGTGTCGCCGAGGAGATGAACGAGCCGCTCGGCAAGACGGTGGGCTACACGGTTCGCTTTGAGGATGTGGGCGGCAAAGAGACGCGCCTGCGCTTCATCACCGAGGCCGTGCTCACGCGTCGCCTGGTGCAAGACCCAACGCTGAAGGGCGTGAGCTGCGTTGTCCTCGATGAGCTTCACGAGCGCTCGCTCCATGCCGATGTGGCGCTCGCCTTTGTGCGCAAGCTGCGAAGGACCACGCGCCCCGATCTCCGTGTCGTTGCGATGAGCGCGACCCTCGATGCCAGTCGCATCGCGGCCTTCTTGGACGCCGAGGTCACGAGCGTCTCGGGGCGCCCCTATCAGGTCGAGATCGAGCACCTCGAGGCGCGCGATGAGAGGCCGCTCGAAGACCAAGTGCGCGCGGCCGTGCGCAAGCTCTTGCAAGCCGACCTGCAAGGACACGTGCTCGTCTTTTTGCCCGGCGCCGCCGAGATTCGTCGCGCTGCAGCCGCACTCGAAGAGACCGCGCGTGCGCACGGCATCGAGGTGCTTCCGCTGCATGGCGACCTGCCTCCGGAGGAGCAAGACCGCGCAGTCAGAAGCAGCAACACGCGGAAGGTCATCCTCTCGACCAACGTCGCCGAGACCTCGATCACGATCGATGGCGTGGTGGCCGTGATCGACTCGGGCCTGGAGCGCGCAGCCTCGTTCTCGCCGTGGTCTGGCGTCGGTGAATTGGTGACCTCGCCCATCTGCCAGGCGAGCGCCACACAGCGCGCAGGACGTGCCGGTCGTACGCAGAGCGGTCGCGCGATTCGGCTCTACACCAAGCACGATCACGATGGCCGGCCGGCGTTCAGCAAGCCTGAGATCCAGCGCGTGGATTTCGCGGAGACAAGGCTCTTTCTCGCGCAGCTCGGTATCGCGCAGGTGACCGCGGAAGAGGGTGCCGAGACAGCAGACACGCTGCGCTTTTTTGAGGTGCCCACGAAGGCTGCGATCGAGCGCGCAGAGACAACGCTCGTGAAGCTCGGCGCGTTGAGTGAGGCGAATCAGATAAGCGAGCTCGGACGCCTCTTGGTCACGCTGCCGCTGCATCCACGCCTTGCGCGTGTGGCCGTGGCCGGTGCGCGGATGGGCCATGCCGCACGTGTGGCGCTCCTCGTTGCGCTCCTCTCGGAGAAGGAGATTCGTCTCTCGCAGCGCGCGCGCTTTGGCATGCATGGCGGCCCTGCGAACAAGGTGGATGCAGGCAGCTCGGATGCGCTCGCGCGTGTGGAGGCCTTCGAGAATGCAGAGCGAAGTGGGCTCAACGCGGGACGCATTCGCAGCCACGACTTGGATGTGGGCGCAACGCTCGGGGCAGCCCGCACGCGCGATCAACTCGCGCGGATGTTGTCGCGCATTCGTCCCGCAGAAGACGGCATCTTCGATGAAGACGAGGCGCTCGAGAAAGCGCTCCTGCTTGGCTATCCCGATCGCGTGGGCAAGCGTCGCAAGGCCCTCAGCGCCGACATCGTGCTCGCAGGCAGTGGTGCGCTGAAGCTCGCGGAGACGAGCGTGGTGCGCGATGCGATGTGGATGGTCTGCATCGAGGCCGAAGAACTCGGTCCGTCTGTTTCCCTCGCGGGAAAGAAAGGCCAAGTCTCCTGTCGCGTGGCCTCACGCATCGAGCCCGAGTGGTTGCTTGAGCTCTTTCCCGATCGCGTGATCGCGGTGAACGAGGTGCGCTTCGATCGCGAGAAGGAGCGCATCGAGAAGATCTCGGCGCTCTCCTACGAGGGCCTCCTGCTCGATGAATCGAAGAGCGATGGTGCAGGCGCAGAGGGCGCGGCCGATGTGCTCGCACGTGCCGCGATTGCCTCCGGCCTTCAGCGCTTTGTGGATGTGCACGCGCTCGACCAATGGAAGCTGCGCTCGCAGCTCGCGCATAAGGTGGATCCGTCTGTGCCCGTGCTCGACGATGCGCTGGTGCTCGAGGGCCTGCGGCAGGCGGCCGAGGGGCGTCGCAGCTTGAAGGAGCTGGAGAGCGCGCAGGTGCTTGAGGCTGTGCTCGCCTCGCTTGGTGCAGACCGCATGAAGATCGACAAGCACGCGCCGACGGAGGTGCGGCTCCCTGCACGCAAGAACACGGTCACCTACGAGCACGACAGGCCACCCTGGGTGGAGTCGCGCATGCAGGATTTCTTCGGCCTCGCGGAGGGGCCGAGCGCAGGCGGGGCGCCGATCGTGCTGCACTTGCTCGCGCCCAATATGCGCGCGGTGCAGGTGACGACGGACCTCGCAGGCTTCTGGGATCGGCACTATCCGAAGATCCGCAAGGAGCTGATGCGGAACTATCCAAAGCACTACTGGCCGGAGGATCCGCTGCACGCAGAGGCGCCACCGCCGAGGCCGCCCCGGCGCAAGTAGCCTCTCATCGGCATCTTGGAGTCCCCCTCGCAAACCGTTCGGATGGGGTGCGGCGAGTTGGAGTCCCCCTCCCGCTCGGCGCGAGAGGCGTGCGGCATCTTGGAGTCCCCCTGCCGCTCGGCGCGAGAGGGGTGCGGCATCTTGGAGTCCCCCTGCCGCTCGGCGCGAGAGGGGTGCGGCATCGTGCCGCGCGGCATCCGCCCGTTGTCGCATCGCGCATCTTCGTGTTTCCATCCTCCGCGAGAGGCGAACTTGTTGATGTCGACTCTCGGGAGAGCAAGACGATGGCAACACTTCAGAGCGGCAAATCACCCGGGCAGCGCATCAAGGTCGGCGACTGGCTTCTTGGCAGCGATCGCGGTGTCGACACCAAGCCTGTGAAGGCGCGCTTCAGCGTGTTCAAGAGCATCCACGTCGACTACGGCAAGGCCAACGATCTGGCCGTCAAAGCCGTCGCCGCGCTGATGAAAGCAGAGCGCAATGTGGGTGAGCTCGACGTCGACCAAGACGCCAGCCTCGACGTGCTCGCGCTGGCCCACATGAACCTCGGCGCACCACGTCAGAACCCGCTCGCCGAGTACAAGATGGGCACCATCTCCGACATCAAAGAGCTGGGCCACGAGAAGGAAGCCAAGCTCCTGCTCAAGATGTCGGCGAAGGCCAAGAAGCACACGAACGCCGCCGTGAAGAAGGCGGGCGTTGCGATGGAGAAGGCCGCGAATGCGGTGCTGAATGGCATCAAGCCGATCGAGGGTTTGGTCAAAGCACGCGACGGCGCGATCCGCGCACGCGATGCCAAGGCACCTGCCTGGGAGAAGGCCTTTGCGTCGCTGAAGCGCGCCACGCGGACCGCCGAAGACGATGGGGCCACGGGGCTCTTTGCTGCGCTCTTTGAGGTGGAGAAGCCGAAGGCGAAGGCTGCGAAGGCGAAGCCCGCGAAGGACGAGCCGAAGGCCTGATTGGCGCGCGTGGCGTGAGGTGAGAGCAGGGCGCTTCGGGTGCTCTGCTCTTTGCTTTTTGGGGACCAGAGAAGAAATTTACTGGACGACGGAACAAGGACAGGGGCCGACTTCGCGGTGTGGTACGGACATTCCATGCTCAAGCGTCTCTTTGTTTCGAACTACCGAGGCCTCGACAACTTCGAGTTCAAGCCGGAAGGGCTCCAGTCCGCGCTGCTGATCGGCAAGAACGGCAGCGGAAAATCGACGCTCGCATCCGTCCTCCGCATCTTTCAGGCGATAGGTCGAGGGACCAATCGCGTAGACGCACTTGTCAGCCCGTTTGAATGTTCGTTCAGACGTATGCACCTCCCGACGCGTTTTGAGATCGAGGCGTTCGTAGAGGGGCAACTCTTCCACTACACGCTTGTGCTGGCGGCCTCCAAGTTTGACCTCACGACCGAGCCGCCACCGCAAGAGCTCCGCGTGCACCAGGAAAAGCTCACCATCAATGGCGCTGAAGCGTTTCTTCGCGAACGAGGCGCCTCGCCGGACGCCTACCTTGACTGGGGTTTCGTGGCACTTCCGATGATGCTCTTTCACGACCAAGCGAAGCGCATGGATGCGTGGAGAAAGTGGCTCGCCCAGATGGTGATCCTCGCTCCGATTCCGAAGCGGATGCACGGGAACTCAAGCAATGAGTCGCTCTGGCCCGAGCCGGACGGGAGCAATTTTGCCGATTGGCTCAGTGGCTTGCTGAGCCGGCATCCCATGGCCGTCGCTCCGCTGATCGAATACGCACGGGCGATCATTCCAGACTTTGCGGCACTTCATGCCGTACCGACGGGGAGGGACAGTAAGATGTGGGCATTCTCGTTTGGCGCGCCCGGAGGCCCTGCGTCGTCTCGCTTCGAACTCAAGTTCGAAGAACTCTCCGATGGCGAGAAGTGCACATTCGTGTGTGCAGCGCTTGTCGCCGCGAACCTTAGCTACGGGCCGGTGTTCACGTTCTGGGATGAGCCCGACAACTATCTCGCGCTGCCAGAGGTTGCTCACTTCATTCGAGCCCTACGAGGGGCGTTTGCGGAACAGGGGCAAATCGTCATCACGACGCACAACGCAGAAGCCATCGGCACCTTTGCACGGGAGGACGTCTTCTTGATGATCCGAAACGGACACCTCGAGCCCTCCCTGATACGCACCATCAGCCAGGAGGAAGCGAATGGCGATCTCGTAGGCGCCTATCGACGAGGCGAGCTGGGCTGATGAACGTCTATCGGCCCCATATCGTTGTCATTCCCGAGGACGATGCGAACAGAGAGCTGGTGAACGGTTTCGTCGGTCAGTTGCATTGGAGCAAGCAACGATACGTGGGTGTTGAACCTGTGGCGGGTGGGTGGCAGTACGTGATCGAGGTGTTCAAGTCCTTGATTCCGACGATGCACAAGTACCCCGCGCGCAACGTCATGCTGGTGATGGACTTTGACGGGCAAGTCGACGAGCGGAGGCAACTTGTTCAAGCGGCCACACCAGACACGCTCGCTACGCGCGTTTTCTTGCTCGGGTCGAAGGTCACTCCTGAGGTGCTCGCGCAGGAACTGGGCGCCTCCAAGAAGTGCATCGGAGAGAACCTCGCCAAGGCGTGCGCGGAGAGCGATGCGGTAGGCCTCGCGAAGTGGCGGGAGCCGGGGCTCATGAACAACGCTGCGGAAGTGGCACGCCTGAATCAAGCGATTCGCCCTCTCCTGTTCTGATACGCGTCGACGCCTGTAGGCTTCGGTCGCAAGGGCCAACGCGGCGTCCAGCGATGTGCTCTTCCTGCTTCTGATCCTTACCGAAGTCCGGGCAGACGAAGCGAGCTAAACGCTCGCCAACCCAAGCTCATCCAGCTTGTTGTAGAGCGTCCTGCGGCTCACCCCGAGCAACCTCGCGGCCAGCGTCCGGTTCCCCTTCGCCTTCGCCAGCGCATCACGCACCGCACTCTTCTCGGCATCCGCACGGCGCTCATCGAGGGTCCCATCCGCAGGCATCTCCGGCGGCGCAGACGACGTCGTCTTCACCATCGAGGGCCGCGCGTTGAGCTCGCGAAGGACCTCGTGCGCCTCGATGCGATCGGTGTCGGCGAAGACAACGATGCGCTCAAGGAAGTTCTGCAGCTCGCGCACGTTGCCAGGCCACTCGGCCTCTGTGAGCGTCGTGCGTGCCTCGGGTGAGAGCGTCATCCGCGGGCGTCCGTTCGACTTGCCCAGCACCTGCACAAAGCGCTCGGCGAGTGTGCCGATGTCGTCTCTGCGCTCGCGCAGTGCGGGCAGCACCACAGGGACGACGTTGAGCCTGTAGAAGAGGTCTTCGCGGAAGGTGCCTTCCTTCACGAGCTGGTCGAGGTTGCGGTGTGTGGCGGCGACGAAGCGCACGTCGGCCTTCTCCGGAGCGAGCGCGCCGAGGGGCTGAAACTCCTTCTCTTGGATGAGCCGCAGGAGCTTCACCTGCACCGCGGGCGTGATGTCGCCGATCTCATCGAGAAAGAGCGTGCCGCCGCGCGCGAGCTCGACACGTCCGGGCTTTTTGTGTTGGGCACCGGTGAACGCGCCCTTCTCGTAACCAAAGAGCTCGCTCTCCAAGAGGTTGTCGGGGAGGGCGCCGCAATGCACCGCGACGAAGGGGCCTTTGCCGCGTGGGGAGAGGCGATGAAGCTCGCGTGCAGCGACCTCTTTGCCCGTCCCGCTCTCACCGCGGAGGAGCACCGTGGCGTTGGTGGCGGCGGCTTTCTTCAAGCGCTCCATCGCGTCCTTCATCGCAGCCGAGGTGCCGATCACCGGGCCCTCGCCCTCGCTCTCGATGACATCGGATTCAGGCGGGCGCTGCGCCTCGCGCTTCACCTTGGTGAGGCATTTGCCGAGCGTGAAGAGCACCTCATCGCGGTCGAAGGGCTTGGTGAGGAAGTCACTCGCGCCGGCCTTCATCGCCTCGACAGCAAGCGAGACGGTGCCGTGTGCGGTGAGCAAGATGACGGGCACATCGCGGTGCTTCTTCTGCACCTCAAAGAGCAGCTCCATGCCGTCCATCCCGGGCATGCGCACATCGGAGAGCACGGCGTCGAAGCCACCGCCGGTGAGGGCCGCGAGGGCGTCGACGCCAGACATCACAAAGCGTGCGGAGTAGCCGGCCTGCGTGATGAGTGCGGTCAGGACCATGCCGACGGCGCGGTCATCATCGACGACAAGAATGCGGTGCGTGCTCATGCGCGCATGATCGACGTGCGCGCTTTCGTTGACCAGAGGTTTGGTGAACTACACCGCGCCAAGCGCGAACAAGAGCGCATCCAACTCGCGCGGTGCGACTTCCAGCTCGGGCCCCTCTGCAACGACCCATCCACAAGACCGTGCACGCTCGGGGTCGATCGTCCCGATGGCGATCGGGACGGGGCCGATGCCCATGTGCAGCACAAGGCCTTTGCGTCCCCACTTCTCGTAGTGGCCACGTCGAATCGAGGCGCGCACCGAGGCGATGTCCGCGCGTGCAATCACCTCACGAATCGTCCCGTCGAGCGCGCGCTTGCGCAGGATCACTTGGCCCTCGTGGACTGTCAGCTGTCTTCCGGTGAAGCGCAGAAAGAAGATCGCAAAGAGCGGGAGCGAGACCATCGGCAGCGCGGTCGAGCAGAGGAAGGTGCCGATGAGCCAGGAGAGCCCGTCGAAGTCGGTCGCCGTCGCGAGCCAGAGAAGCAGCACACAGGCGAGCACAAGCCCAAGGCCGCAGCCGCTCATCGCGCCAACGCGCAAGACAAGACCGAGCCAGGAGTCGAGGGGGCTACGCCGGAGATGGAGGTCGAGCTGCATGAGGCTCGGAGCGTAGCGCTGTCGAATGATGTCGATGCGCATGAACAATGAGCGGGCCCGCGCGTACCCTTAGCTATGCGCACACTCCTCTCGCTCTCGTTGATGATGCTCTTGAGCGGCTGCCCCGAGCCCAGCACGCTCGATGATGCGGGCCTCGATGCACGTGCACCCAGCAGCGACACACGCGCCGTGCAAGACGACGCCGCCGGTGGCGACACGGGCCCCTTGCAAGACGCACCTGCCGTGGCTGGATGCGCACCCCAAGCGCTTGAGTTGATCCGGTTGGTGAATGAATACCGCGCCACGAATGCGCTCCCTGCGATCGCCGCATCGCCCTCGCTTTGTCGCGTCGCTTCCGCGCATACACGCGACCTCTCCGCGCACCCTCCCGAAGGAAGCTGCAACCTTCACTCGTGGTCGGATCAAGGCAGCTGGAGTGCCTGCTGCTACACGTCCGATCACGCCCAAGCGCAGTGCATGTGGGACAAGCCGCGGCAGCTCACGGGCTACCCAGGCAACGGCTACGAGAATGCGTTCATGGGCAGCAACGATCCAGGCGCAGCCCTTTCGGGTTGGATGCGGAGCAGCGGGCACAACGAGGTGATCTTGAACCGCGGAATTTGGGCAGATCACCCGTGGAATGCGCTCGGCGCAGACATCCACGATGGCTATGCGGTGCTCTGGTTTGGCGAGGAGAACGACCCAGCTTCGCGATAGGCAGTTGTTTCTGGTTTCCCTAGCGGGCAGTTGTTTCTGGTTTCCCTCGCGGGAAAGATCTTGAACGTCTGAGCAGCGGTCGCTAAGAGGGGCGCCCCCATGACCGACACCGAAGTATCGACCACGCCCACGAAGTTCTCCTTCGACCCCGTCCCGACGATTGCGCGGGAGCTCAATCTCCCTTCAAGCGGCGTCTTTGCCGTCGTGAAGTTGCTCGAGGAGAACGCGACGGTTCCGTTCATCGCGCGCTACCGCAAAGAGGCCACGGGCGGTCTCGATGAGGTGCAGATCCGCGACATCCAAGAGAAGCGCGCGTACGTGCTGGAGCTTGAAGAGCGGCGCGCGTCGATCCTCGATGAGATCAAGAAGCAGGGGAAGCTCACCAAGGAGCTTGAGCAGAAGCTCCGCGCAGCCGAGACAAAGGCCGTCCTCGAAGACCTCTACCTTCCCTACAAGCCCAAGCGCCGCACGCGCGCGATGATCGCCAAAGAGCGTGGCCTTGAGCCCCTCGCATTGCGTCTCCTGGCGCAGCCGGGCGAGGGTGATCCGCGCAAGGAAGCCGAGGCGTTTGTCGATGCGGCCAAGGAAGTCCCGAGCATCGAAGAGGCGCTCAAGGGTGCGCGTGACATCGCGGCGGAGGTGCTCGCCGAGCACGCCGAGGCGCGCGCGATCGTGCGTGATGCGTTCGAGAAGGAGGGCGTCGTCGGCACGAGTGCGGTCCCCGAGAAGACGAAAGAGCCGACGAAGTTCGAGCAGTACTACGACTACAAAGAGGGCATCGCGCAGATCCCCAGCCATCGCTTCCTGGCGATTCGTCGCGGTGAAAAAGAAGGCTTCTTGCGCGCGGAGATCACGATCGAAGCAGAGCGCACGGTGCCCAAGCTTGAGATGGTGATGAAGGTCGACAGGCGCTCACCTTTCGCAGAGCAGCTCAGCCTCGCCGTGCTCGATGGCTACAAGCGCTTGCTCGTGCCGAGCGTCGAGAACGACGTGCGCGTCGACCTCAAGATGAAGGCCGATAGGTCGGCCGTGGATGTCTTCGCCGACAACATGAAGAACCTCCTGCTCGCGGCACCGATGGGCACCAAGGCCGTCATCGGCGTCGACCCAGGCATTCGCACCGGCTGCAAGATCGCCATCCTCGATGCGACGGGAAAGTTCATCGAGAACATCACGATCTACCCCGGCCAGGGCGCGCACAAAGACGAAGAGGCCAAGCGCGCGGTCGTCGCAATCGCCAAGAAATACGGGCCTTTCGCGTTTGCGATCGGCAACGGCACGGCAGGCCGCGAGACAGAGACCTTCGTGCGTAAGGCGCTCGCGGAAGCGGGCCTTTCGAACATCATCGTGGTGCCTGTGAGCGAGTCCGGCGCGAGCGTGTACTCGGCGAGCGATGTCGCACGTGAGGAGTTCCCCGACCTCGATCTCACGGTGCGCGGCGCCATCTCGATCGGTCGTCGTCTTCAGGACCCGCTCGCCGAGCTTGTGAAGTGCGACCCGAAGTCGATCGGCGTCGGCCAATACCAGCACGACGTCCATCAGCCGCTCTTGGGCCGCAAGCTCGGTGAGGTCGTTGAGAGCTGCGTCAATGCCGTCGGTGTCGAGCTCAACACGGCGAGCGCACAGTTGCTCGCGTACGTGGCTGGCGTGGGCGCCTCGCTTGCGAAGAAGATCGTGAAGCACCGCGATGAGAAGGGGCAGTTCGCGAGCCGCAAGGAGATCCTCGAAGTGTCAGGCCTTGGGCCCCGTGCCTTCGAGCAATGCGCAGGCTTCTTGCGCATTCATGGCGGCGCACATCCCCTCGATAGCTCGGCCGTGCATCCCGAGCGCTATGCGCTCGTCGAGACGATGGCGAAGGACCTCGGCGTGAGCCTCAAGGAGCTCGTCGGCAACCGCGACAAGGTGCGCTCTATCGACATCAAGAAGTACATCACGGCCGAGGTGGGCGAGCCGACATTGAAGGACATTCTCGCCGAGCTCGAGAAGCCAGGCCGCGACCCGCGCGCGACCTTCGAGCCGCCAAAATTCCGCGACGACGTGACGACGATGGAAGACCTCAAGGAGGGGATGATCCTCGAGGGTGTGGTCACGAACGTCACGGCCTTCGGAGCCTTCGTCGACGTCGGTGTGCACCAAGATGGCCTTGTGCACGTGAGCCGCATCGCAGACCGCTTCGTGAAGGACCCAGCCGAGGTCGTGAAGGTCGGCGACAAGCTCAAGGTGAAGGTCATCGAGGTAGACTTACAGCGCAAGCGCATCTCGCTGTCGGCGCGCATGGATGAGGCGGCGCCAAGGCAGAGCGATCGCGGACAGCAGGGCGGCTACCAGGGCGGGCAGCAGCGCGGCCCGCAGGGTGGACGCGACCAGGGTCAGCGAGGCCAGGCGATGCAGCGCCCGACGGGCAACGACAGGCCGCCATCGCTCGCGACGAAGTTCTCCAACAACCCCTTCGCGGCGTTGAAGAAGTGATGCGCTCTTTCACCGCACTCGCACTCTTCGCACTCGTCTCGGGATGCGGCGGTGTCTCGGACGGAGACATCGCATCGCATTGCGCGGAGAGCGCATCGTCTCTTCCGCAGTTCGCCCAAGACGCATGCGCTGCGGCCCTCCGCACGGAACGCGATGGCGCGGCGTCCCGTGGTTGCGCGTCCGAGTTCGAGGCGAAGTTTGAGTGCGCCTCGAACTGCGGCGAGGTCGAGTCTGCCTTCCGCGCGTGCTTGTTGCGCGGCGGGCACTGAAGGACAGCGCAGCAGGCCGTCAGCGCCAGGCGGTTTGCTGCTGCGTTGGTTGGCGCACACCGCGTTGGTAGCTGACGGTGTTGGCGATGCCTTGTGCATCCTCGACACCCCCACCGAGGTAAATCCATGTGCGGTCGGTGAGCTCGATCTCCACGTGGACCTGGTTCGTCCCGAACCGAACGCGTCTGTACTCAAGCTGCACGTTGCGCACATCCGAGAAGAGGATCGTCTGCGTGGAGAAGAAGAGCGGCGACTCGACGATCATGCCGAACTCGTAGATTCCGACGCGCTTGGGGATGCGGCAGATGCTGATCATTGCGGTGCCGAGCGTGACGGCGAGACCAAGCAAGAGCCGCGTCACCTCGAACGTGACGATGAATGCGCCGAGCGTGTAGAGGGCGATGACGCCTGCGAGCACGAGGTACATCCAGTCGGGCTTGGCGAAGCCGTGGACGCGTACGAGGCGGCCGAGCTGTGCGTCGTGTTCGGGAAAGCTTGCGGGGCTCATGCGGCCACCTGCGCCTGCTGTGCGTGGTACGCGGCGACGGCAGCTTCAATCGCCTCCGCCGTATGCGCGAGCGAGGTGAGCACGGGCTCGGCCGAGTCGAAGAGCATCGTCTTGGTGGTTGGTACGCAGTCGAAGACGACGCGTCCTTCTTCACCGCGCACGCAGACCCAATGCACAGCGAGCATGCTGCGCATCGCCTCGCGGATGACGGGGACGATCTGCCCGTCGGTGGTGCGAAGGATGAGTGCGGCATCCAGCTGCGGGTCATCGAAGGAGGCGAGCGGCGCCGTGAGCTTCGACTCGGGGGACATCATCGCGTGCTGGGTGCGCGAGATGACCTCAAAGCGCGGAAAGGGCGTGCGGACTTCGACTGCGATGTGTCCATCAAACTTTGTGTAGACGGTGCGCCCGAAGAAGCCGCGTTTGAATGCAAATTGATCGAGCAAGCGCACCATCGCGCTGCGACCACGGACGCTGCCGATCATGCGTGCCGAGAGGCCGATCCAGGGGCCGCGAACGAAGGGGATCTCGATGCGGCGGAACAAGAGCTGGTGAAGCGGGACGTGGACCAAGTTGGCGTCGGGGCTTCCTTCGGTGATCTGAAAGCCAAGACGCGTGGCGAGTGCACCCAGTCCGTAACGCGCGGTGTCGCGCTGACTGCGTCGGCGAAGCATCGCGACGACGACAATGGCCACGGCGAGCATGAGGAACGTAGGAACCATCTGAAGAAGAAACACGGGAACCTCCTGAGTGAGCCCGTGTATCGAGCGACCCCAGAAAGCGTTGCGTCGATTCTTTTGCGCGACGGGATCCTATGAGACGCTTACCGACGGAGGTTCCCTATGGCGTTGGTTCTTTGTCAGGGTTGTCAGAGGCATGTGCGCGCATCCGAGAGCGCGTGTCCGTTCTGCAAATCAGCGATTGCGGCAAGCGTGGAGCACACCGAAGTGGAGGGGCCTGCGGGGCGCGTGACGCGTTCGCATGTGACCGGCTTTGTTGTCGGCGCGGTCGCGGTGTCGAGCGTGCTCTTTGGGACGGCCTGCCCGATGTACGGCGGCCCGGGGGTGGAGATCCCAAGAGACTCGGGTTCCGGCAACAACGACGCGCGCTGAATCGACGACCTACGGGAGACAGAGCCGCTGGCCACTGCCAGGAGGCTCTTCGCTTGTCTTGCAGACCTGCTCGCCTGGGCATGTGTACGACGCAGCGCTTACCTCACAGAGGAAGGCAGCCCTTCTCGCCCAGCGCATTCACGTTGGTGACGACGCAATAGGCGATGGTGCCCTCTGACGCTCTGACGCCCCCCCTTCGCAGCGTCCGCTCGGAGCGAATTTCACGCGTCAAATCGCTGAATTTCACGCGCCAATTCGCCTCGTTTGCATAAGCTCTTCGCGCGCTCGGTATGCACTGCGCGCGAGGAGAACATCGATGAAGACCCGTGCTGCGATTGCGTTCGAAGTAGGCAAGCCTCTCGTCATTGAAGAGGTTGATCTCGAAGGCCCCAAAGCGGGTGAAGTGCTCGTCGAGATCATGGCGACGGGCGTCTGCCACACGGACGAATTCACGCGCTCGGGCGCAGACCCGGAAGGGCTCTTCCCCGTCATCTTCGGCCACGAGGGCGCAGGCATCGTGCGCGAGGTCGGCCCCGGCGTAACGAGCCTTGTCCCAGGCGATCACGTCATCCCGCTCTACACACCCGAGTGCCGCGGATGCAAGTCGTGCTTGAGCCGCAAGACAAACCTCTGCACTGCGATTCGCGCGACGCAGGGCAAGGGCATGATGCCCGATGGGACGAGCCGCTTCTCGTACAAGGGCCGCCCGATCCATCACTACATGGGCTGCAGCACCTTCTCGAATCACACGGTGCTTCCCGAGATCGCGCTCGCGAAGATCCGCAAGGACGCGCCCTTTGAGAAGGCTTGCTACATCGGCTGCGGCGTGACGACGGGCCTTGGCGCGGTGCTCTTCACCGCAGGCGTCGAAGCGGGCGCGAACGTCGTCGTGTTTGGTCTCGGCGGCATCGGCCTCAACGTCATCCAAGGCGCGAAGATGGTCGGTGCGGACAAGATCATCGGCATCGACATCAACCCGGCGCGTGAGGGCCTCGCACGCAAGCTCGGCATGACGCACTTCGTGAATCCGAAGGAGATCAAAGGCGATCTCGTCGGTCACATCGTGGAGCTCACGGGCGGCGGCGCGGACTACAGCTTCGAGTGCGTGGGCAACGTTGAGCTGATGCGCCAGGCGCTTGAGTGCTGTCATCGCGGCTGGGGCGTGTCGGTCATCATCGGCGTCGCAGGCGCAGGCCAGATGATTCAGACGCGACCCTTCCAGCTCGTCACAGGTCGCGTGTGGAAGGGCTCGGCCTTCGGTGGCGCACGCGGTCGCACGGATGTCCCGCGCATCGTCGATTGGTACATGGACGGCAAGGTCGACATCGACTCGCTCGTCACGCACACGCTGCCGCTTGAGAGGATCAACGACGCGTTTGATTTGATGCACTCGGGAGAGTCGATCCGCTCCGTGGTGACCTTCTAGACCGCTCATCTTTTGATTTGATCCCGGCTTACGTCCTCGGGCCCTCCCTGCCGGGTTCTCGGTTGCCCGCAACTCCGTTGCTGCGCTGCTCTGCGATCACCGGTAGCTCCGCTACGCCTCAGTCGGTCCCTGCGGGCGCGCTCAGGCTGAAATCAAAATCTGAGCGGTCTCAAATCAGATGAATGCGATCTAGGCGCTTGATCGCGGCTTACGTCACTTCACGCCATATCACTTGAACAGCAAGCTGCTCTCATGCTCGAAACGCTTTCATCGCACGCTGCATTTGGCGGCACGCAGACCTTCTACAAACACGCTTCCGTCGCATGCGGCGGGCCGATGAAGGTCTCGGTCTTTTTGCCTCCGCAATGCAAGGACGGGCCTCGTCCTGCGCTCTACTTCCTCGCAGGGCTGACCTGTACGGAAGAGACGTTTGCGATGAAAGCGGGTGCACAGCGCGTCGCCGCTGAGCTTGGCCTTGTGCTCGTTACATGCGACACGAGCCCGCGATCACAGCGCTTCGAGGGCGACGATGCGTCGTGGGATTTTGGCCTCGGTGCGGGCTTCTACCTCGATGCGACACAGGCCCCGTGGTCGTCCGTGTACCGCATGGAAACGTACGTCACGCGTGAGCTCATCGAGGCCGTGGAGGCATCGCTTCCGATCGACAAAACCAAGCGCGGCATCTTTGGTCACTCGATGGGCGGACACGGCGCGCTCTCGCTCTCGCTGCGTCATCCAGGGCTCTACCAGAGCGTCAGCGCCCTCGCGCCGATCTGCGCGCCTTCGGTGGTTCCATGGGGCGAGAAGGCCTTCTCGCATTACCTCGGGGATGTGCGCGAGACGTGGAAGGAGCACGACACGGTGTCGCTTCTTCAGACGCGACGCTTCCCAAGCAAGGTGCTCGTCGACCAGGGCCTCGCCGACAAATTCCTTGAACGCGAGCTCTCACCGCATCTGCTCGAAGAGGCATGTCGCAAGACGGGGCAAGACCTCGAGCTGCGTCGTCATGCTGGCTACGACCACGGCTATTACTTCATCGCAACGTTCGTCGAAGATCACCTGCGTCATCACGCAAAAGAGCTCTCCGCGCAGTGACGTAGGCGGATCGGGCAACTCGTGAGAGCATGACGCAACTGAGTTACGCGAAGGGAGAGCGCCATGGTTGAACGCATCTTGGTGAAGACGAGTGATGGTGAGGAAGTCTCGGTCCGTGTCGAGGGCGAGGGCGAGGCCGTCCTTGTGGTCCACGGCTGGATGATGACGGGCGCCGTGTGGGACGAGATGTTCGTCTCGCTCGACGGGCGCGGACGCAAATTCATCGTGCCGGATCAGCGCGGAACAGGTGCGTCGACGCGGACGGGCACGGACTACAGCCTCGCGCAGCACGCGAAGGATTTGGTCGCGGTGCTCGATGCGACGAACACCAAGAGTGCGGTCGTGATCGGTCATTCGATGGGCGGGCAACTCGCCCTCTACCTGGCGGCGCACTACCCCGAGCGCGTGCGTGCGGTGATGGCGCTCAACCCTGTGCCAGCTGCGGGCCTTCCGCTTCCGCCGGATGCAGCTGGGCTCTTTCGCACAAGCGCGGGGGATCGCGGCAAGCAGGGCACCATCCTTGGCCTCGCGTGCAAGTCGCTCTCGGAGGAGGAGAAGAACCGCCTCCTCGACCTCGCGGGCAGCGTGTGTTCGGCCTCGATTGAAGGCGCATTCGATGCGTGGGTTGGGGGCGGTTTTGACGACAAGCTCAGTGCCGTGAAGGCGCCAGTGCTTGTGCTCGCGACCGATGATCCCTTCCTTCCCCCCGAGTTCTTGAAGGCGTCGATCGTCTCGAAGATCGCACGCGGAAGACTCGCGGTGCTTCACGGGGCGGGTCACTACCCGCAGTGCGAGCGGCCTCAAGAGACGGCCGCACTCATCGAGGCTTTTCTCGCGGCAACGTGAGACCCTCTTCGCGGTGCATGTGACGGAGTTCGCGTGAACAGTTCGATGCGTTTCGAGTTCCTCTCGGACTGCGAGGCTGTTCACGCTTCGTTCACGAACTACGTGCTCGAAGAGAAAGCGGACGTCGATCGCTGGGAGCGGGAGGTGAGCCAGAAGCTCGCCGGGTTTGGTCGCAAGGTCGACCTCATCATCGACATGAGTGGCCTCATTGTTCGCGCGAAGGCGGGCTCGGCCTTTGGGGCTGCGCGGGCACGCGTGCTGAAGGCGTATGCGAAGCACTCCGTGCGCTATGGAGGCGACAGAGCCACGCGCACCTCCGTGCTGACCTCCGCCGCCATTCACGCGATTGAGGCGAACTTCAACGAGACCAAAGAAGAGGCGATCGCAGCCCTGCGCGCCCTGCGAAAGTAGTCGCGCTTCAGATCTCAAGTTGATCTGAGACCGCTCAGATTTTGGTTTCAGCCTGCGGGTGCTCCCCATGCTCGCAACTTCGTTGCTGCGCGTGGTGTCCGCGCCACGGCGCCCGGAAGGAGTGACTGAGGCGTGGCAGCGCCACCGGT
>JBILQT010000283.1:0-9215 GCA_044373065.1 Sandaracinaceae bacterium
TGTCGCCCAACCGAGCGCGAGGACCGATGGAAACGCGATGAGCATCGTCGTGCGATTCACGCGGTCGACGATGGCGCCGTGATCAACCGTCCACGCGAGGAGCTTCAAGCCGTAGCCAACGACGACGACCCACGCGGCACGCACCAGCGAGGTGCTCGTCTGCTTCGACGTCGGTTGAAGCGGCGTCGTCAGCGCTGAGGAGAGGCCTGCAAGCCACATGAAGAGCGGTGCTGCGAAGCCGCCGACGATGCGCGTGAAGGAGAACGCATCGCTCTGCCGCAAGCCCTCCACGAGCCAGGCATCGGCGCAATGCCAGGTGATCATGAAGACACAGGCCAAGCCACGGAGTGCATCGATGACACCGATGCGCGGGGGACGCGCGCTCTTCGAACTTTCCGTGCTCATTTGCGACAAGCGCGCTTTGACATTGGACCAACGCGTCTGCTACCTCCGCGCCACTTTCGAGGCCCCCGTCACTCGCCCAAAAGCAACGAGCCCGAGTCGTTGCGAGAGAGTCACCGTGAATAAATCCATCTGCATCTTCTCTGGTCACGCCAACCCGAAGCTCGCAGAACAGATTGCGGATTCGCTCCAGCTCACTGTCGGTCGGATGAAGCTCTCGAACTTCTCGGATGGTGAAGTGTTCACCGAGATTCAAGAGAACGTGCGCGGTGCAGACGTCTACGTCGTGCAGCCCACATGCGCGCCCGTGAACGACAACCTCATGGAGTTGCTCGTCACCGTCGATGCCCTCAAGCGCGCCTCGGCAGGCTCGATTACGGCAGTAATTCCATATTATGGATATGGACGTCAGGACCGCAAGGTTGCGCCGCGTACGCCCATCACTGCCAAGCTCGTCGCCGATTTGCTTCAGACAAGCGGCGTCTCGCGCGTGGTCTCGATGGACCTTCACGCAGGCCAAATCCAGGGCTTCTTCAACGTGCCCTTCGATCACCTCTTCGGCATGCCCGTCATGCTCGACTACCTCCGCCCTCGCCTTCCCGATGGCACCGTCCTCGTCTCGCCGGATGCGGGCGGCGTCGAGCGTGCGCGTGCGTATGCCAAGCGCCTCAAGGGTGATCTCGCGATCATCGACAAGCGCCGTGCACGCGCGAATGTCAGCGAGGTGATGAACATCGTCGGCGAGGTGGAAGGCCGCGATTGCCTCATCATCGACGACATGATCGACACGGCCGGCACGCTCACCAACGCGGCGCAGGCGCTCAAGGATCGCGGCGCCAAGCGCGTGATGGCGGTTGCAACGCACCCCGTGCTCTCGGGCCCAGCCGTCAGCCGCATCATGGAGAGCTGCCTTGAGGAAGTGGTCGTCACCGACACCATCCCGCTTCCCGAGGCCGCGAAGGCTTCCGGGAAATTCACGGTGCTCTCGGTGGCGCGCCTTCTCGGCGAGGCTATCAAGCGCATCCACAACAGTGACTCGGTGAGCTCGCTCTTCGTCTGAAGAACGACTCATTCGATCAACGTGCAAGCGACGCGGTGTCGTACGCACGATGTCTGAAGCGAGCCCCGGTCATCCCGCGGCTTAGATGAAAGAGGAGAAATGAAAATGGAGAAGCAGACGCTTAAGGCTGAGGTCCGCACAGGAAGCGGAAAGGGGCCCGCACGTCAACTCCGCATGCGTGGGCTGATTCCGGCTGTTTTCTACGGCCCGAACAAGCAGCCGATGAACCTTCAGATCGCCCCCGGCGACATCGTGAAGGCACTCAAGGGCGAGTTCCTTCGCAACCAGCTCATCGAGCTCGACTTCGGCACGATGAAGGAGCTTGCGGTCGTTCGTGACGTCGCTTCGGATCCGCTGACGCGTCAGCCGCTCCATGTCGACTTCTACAGCGTGGCGCTCGATCGTCCGGTTCACGCGAACGTTCCGTTCTTCACGCATGGTCGTGCGAAGGGCGTCGCTGAAGGTGGCGTGCTCCACAAGATCTTCCGCGAGATCCCCGTGTTCGGTCCGCCGGGCGAGATCCCCGCGAAGATCGAGGTCGATGTCACGCCGCTCGGCATGCATCAGTCGGTCAAGGCCAAGGACATCCCGCTTCCCGCCGGTGTGACGATCGCGCTCAGCCCCGAGCGCAACCTCGTCGCAGTCGAGACGAAGGAGAAGGAAGTGGCCGAGGAAGGCGATGCAGCAGCAGCAGCAGCAGCTCCGGCAGCAGCCGCCAAGGGCGCAGCACCGGCGAAGGCCGCAGCAGCTCCAGCCAAGGGCGCAGCTCCGGCGAAGGCCGCAGCAGCTCCGGCAGCCAAGAAGAAGTGAGCCCACGGAGGGCTTCGGCCTTCCGATGCAACGCTTCCGAGCAACGCAACGCCGCTTTCGAAAGAAGGCGGCGTTTCGCTTTCCGTCGAACGATGACAGGCGCACCCCAATCCAGCGCGCAGAGTGCACGCATGACCAACCGTGACGACGAAGACAAGACCCTCGGCACCCTCGGCGCATACGCCATCGGCGGCCCAGCCCTCGCAGGCGCCTACGTGCTCGGCGGCATCCTCCAGGAGGCGCCGAGAGACCGAGACCTCGGGCCCGCCCCCATTGGCTCGGACCCTTGGCTCCTGCGTGAAGTTGAAGGGGCCATCGCCAAGGACAACCCCGCGCACGTGAAGCTCGTGAACGTCACGGTGCTTGAGGCTGTCGTCACGCTTCGCTGCGTCGGCACCGCGGAGCAAGCCGGGCTCATCGAGCGCGCGGCACGTACGGTTCAGGGCATCAAGAAGCTCGTCGTCAACGTCGAGCCTCAGACGCCCTGATCACGGCACTTATCTTTTGGTTTGATCGCGGCTCACGTCCTCTGCGCAGCTACTCCGCGCAGAGGTACTCGACGGTGTACGAGGCCTCGATCTGGTCGCCGTCGACCATGAAGACGAGCTCGACGAAGGCGTTGGAGGGCATGTCGCCCGAGGCGTTGCAGTAGGCCGCATCGCACGCGCGAATCATCGTCGGGGTGCCCGAGGTTTTGCGCATCGTGACCATGCCGCGGCCTGAGACGAGCTCGATCGTGGGGTTGTCCACGGTGAGCGTCTGCGTGAGGCTCATGCCGGAGGGGCTCGCGAGGTTGAGCGTCGCGCTCACCAACGTGGCGGTCGAGCCGGTCGCGCCGGTGACTTCCACATTCCAGAAGGCGACGAGCGGGTCGTCCGTCACGGGCATGCAGTTTGCGAAGGCTGAGCCGCCAGTCACGGTGACGACGGCCGATCCCGTGCGCGGTGCATCGCGCGGAGGACGAGGCGCATCGCGCACAGGGCCCGCATCCGGTGCGTCCAGCATGCAGCCCGGCACGCTCATGCAGAGGTTTGGTGCAACCATGCTGCAGTCGTTCGGCGTGCCAGAGCACTCGGTCGCGGCGGTTGGGTCCCAGCGGCATCCCATGCGCGCGCCGCACGTGGGCTCATCGGAGGCGGTGCAGGGCGCTGGCTCGCCGAAGCAGCTCGTGCCCGTCCAGGCGCAGCCGCTCTGCGTGCGGCACATCGCAGACGTGGTGAACGTTGCGCAGGGAGAAGCCGTCCCCACGCAGGCCGCAGCCATGCAGCCACCGCCGATGGTGCACGCGGCGAGCGTGCGGGTCGCGCAAGGCATCGCCATGCCGCCGCAGGTTCCGAGCACGGCTGCATCCGGCGCCGACCACGCATCCATGCGGATGGTTGCATCGGGCGTGGGCTCGGGGTTCGAGGGGCAACCCGCCAAGGCCAGGAGGAGCGTTACCGGGCTGAGCTGAAGTGAGGTGCGCATCCCAAAACGCTACCACGCTCGGCCTTTACATTGCGCTGACACGCCGCTGAAGTGTGCGCAGCGGCGCCTCGCATCCCGCCTTGGACCGAAGGCGAAACGCGCTCCGACCTCGATGCGCGATTACCCGCACCTTCGGGGCATGCGTCACCTCATCGTGCTCGTCCTCGCGCTCTTTCTCCTCATCACGCCTGGCCTCGCGCTGCTCTCGGACATCGCCGACCCCGCCATGCAGGGCCCCGGCATTCCGCGTCGCGCACGCGTGATTCACCAGACGATTACACCGCGCATCCAAACCTGGGCAGAGGCCCGCATCGACGCGGAGCGCGCGGCCTCCGCACCGCTTCACGACGTGCCCACGACCGAGTGGCCGATGTTCACCGCAGTCTTCTACTTGATGGGAACGGAGGCGCTTCAACGCGACTGGGAGCGCACGCAGGAGGGCGAAGAGCCGCGTGTCTTTGCACGTGAGGCCATCGCCGCATCACGCGATTTGATCCTCGACCCGAGCCATCACACCTGGGTGCGCAGGCATTGGGGCGAGGACTACATGCATGAGGAGAACGTCTTCTTTCGATCGCTGCTCATCGCGGGCCTGACGAGCTACACAAACATCACGCACGACGACGCCTCGCTGCCGCTCCTGCGCGACCAGGTCGAGACGCTCGCCGCCGAGCTCGATGCCTCTCCGCTTGGCGTGCTCAACGACTACCCAGGCGAGTGTTATCCGATCGATGTGGTCGCCGCGATCGGCCTCATCCAGCGTGCAGATCAAACACTCGGCACCGATCACAGCGCGTTCTTTCAGCGCATCCGTCGCGGCTTTGAGGGCCCGATGCGCGACCGCTTGGGCCTTGTCCCCTTCCGCATGCTGTTGCCCAGTGGCGAACACGTGCAGCCCGGACGCGGCATCGGCATGTCGTGGGTCTTGCTCTTTACACCCGACCTCTGGCCCGACTTCAACGCAGAGTGGTACGGGACGTTCGAGCGTGAGTTCTACGAGGAGCACGCGCTCTTGAGCGGTTTTCGCGAGTACGCGCGCGGCACCGAATCCGAGTGGACGTTTGAGATCGATGCGGGCCCCGTCGTCGACGGATTCGGTTCTGCAGCAAGCGCTTTCGGCATCGCAGCGGCGCGACGCAACGGGCGCTTCGATCATGCGTATGCGCTCTCCACCGAGGTCAGCGCGGCCTCCTTCATCATGGTCGACGGCACGATGCTCCTGCCCCGCGCCTTCTCACACGCAGCGGATGCTCCGCACTTGGGTGAGGCCGCGCTGATGTGCTTCCTCACGGTGCAGCCACGCGAGGACGCCGTGCTCGTCAGCCCGACGAACGTGCCCGGGCTCGTCTGGTTTGGGCTCCTGGTCTTCCTCGGGCTACCGGTCGGGTACGTGGCGTTTGCGCTGCGACATCGTCGATCGGCAAAGCCAGCGTCACCCGTGACGGGAGGGGCCGCGCTTGGAGAGTGACTGGTCGCGCGCCGAGTCGCGCGCAGCCCTGAGGTGTTTCTCGATGGTGGCGCGTCCACCCAGGCGCAGCTCGTCGTCGATGGTGCCTCCAATCGACGCCACCTCGGCCTTCGCCCACGCAAGCGCCTCGTCCATGTCCTTGAAGGCCTTCATCGGCACGGGGAGCGGCGCGAGCCAGAGGACGGCCGTCATGGCGCTGCGCGTGATGGCACTCGGCACGATGACGCCAAGGCCGTGGCAGATGAGCTTGAGCATGTTCGCGTGCTGGTTGATCCAGTCTGCCTGCAGCTTGCGCACGGAGGCCTGCGGGATGAGCTCACAGGAGCCGTCGTTGATGACGACCGCCTTGCGCGGCACCGCAGTGTCACGGCCGCGTAGCAGGCTCTCGATGCGCTTCGACTCCGCAGCGAGGTGCTCGCGGAAGTTCTCCGGCGTCAGCTCGGCCACTTGGATCTGCACTTGGATCTGACCGAAATCGAGCACGCGATAGGGGCTCCCCGCAGCGGAAGAAACGACCGGCTTCTCGAGCTTCTTCTCGTGTAGCGGCAAGCGACCCTCGGCCCAACGGTCGGCCATGTGGCCAAGCGTGTCAACGCTGGCGAGGCGCGGCGTCCCCGCCCCTGGACCGTCCGACCAAGACGCGCAGCGGCGCAGTGTCCAAGCCCGAATGCATCGCGCTGCTCTCGTTCTGACCGCGCTCTCTCTCACCGCGGCCCTCGCGCCCGCACAAGCCCAGCGCACGCGCACCGAGAGCCACCGCGCCGTGCTCGTGGTCGATCATCTCTGGCGCGATGGCGGCGCGTACATCCACGACACGTGCAACCTGCAGGTTGCGCTTCAGCTGCGCGGCTCGACCGCGGAGATGCGCGTGACAGGCAGCATGGAGCGACACGCAGCCGAGCTCTCACCTGCGGGGCCTTCGAATGCGCATCATGGTCGCGCGGAGGTGGATCACCTGTGGACGGGAACGCACCAACAGGACGCGCTTCGTCGCTTGATCGACTTCACCGAGACGACCGAGACAGCGCCCGCGACGGACCCAAACGTAGGCCTTGATTGCAGCATCGAAGACGCCGAGATCGGCGGCCAACGTGAGCGCGTGCTTCGCTGCAACGTCACGCCCACGCCGCGCTGGACGACGCATCCGACGACCTACCTCATCGCACCGATTCGCTTCTCGCTCGCGGCCGATGGCACCGCGATTCGCAATGAGGTCTGGCTTCAGGATTTTGGCAATGAGCGCACCACGCTGACGCATGCCGAGCCGCCCCCGAGTCGCACGCGAAGTCGCAGCCAGCGCCACTGACGATCGGGGTTGACGATGCGGCGAAGGCGGTCATCTTCGCGCCCGTTGAAGCGGTTCAGAGGATCGCTGGTGGCTTCTCGCAAGAGTCTCTCTTGGGAGTTTGTCACGGGAGGAAAGTCCGAGCTCCGTAGGGCAGGATGCCAGGTAACGCCTGGTGGGGGTGACCCCGAGGAAAGTGCAACAGAGAAGAACCGCCGTGACCGTCAGCAATGCCGCGCACGGTAAGGGTGAAAAGGTGAGGTAAGAGCTCACCGGGCGATGGGTAACCATCGCAGCTAGGCAAACCCCATCCGGAGCAAGACCGAATAAGGAAGCGTTCGAGGGCTGCCCGCCCGAGGCTTCCGGGTGTGTCGCTGAAGGCGCACAGCGATGTGCGTCGTAGAAGAATGATCGTCACGTGTGTGTGGTGACGCCCACACGAACAGAACTCGGCTTATGAGCTCTTCAACCTGCAGGCCTCGAGGCAACTCGGGGCTTGTTGCTTTCCGTCGACCGCTCCCGGGAGCTCCGTAAAGGTCTCGGTAGACCTCCGCAAAGCTCCCAGGAGCTCCGTGATGGTGCCGGCTGACCTCCGCAAAGCTCCCAGGAGCTCCGTGATGGTGTCGGCAGACCTCCGCAAAGCTCTCGGGAGCTCCGTATAGGTCTCGGCTGACCTCCGCAAAGCTCCCGGGAGCTCCGTATAGGTCTCGGTAGACCTCCGCAAAGCTCCCGGGAGCTCCGTATAGGTCTCGGTAGACCTCCGCAAAGCTCCCGGGAGCTCCGTAAAGGTCTCAGCAGACCTCTGCAAAGCTCCCGGGAGGTCTGCGACAGCGATGTCGACTCGACGCGCGCCTGTCCTCGTATGCTCCGCACATGGAACTCCCCGCCGCGCTGCACGCGCTCTTTCTGGAGGCGATCGAGACATACAGCGCCCTCTCGGACGCATCGCCATTCCAAGCGCGTGATGCGGCACATGCGCTGCTCGATCACGCGATGGTGACGGCTGGCTTTCCTGTTCACGACGCGCGCAGGCCTGAACGCACGACCTCCTCGGGCCAGCGTTCAAGCGCAGCGAGCGCAGCGGGCAACGCGCGCTTCAAGGCGTCGTCGTCATTCGCGTCATTCAGCACGCCACAGAGCGCATCCCAAGTCTCGCTTCCGGGTGGGCCTTGCAGCGCGTGATGCAGCGCGGAGAGCCAAGGGTCTGGCGTCATGCGTTTGTCAGTAACATCCCGCGCGCCGTATGACCCAAGCATCCATCTTCGCCGCCCTCCCCGCCCCGCTCGCCGAAACGATGCGCGAACTGCACTGGCCTTGTCCGGAGTACTTCGCGAAGGTGGGGCGCATCTTCGAGAGCGTGGCCTTCCCGACAGACGTTCACGGCGTGCGCGCGGAGACACTCACGGCCGAGCAGCGTGCGGTTGCCATCGCTCTGACCGAGCTCGACCTTCCCTCGCCGCTGCGCAGCACCACTTTCCCCGCGCACCGCAACGTACGGCGTCGCTGGCTTGGTCTCGATCCAGCAGGCCCGCTTGAGCAGCTCACGACGTTCACGATAGGCGACGTGACCTACGTCGAGCCCATCTGGCGCATGGCCAAGATCATCGCGAACCTGGAGATGTCCTACGAGGACCGCCGGGCGCTTCGCCAGCGCTTCGACGCGCAGTTCACGCTCGACGAACGACTCCGTCTCTGGGGCGAGGTCAACTCCGCGCACCCGTACATCTGGGACCTACCGAGCACGGCCTTCTTCAACTGGGGCGAGGATACGGGGCTCATCGATCAACTGCGGGGTGAAGGCGCGGCTTGGGCGGCAGCGTTTCTTGACCAGCTTGTGGAAGCGAACGCGGACACGCGCTTCCGTGATCTTGTGCCCGCATTCATGGCCCTCGTGCGGGCAGGCGTGTCGATCGCGCGTTGGGATTCTCTTCTCGTTCTGCACCGCCCCTTCGCGCGCGAAGTCCTCTGCATGTTGCCCGAGGCGCAGCGTGCTCGCTCCGCACTGGAGGCGCTCAAGCGCGTGCACCCGCACACAGCGCTGCTCACCGCGACCGAGGTGTTGCCCGTGCTGCCCGACGTCGCCCTCGCAGCCTACGCACTCGGATGCATTCCGAAGGCGTTGGGTTCACCGCGCAAGCACCGTCGTGCCCTCCGTGAAGCCGCAGGCACGCACGCTGACATTCTCGCCTTGCTCGACGCCGCCGATGCCGCCGCAGGGCCTCCGCTTGTGCTCACACCCACACGTGAACGCTCCATCGCGAGCGAGGGTGCAAGCGCCGTCTTCTCCGAGCTCGATAAGGAGCAACTGCTCACGTGTGGCAAGCGCTACCTGGGTGGCAAAGGCGCACCGCTTGAGGTGCTGCTCGCAGAGAATCCAACCGGCCCCGATGAGGAGCGCAGCCTGCGCGGGCAGCTCTTCTATCGCGCCATCGCCGATGCCAAGGGCAAGCACGTCTACGACGCCTGGCTCTACCAAACGGACAGCGGAACCATCTTCAAGGCGGGCACCCCCCGCGTCGCTGCGGAGGTCGTGCACTTCAGCGTGACCTGCAAAGACGACCGACTTGCGGAGGCGCTGGAGGAGGCACTTCGCGCGGCGCCATCGGCGGTGGTGGAGGTGGCTGCACCGAAGAAGAAGGCCAGGAAGCCCGCCGCCAAGAAATGAGCCAACCCGACCCGCTACGGGGTCGCTTGGGGCGCCCAAAAAACCGAATTTGTGATCG
>JBILQT010000284.1:0-9180 GCA_044373065.1 Sandaracinaceae bacterium
CGCGAAGCAGCACTTCCACGCGCACGCCGGCTGCCGCCTGGCCTCCGGAGGTCGCGCGACCCGTCAGTTCCATCGTCCCGCCGCGGAGGACTTCGATCTCACGCTGCTCTGCCGTGAGCGCGAGCGGCCTTCGCACAATCTGCGCATCGGTGATCGTCTGCGGGGTGGCGGTATTCGTGTGGGTGGGTTGAGTGCCAGGGTTGGCGGCATTGCCCGCATTGCCGCCGTTGGCCCCGTTGCCTCCGTTGCCCGGCGCGTTCTGCGATTGCCCAACCGCATTCGCGAGGGCGCGTGCGTAGCTCTCAGGCCTCGGGAGAGGGTCCGATTGCGCCGTCACGTACGAGGGCCCTGTGCTCGTGTTGCGCGGCGCGATCCCTTGCGCCGAGCCTCCGAGATCGACACGCAGCCAGCCGCGATGCTCGGGGAGATGCACCTCAGCCCAGGCGTGCGCCTCGTTGTTCACAAAGCGCGCATGGATGCCGAGCGCTTGTGCCGTGATCACAAACGCGTACGCGCGATGACGACACACGCCGCGCATGCCGCGCGCAAGGTCGAGATAGACATGCCCCGTATCGGTCGGCGGCTCGTCGCTCTCCTCGAACGATCGGAAGTGCGTCGCGAGGCGGTTCATCACCTCATCGAAGGCCATGCCTGGGCGAAGGCCAAGCTCGCGCGCGAAGGTCAGTGCGTCTTCGCGTACGCGCTCCGGCATCGGAGAAAGCTCACCCGCGAGCGCATCGCTCTGTGCAACGGGCCATGTCTGATCTCGGTCGAAGCCGAAATACGAGCGCGGCGCATCGGTGAGGAAGACCACGCGCACGCTTGTCTGCGCCTGCTCATCGAGCACGGCGATGAAGTTGTCCGCGCCATCTCGCTCGATGTGCATCGCGACCTCGGGCTCAACCCTCAGGCTCAAGATGCGCGACTCGGGCGAGACCGATGGCAGCGGCACCTCGTTGCCCTCACTGAAGTCGAGCACGACTGAGCCCCAGAAACGATCACGCTCACGGAAGTCTGGCGCACGTGATCCCACGCCCTCGATCTGCACCTGCGTGCGTGGGGCTGCGGCGGTGACGAGGATGGGCGTTCCATCGGCTTGAAGGCGCACGGCATCGAGCGAGGTGACGCGCTTGTAGGGCGTGATCGCAGGCTGAAAGACTTCGAAATAAGGCACCGCACCATGCAGCGCCGTCACGCGATCGGGCGCGAACGAGGGTGCGCGTTGCCCGGGCGCATCGCCCTCTTGCTCTTGATCGGGCTGCGAGGACATCGCGTGCTCCTCACGCGAGAGCGGGCCTGCTGGTGGCGCACGCAGAATCTCACCGCGGTAGACGATGGCCGTCGCCTCTGCGCTTCCATTCGAGACAAGGACGCTGCCCTCATCGCCATCGAGATTGGGCACCTGCTCATGCAGCACTTGCTGCGCCCAGGCAGCCGAGGCTGCGAGGAGGGCGAGCAGGAGCGTGGCGATGGCGAGCTTGCGCACGTGGTGAGTGTACTCCCGATGCGCGTCCGGCATTTCGCGCGGACCCGGCGTACCAATCAGAGTTGGCGCACGAGTCGAGCCGCTTCACCCGGGTAGACATCGACATTGAACTCGACGATGGGCCCCGCGTTCTCCGCGCGGAGACCCACACGCCGCGTCCCCGAGGGCACACGAAGGTCACGCAAGGGCGTGTTCCGTTGGGTGTCCACGCCATCAACGAACACGCGAGCCCAGGGGATCGACTGAACAATGAGCGTACCGAATCCACCGGGAGCTGGAGCTTCGCGAGGGTGAGGGCCGGGACTTATCCGCCCCGGGATCCTTCGCGGTTCGCGCGGCTCGGGAGGAGGACGCCTCCGCCCGCGCTCTTCCTTGCTCGAGTCCATCGCCGCTGCAGGCGCATCGACCCCCACGACCGCAAGCGCGAGCGCAGCCACGCCCAAGCTCCAGTCGCGTCGCGAAGTCACCCGCCCCTCCGCGTCCGCCCAGACGAGGGCACACAGGTCGGCGCCAGACGCATCAAACGACTGCTGAATCTCGGCGTCCGACGCGTTCGTCAAATCGCGGACGTGGAGCTCGCAGTCGTCACACATCCACCCGCCATCGACGGGCCGCAGACGGTCCTCGCCGACATCGCAAGGAACAGGGAGCCAGAGGTTCAACCGACGTTTCATCGCAACACTCCGTTGGGTTGGCTCAGTGTACTCCCGATCTGCATCGGGCATTTCTTGTGCGCGGCTTTGCGCCCATGCCGCGAACACGTTAGCGAGCAAAGGATGAACTCTCGCCGTGCAGCCCTCCTCATGCTCACCCTCGGAGCACTCGCCTGCGACCCGCCTGCTGTCGTGCCCGAAGCGGGGCAGCTCGACGCGCGTCAAGTCACAGCGCCGGATGCCCACGCGGAAGACGCGCGCGTCGAGGACGCGCAGCCCGAGGATGCAAGCCAGGCCTTGGATGCGAACACCAGCCTCGATGATCGCGTCGCCTACCTTGAGTCGTGTCAGGCGCTTCCGCATGACTGTGCCGCGCGCGACCTCGGCCCTCGCTGTGGGCAGTGCCAGTACCGCACGATGGTCGACACCACGCAGTGCACGCGCGAGAGCCCGTGTGATCGCCTCTTTCTGCTTTGGGCCGCGATGGACTGCGCCTCGGAGGAGGCCGGCAACACGATGCGCGCGGTTGCTTCACGACCAGGCTGGGTCGCAGCGTGCGCGCAGCCGCTCTTCCCCGGTGAGATGCTCCCGACGACCCTTGGCGCACCCGCACGCGACAACGACACGGTGAGCGCCATCTTCAATGCGCTGCGCACAAGCGGTGTCTGGACGGGCCAGGACCTCTTGATGGGCGGCTGCAGCGCGGGCGCGACGCGCTACCCCGTCGTCGCGGCACGCACGCCTGACGACACAGGCTGGCTCGCAAGTCGCACCAACGCGGCCTGCTTCAGCGAGGGCGTCTTCGACCTCGCCACACAAGACCGCATCACGGGTGAGGGCGCAGCCACAGGCGCGACCTCGTGCGGCTTTCGACATCAACGGATCATCACCGGCTTCACCTCTGCGACCGCGCGGCCAGGTCATGGCTGTGAGGCGAGCCCTGGCGCGCAGTGCGCCTGCGACCCGCTTCATGCGACGCGCTCGTGGCCAGGCTCCTGTGGCAGCGGCGACTGCCTCAACTACGAGTCGATCGTCTCGCCAAGCGGCACCTTCGCGGGCGGCATCACTGGCGCAGACTTCGCCATTCCGAATTGGAAGCTCGTCTCCGAGGGAAGCGACTTCGCCGCCACGCCCGACCGCTGCGTGCGTGATGTCGTGCCCGAGGCGCCCATCGCGAGCTTGTGTCAGCGCATCGACGAAGACCCAACGCGTACGTGCACGCTGGACCGCTTTCCCGCGGCGGCACATTGCTCGACCTATTGGAGGAACCTCTCCACGGGCTGTCTCAGCTGGTTCGAAGCGCTCTGACCTCAGCCTCGGAGCTACCTCGCTCACTTGCCCCAACGCTGCAGGTTGAGCGGCTTCATCGGTCGAACGCGCAGGGCATCCAGCTCGCGTAGGAGGGCAGCGAGCGGGTCATGGGGTGGGAGCTGCACAACGAGGAGCGCACGCGCGTGGGGGTGCGCGGGCTCCGTCACAAAGAGCGCCACATCACCCGCCGACAAGCCGCCCTCAAGGATGGCGGAGCGATGCACAAAGACGTCCCGACCTCCCGCCTGACGCAGGAATCCCCAGGTGCCGCGCAGGCGCCGTGCGATTCCAAACCTCGCGTCTGCAAGGCGCTTTGGCCGAGTCGACAAGTCGCGTCCTCCGAGTTCGTGTGGCGTCACCCTACACAGCAACCGCTACCGCCACGATGACACGAAGTGCAGCGCGATGGCCTCCTGATGCGCGCTGGGGGCTTGAGGGCGCACCCTTCGCGGTGACCAAGCGTATAGTCCGCCCCCGCTCGAAGACTGCGTGCGCGCCCGCTGAACGTGAGCCGCACACCCAAGAACTACGAGCCCTCAAGGATTGTGAATATGGCCAACCCGACACCGGAGTCGCTCCTTGAGCAAGCGCGCGAGAAGACCGATGAGAGCCTCAAGAGCGAGCGCACGCGGACCGATGAGGCCCTGATTCTGGATGCGTCCGCCTCGGAGACGCGCGAGGACAAGATGCTCGAGTCGAGCCGCGATCAGAACGACCGGAGGCAGGAGCGGAAGCGGGCCTCGCACGATGTGGCGCGAGAGGACCTGCGAGAGACGTTGGAGAGCCCCGCGTCGATCAAGCGCACGGAAGACGCGTTGATCGAGAGCGAGCGGGCGATCTCCGACAAGGCCATCCAAGAGGAGCGCATCGCCGCAGACAGCGCGCGGCTTCGGGAGAGACGCCGACTTCGGCTCACCGCAGAGGCGCTCCTGGTGCTTGAGCGCGGCGCGACGGATGAGGATCTCTCGACCGAGCGAAGCCGCTTCGATGAGGAGCTGGAGCGTGCAGAAGATGCGCATGCCGAGACCCAGAACTCACTCTCGGTGCGCAACGAGTACATGGCGATTGTCAGCCATGATCTCCGCAACCCACTCGCCTCGATCGCCATGGGCTCGGAGGTGTTGCTCCTTCGGCTTCGCGCGCCCGAGATCGATCGCGAGGCCGCGATTCGCTCGCTCTCGGTGATTCAGCGCAACACCGCCGCGATGGAGCGACTCATCCGCGACCTCTTGGATGCAGAGCGCATCGAGGCGGGGAAGATCGCAGTCCAACCCGCGCGGCGTTCCATCGCTGCATTGCTGAGCGAGTGCGATGACCTCTTTGGGAGCGTGGCCCTCAAGAACGCGCTCACCCTCACCATCTCCGCGCCTGCGGGCGAGCTCTTCGCGCAGGTCGATCACGATCGCATCATGCAGGTGCTCTCGAACCTGATCGGCAACGCCCTCAAGCACACGCCACGCGGCGGAAGTGTCGTGCTCGAAGTGCATGCGAGCGGAGGCAGGATCACCTTCACCGTCCGCGACTCAGGCCCTGGCATCCCGCCAGAGCAGCAGAAGAAAATCTTCGAGAAGTTCTCGCAGCTCGAGACGAAGTCGCGACAAGGGCTTGGCCTGGGTCTCTACATCTCGAAGTGGATCGTGGAAGCGCACGGCGGGACGCTCTCCGTCACCTCCAAGCCCGGCGAGGGCTGCGTCTTTACGTTCAGCGTCTCGGCCGCGTAGAGGCGCATCGCCACACTGAGGCAAAGGCGCTGGGCTCCTCGCAGCGCGCGCCCTTCAGAAGCCGCGTCTTGGCGCTGGTTCCGGCATTGCACAGACGCGCTGCAATGACCTACCAAAGCATCAATCCCTTCGACGGGAAGCTCGACAAGACCTTCCCCAATCTCACGCAGACGGAGCTTGAGCAGTCCATCGCCACCGCAGAGACGTGCTTTGCGTCTTGGCGCAAGACGAGCTTCGCAGAGCGCTCGGAGATGATGCTGCGCGCGGCGACCATTCTGCGCGCGCGTGTCGATGAGTTCGCGCGGCCCGTGACGCTGGAGATGGGCAAGCTGATGAGCGAGTCGCGCGGTGAGGTGCTGCTCAGTGCAGACATCCTCGCCTACTACGCGACGCACGCCGAGGGCTTCTTGGCGATGCAGCCCCTCTCGCCGAGCCACGGCGAAGCGGAGCTTCACTTCACGCCGCTTGGCGTGCTCTTCGGCGTGCAGCCATGGAACTTCCCCTACTACCAGCTCGCGCGTTTTGCGGCGCCGAACTTGATGGCCGGCAACGTCGTGATGGTGAAGCACGCCTCCTGTGTGCCTGCCTGCGCGCATGCATTTGAGGCGCTCTTTCGCGAGGCCGGTGCACCCGTCGGCGCCTACACGAACCTCACGATCTCGTACGAGCAAGCCAACGCTGTGATCGATGACGCGCGCATCTGCGGCGTGGCGCTCACGGGCAGTGTGGATGCGGGCCGCGGGGTCGCTGCGCGCGCGGGGCAGAACCTGAAGAAGTCGACGATGGAGCTCGGTGGCAACGACGCCTTCATCGTGCTGAACGACGCCGAGCTGGAGCGCACGGTGCACTGGGCCCTCTGGGCGAAGATGAACAACATGGGGCAGTGCTGCGTCGCCGCGAAGCGCTTCATCGTGGAGGACGGAATCTACGAGACCTTCCTCTCGAAGTTCCGCGAGGCGCTCGTGGCGCTCAAGCCCGGCGACCCGATGTTGAGCGACACCACGCTCGGCCCGCTCTCGACGGAGGGCGCGCTCGTGAAGCTCGTTGGCCAGGTGAATGTGGCGGTGGCCCGTGGCGCGAAGGTGCTGCTCGGCGGCGCACGCATGGATAGGCCGGGCGCCTTCATGCAGCCGACCATCTTGTCGAACATCACGCCGGACAATCCGGCCTTCGACGAGGAGTTCTTCGGGCCCATCGCGGTCTTCTTTCGCGTGCAGAACGAGGACGAGGCCGTGGCCCTCGCCAACCATTCTTCGTTTGGCCTCGGCGCTTCGGTGTTCACGCAAGACGTCGCGCGCGGTAAGCGCCTCGCGGCGCGGATTGAGTCAGGGATGGTCTTCGTGAACCACCCGACCTGGACGGCCGCCGACCTGCCCTTCGGCGGCATCAAGACGTCGGGCTACGGGCGTGAGCTCTCGGAGCTTGGGGTGCTTGAGTTCGTGAACAAGAAGCTTGTGCGCGTGTCGGGGATTGACGACCCGGCGTGACTTGTTCGCGGGGATCGGGAGGAGAGTCGGAAGAGAGTGAGATGACTGGACCGTATACGGCGTTGGTGCTCGATGTCGACTCGGTTGCGAGCGTGAAGGTGGCCTCGCGCGGTGGCGTTCTGGGTACTTCCGCACGTGAGCCTTTGCGCCGTCATGGCTCGGTTATGCCGACTACCCAGAACGCGTCGAGCGAGACGACGTAGCCCTCGCGCGTGAGAGCGCCGACCGAGCGCCAACGCGGCGTTCAGTCATTGCTTGTTCTGCTTCTGAGGTGAACGCTTCTGAGGCGAGCGCCTGCCCCTCATCGCAAGGGACTTCCGATGCCCCAGAAGAAGGGACGCACGCGCACCGGCAAGATTGCTAGCAACCTGGCGTTCCCATACCGTCGTAGGCATGCAGAGGCTTTTCCGCGTACTCCCCGTGCTGTGTGTGGTTCTACTCCTGGCCAGCTGCGCCTGTGGCGAACGTGCCGAGGGCCTCGTCGTCTCCCTGCAGACCGACTTCGTGCCCGCCCTTGAGTTCGACTCCGTACGCGCGAGGGTCGGTGGTGACGAGATAAACACCGGCGTCTCGGCCGACGACTCCTTTCGGCGAGGGCGTCTCGTCGCTGTCTTTGACCAACTCGCGCCGAGCCGACACGAGCTCAACGTCGAGTTGATGCAGGGAAGCGCCATCGTCGCCTCGCGCCGCGTGTCGGTGCAGTTCAGCGGCAGCCTCCTCGTCAACGTCGTCATCAGCCGCAGCTGTCGTGATGTCGTCTGTGGCGAGCGTGAGACCTGCGTCGCAGGCATCTGCACGAGCCCTCAATGCGTGACTGGGGCCGAGCCCGAGTGTCCGCGACCTCAATGCACCGTGGGAAGCGACTGCATGAGCAGCACCGCCTGCGTCGAGCCCTCTTGCGCAGCTGGCATCTGCCTCGAAACGGACTCGTCGTCGCGCTGTGCGACCGGAGAGGTCTGCGTGCCAGATCGGGGCTGCGTAGGCCGCCCCACAGAGAGCGACGCTGGCCAAGGTCTCGATGCGCGGGGCGCCGACGTCGGAGCACCAGACGCCCTCGCTCCGACCGACGCGGGGACCTGCGACGCGACCACGTGCACCGCGGGCCCCTGCGAGACAGCCACCTGCGTGGCGGGTCGCTGCGAGCGCGCGAGCACCTGCGGCGCGACGGAGATGTGCTGCTCGGGAGTGTGCTCCACCGACTGCGGGATGGTGGCGTGCGCGGGTCGCCCCGCGGGCGAGGTGTGTCGGCCGAGCGCTGGCGCGTGTGACGTGGAAGAGCGCTGCGATGGCGGGCCCACCTGCCCAGCCGATGCCCTCGCACCGGCGAGCACGACGTGCCGAGCTGCGGCAGGGGAGTGTGATGTGGCGGAGCGCTGCACCTCGGGCACGGCGGCGTGTCCGCCGAATGCCTTCGAGGGCGACGGGACGCCCTGCAGCATGGGCTCCTGCGATGGCCTCGGGATGTGCAGCGGTGCGTGTGTTCCGGGCGCACGATGCAACACCGGCAACCCCTGCGAGGTCGGCCAACGCGTCTGTCCCTCGGGCGCGTGCGTAGGCGCCGGCGCGGGGCCGGCTGGCGTGGTCTGCCGCGCCTCGGCGGGCGCCTGCGATGAGGAGGAGACCTGCACCGGCACGAGCACGGCATGCCCCGCGGATAGGTTCCAGCCTTCGAGCACCGAGTGCCGCACCGAGCGCGGCGTCTGCGACCGCGCCGAGATGTGTACGGGCGCGAGTGCGGCATGCCCTGCCGACACGCGCGAGCCAGCGAGCACCGTCTGTCGCAACGCAGCGGCTGGCGGCTGCGACGTGGCAGAGAACTGCACAGGCTCAAGCGATGCCTGCCCGGCCAACACCTTCGCAAGCGCATCGACCGTCTGTCGGAATGCTGCGGGCGCCTGTGACGTCGCCGACCGCTGCACGGGCGGGAGCGCTGTTTGTCCGCCTGACAACGTCTCTCCCGCAGGCACGACCTGCCGTGCCGCGCTCGGGACCTGCGACGCGCCGGAGAGCTGCGACGGCTCCACGGTGACGTGTCCGGCTGAGCCCGGTCGCCAGTACGGGGATGCGTGCTGCGCTGGCGCCAGTTGCTCGGGGGGAAGCGCGTGCCTCGGCACCCGGTGCGCCGTCTTCGGTGGCACCTACGCCCTCGACCAGAGCGGCATGGCCCCCTTGCCCTGCCGCCCCAACCCCTTCGTCGCCGGCTCGGTCTGCGAGTGTCCTGCGGGGTTCATCGCGCAGCAGCTCGATGACCTCGACTTCGCGGCCGATGAGGGCAACGGCTGGGACTACCGGCACTACGTCTGCGTGGTCGCCGGCGCCGACACGACCGCCACGGATTTCGCGGGCGCCTACGCGCGCACAACCACGGGCAACCCTTTCTCGTCCGGCTGCGCCTCCGCCTGCACCTCGGGAACCTGCTCGTGCCCCGGAGGCTCGACGCCGATCACCGCGACAGGCGTGCACTTCCTCTCGGGCAGCTCGCTGGACTGCGAGCGTGAGGTGACCTTCTGCGGCGGGACGGC
>JBILQT010000285.1:0-9142 GCA_044373065.1 Sandaracinaceae bacterium
GAGCTGCGTCAGCCCACTCAGGCTCGCGCTGTCTGACACCTGCACCGTCGCAGGAGTGGGGGCAAACGGGCGCGCAAAGCGATACGAGACGCCGCGTGGGCTCGGCTCTCCGAAGAGCACGCTCATCGGCGTCCCATGGTTGCCGCACCCGCTCTCATCCAGGAGCATCCCCGCGGCATTCTCGAAGCGGAAGTAGAGCCGCAGGTCACCGCAGGCGGGCCGCGCATCGGGTGGGACAAATGCATCCGGTGGGGTGAATGCATCCGGTGGGATGAATGCGTCGGGCATGCGCGCATCGAGCGGCGTGAACGCATCGGGCATGAACGCGTCGGGCAACACGGCGGCGTCGGGCAGAGCAAACGCATCCATAGTCGAGAATGCGTCCGGCATCGGTGCATCGAGCACGGCCGCGGCGTCGAGAGGCGCGGGCACGTCGCTCCCCGAATCGGTCTCTTCTGGCGCATCGAATTCGTCGCCGTAGCGCACGCGACCACAGCCGAGGAGGGCCAGGGCCAGGAGGAGATTCAATCGATGCTTCGCGTGCACTTAAGCCAGGCTCTCACGGCCGAGCCGGGCAGGGAACCCCACGCGCAGCGCTGCAATGCACCGCGTCACGTGATATCGAGCGCCCACTATGACCAAGTGCGTACGCATCGAAGACCTCAAGCACCACGAGTCCGAAGTCATCACCGTCGAGGGCTGGCTCTACAACAAGCGCGGCAGCGGCAAGCTGCACTTCCTCGAAGTGCGCGACGGCTCCGGCATCGTGCAGTGCGTCGTCTTCAAGGGCGATGTGAGCCCCGAGCTCTTCGAGGCGGCCGGCAAGGTCACGCAGGAGACGAGCTTGCGCGTGACGGGCACCGTCCGTGAGCACACCAAGCTCAAGGGCACCTACGAGATCGGCGTCTCGAACCTTGAGGTCGTGAGCGCACCGACGGCCGAGTTCCCGATCAGCCCCAAGGAGCACGGCACCGACTTCTTGATGGACAACCGCCACCTCTGGCTCCGCAGCAAGCGCCAGCGCGCCATCCTCGGTGTGCGCGCAGAGATTGTCGCCTCCATCCGCGACTACTTCGACAGCCACGGTTTCACGCTCGTCGACGCGCCGATCTTCACCCCGAACGCCTGCGAGGGCACTTCCAACCTCTTCGAGACCGACTACCACGGCGAGGCCGCCTACCTCACGCAGAGCGGCCAGCTCTACATGGAAGCGGCCGCTGCCGCGGTGGGCAAGGCGTACTGCTTTGGTCCGACCTTCCGCGCCGAGAAGAGCAAGACGCGTCGCCACCTCGCCGAGTTCTGGATGGTCGAGCCCGAGGTCGCGTTCATGGACCTTGAGGGCGACATGAACCTCGCCGAAGACTTCCTCGTCTCCGTCGTCTCGCGCGTGCTCGACAAGCGCAGGCCCGAGCTTGAGATTCTCGAGCGCGACATCAGCAAGCTCGCCGCTGTGCAGAAGCCTTTCCCGCGCGTGACCTACAAGGAGGCGATCGATCGCCTTGTGGCCGCAGGCAACCCCGCGAAGTACGGCGATGACTTTGGCGGCGACGAAGAGACGATCATCTCGCAGGGCGTCGACCGCCCGCTCATCTGCCACCGCTACCCGATCGACCTGAAGGCCTTCTACTTCAAGCGCGACCCGAACGACCCGACGCTCGCGCTCAACATGGATGTGCTCGCGCCGGAGGGCTACGGCGAGGTCATCGGCGGCGGTCAGCGCGAGGATGATCTCGCGACGCTCGAAGCCGCGATCGACACACACAAACTCCCGCGCGAGGCCTTCGGTTGGTACCTCGACCTGCGCCGCTACGGCTCCTTCCCGCATGCCGGATTCGGCCTCGGCTTGGAGCGCAGCGTCTCGTGGATCTGTGGCCTGCCCCACGTGCGCGAGACCATTCCTTTCCCCCGCATGTTGAACCGCTTGCACCCCTGAGCGCGAGCGAGGGAGACAGACAAGGCGCCTCTTCGGAGGCGCTTTTGTTTTTGGTGAGAGGACCCGATGAAGCACGAGAAAGAGCCGCTCTATCGGCGCGTGAACACCAGGGCGCTTCGCTGCACGCACAACCGCGGAGGTGACTTTCGGCATGCGCGAAACACCAAGCGCGCGGCAGCCAACGACGCCACACGAGGTCGCATGCAAGGCCGCTCCGATCGCGGGCTCGACTACACGCCGCTCTTCCGTTTCCTGCTGAGCCGCGTCGGAACGAGCTGGGACGCGGTGCACAGGGAGGCCCTCGCGCGACTCGACCACGAAGACCCAATCTACTGGCTCGTGGCGCGTCGCGAGGAAGACAAGCAGGCGCATGTGCGCGTCGGCGAGAGTACGTACTTCAGCGGACTCTTCGTGGATGCAGACGGCATCCTTCAACGCGTCGACGAGGCGCTACGTATCGAGTCTCTCGTGCCCTCATGCGCTTGCTGCACGCACACGTTCAACGGTGTGCCCTTCGTGCAGCGCTACCGCCCAACGCCGCCCTGAGGAAGGCGTGTGCGCCGCGTGGGCAACTCGGCTAGCAAGCGCCGCATGCAAACCTCATTGCGCGCCCTTCACCTCGCTTGCGTCACCACGCTCGCCCTCGGCTGCAACACGCCCGTTGCGCAGTTGGATGGCGGAGCCGACGCGCCGGTGGATGCGAGCGCGGACACCATCGAAGTCCCCGACGCGTACACGCGTTGCGTTGCCCCCAGCGTTGTGGTGGCAGGCACGCCAGAGACCGACCTGATCGCCAACGCGCCGCCCGCTTGCGGGAGCACTCCGCACACGTGGTTGCGCTCGGAGACGCTTGGGTCCGTCGTCAGCCGACGCGGCGGTTCACGCTACACGGCGGCTGGATTGCAGGGCCTCGCAGATGCCGCGAGCATCACACTTCCGAGTGCGCCCGAGCACGACGTGCGCGCTGAGTTCGTGGTCTACGAGACGCAGGACCGCGGCAGGCGAGTCGAGTCGACGGCGTATGTCGTCTACCCAACAGACATGACGGGCGACGTGCCTGTCGCGCTGCTCCTGCATGGAACCTCTGGCCTTCGCGCCGGTTGCGGCCCGACGAGCGAGTTCGAGACACAGGTGCTCGCAGCCGTCTTTGCGAGCTTCGGCTGGGTCGCTGTCGCACCTGACTTCCTTGGGCTCGAGAGCGCGGGAGAGCCCTACGGCGACCTGCACCCCTATCTCGTTGGAGAGGCCACCGCGATAGCCTCGTTGGATGCCGCGCGCGCTGCCATTCGAACCTTCGGTGCAAGCACGCCAGGCGGAGCATGCGCCTCGAACGAGGTCGTTCTCTTTGGCGCCTCACAGGGAGGCCACGCGTTGCTCTGGGTCGACAGGCTTGCTCCCTACTACGCACGCGAGCTCAACCTCCTCGGCGGTGTTGCGTCTGTGCCGAGTGCAGACCTCACCGCGCAGATGCAGCGCTCGGTCGAGAGCACCGTGCCTGCGACGACCAACTTCGCGGCCGCGCTCGCTGGGCAGGCGCATTGGTATGGACAAGAAGCCGTGCTGAACAGCGTCTTGCGCGCGCCCTTCAACACGAGCGTGCCCGAGGGGCTTGCCATGGCCTGCAACATCGCGAACCCGACACGCGATGCAACGGTCGAGACGCTCTACACCGAGGCCTTCCGCACGCAGGTCACTGCCGAGGGCGTTGGCGCTGTCGACTCGGTGGGTTGTTGGTTCCGCGAGGCATCGCTCACAGCCACCTCCATCCCGCGCATCACACCCGCGAGCCCCAGCTACGGCCTGCTCTTCATCGCGGGGAGCGAAGACGACCTGATTCACCCGCCGATCGAGCGAGCCGCCTACGACGCCCTCTGCGCCAGCACACCACTCGCCTATCTCGAGTGCGAGGGCGCAGGCCACGTCGACACCACCTTCTGGTCCGTCCCCGAGATTCTCGGATTCATGGCCGCGCGACGAAGCCGCACGCCCTTCACGCGCGTCTGCACGCGACCTGCAGCCCAACGCTGCATGGGCACACCGTAGACTCGCGCGATGCGTCCCCTCGTCTTTCTCCTCGGCGCGGGCCCGGGCGACCCGGAGCTCATCACACAGCGCGCGCTGCGCCGTCTACGTGAGGCCGATGTCGTTCTCTACGACGCGCTGATTCACCCGAGCCTGCTCGACCACGCGCGGCCCGATGCAGAGCGCATCTTCGTCGGCAAGCGCGCGGGGCGTGTGTATGAGCGGCAGGAGACGATTCACGCGCGGATGCTCGATGCGGTGCGCGCAGGGAAGACGGTCGCGCGGCTCAAGGGAGGCGACCCCTACCTCTTCGGTCGCGGCTCCGAAGAGGCCGAGTTTCTCGCGAAGGAAGGCATCCCCTTCGAGGTCGTCCCCGGTGTTCCCTCGCCGGTCGCAGCGGCCGTCTATGCAGGGCTCTCGCTCACACATCGCGAGGCCTCGAGCAGCGTCGCATTCGTCACGGCGACCGAGTCAGCCGAGAAGGATCGCGACTCACATGATTGGTCGAAGCTCGCGACGGCCACGCAGACGATTGTCTTCTTCATGGGCCTGCGAAAGATCGACGCGCTGATGTCGATCCTGATGACGCATGGGCGCGACCCGAAGACGCCCGCAGCCATCGTGGAGAAGGCCTCGCTGCCCTCGCAGCGCACGCTGGTTGCGACGGTGGAGACGATTGCCAAGCGCGCAGAAGAAGAATCGATCGGCACGCCCGCGCTGATCATCGTCGGCGAGATTGCGCGCTACCGAGAGTCGCTGCGCTGGTTCGATACCAAGCCGCTTTTCGGAAAGCGCGTGCTCGTGCTGCGACCCGAAGGGCAAAGCGAAGAGATGGCGCGCCTGCTGCGCGACGCAGGCGCAGAACCGCTGATGCATCCGATCCTGCGCATCCTGCCGCCAACGGATCTGAGCCTCCTCGAAGGCGCGCTCGAGGAACTCGCGACGTATGCGGCTGTCGTGTTCACGAGCACCAACGGCGTCGATGCGTTCTTTGCGATGTTGAAGGACAAGCGACGCGATGCACGCGCGTTTGGAGGTGCGCAGGTGATCGCGGTGGGCCCAGCAACCGCCGCTCGATTGCGTGAGCGAGGCATCGAGCCGGATCGCATCCCGAGAGAGTTTCGCGGCGAAGGCGCAGGCGCGGAAGTGCTTCTCGCACTAGGCGAGTCGGCAAAGGGCGCGCGTGTACTCCTGCCGCGTGCAGAGGTGGCGCGTGAGGTCTTGCCCGAGATGCTGCGCGCCGCGGGATGCCTCGTGGACGACGTGCCCGCGTACCGCACAGCCGGTCCCTCGGAAGGAGTCGAAGCTGCGATTCGCGCGCTCGCAGAGACGCATGACTTCGACATCGTCACGCTCACCTCGCCCTCCAGCGCCGAGCACTTCGAGCGGCTCACGCGCGGGATCGAGCGCAGATGGCGCGTTGCCTCGATTGGCCCCGTGACGACCGCTCGGGCAGAGCAACTCGGCCTTGAAGTGCACGTCACCGCGAGCGCATACACAGCATCGGGCTTGGTGGATGCGTTGATCGAAAGCACGCCCCGATGACGTCCTCGCCTTTCGCGTGCAAGATGGCGCCGCGCATGTTCACCCGCCTCGCCCTCGCCTTCCTTCTCGCCCTCCTTCCGCTCGCAAGCGGCTGCGGCGGCCTCCCTCCCGCAAACGCGGTGGTCGTCTACACGATGACCTCGCCTGAGCTCTCGATGGCCAGCATCGACCCCGAGACGGGCTCTTGGGAGAGCGCACCCTGGGACGCGGGTGACACCGGATGGCTGCCCTACCCGTCACGCGGTCAGCTTCAGGTCGAGCACAACCTTGGCCACATCCCACGCACGGTGATTGTCTACTTGGCATTCGACAGAGTCGGCACAAGCCCCGCGACCGCCGCGGGAGATTTGGCGCGTGTTGTGGATGTCGATGCCTCGACGTTGACGGTGTGGAACGCAACCAACGGCAGCTACTTCGTGCGCATCGTGGCGCGTTGATCCCGCGATGAACGAGAGGCTCGCGTATGACGGAAGCGAGACAGACATCGCAACCGTGCGGCGCGTCTCGGTCGCCGTCGTCGTCATCTGCTCAGCGCTCCTTGCTGGCCTCGCGCAGACATGGTGGGCCTACCTCATCGCGGTCTTGAGCCTCGTCGCGGTGCGCTTCTGGGTACGTCGCATCGCCCTTCACGCCGAGCGCCAGAAGACCCTCGCAGGACGCGCGATCACGCTCACGGACGAAGCGCTTGAGGTGCCACACGAGGATGGCTCGCAGGTGCGCATCGAGCGCGCGCGCATCGACTCTGTCGCGATTGATCACGAGCGCCTTCTCGTCTGCGTGACGCATGGCGAGGCATGCGAAGAAATCGAGCCCTCGTTTGGAGGCCTTGGTCTCGATGGCCTCGCGCAGAAGCTCGATGCTTGGCGTCGCGAACCTCCCCGTGTGCGCAGCGCATAACGCCCGATTCGTGTGCGCTTGCGCTATCGTCGCGAACTCGGAGGCCTCGTGGCGGAGAAGTTCGATAGCGATTCCGGTGTCGTCACCGAAGAGAAGAAGCAAACCAAGCTGAAGCGTCCGCGGATGTACCGCGTGCTGGTGCACAACGACGACTACACGACCAGGGAGTTCGTCGTCGACATCCTCGTGGGCGTGTTCCACCACAACGAAGCACGGGCCGCGGAAATCATGCTTCACGTGCATCACAACGGCGTCGGCATTGCGGGCGTGTTCACGCGCGAAGTGGCTGAGACCAAGATCGCGATCGTCGACCGGCTCGCACGCGAGCGTCAGTACCCGCTGCATCTCTCGATGGAGCCCGACGAAGAGCACGAAGACGATTGAGTCTCGCGCCTCGCGCCCACTCTTTTTTGATCCCGAAGCGCGCACAAGCGCCCTGCTGAGAGGACCCTATGGCTGCCCCGATCATCGCAAAAGAACTCCAAGCATCGCTTCGCCGCGCGTACGAAGAAGCACGCAAGCGTCGCCATGAGCTCGTCACGCTCGAGCACGTGCTCTTCGCGCTGCTGGAGGATCCCAAAGCGGGGAAAGCGCTTCAGGCGTGCCACGCGAACAAGAAGAAGCTGAAGGAGCAGCTCGACGCTTTCCTCGCGACAGCGATCCAGCCCTTGCCTGTCGAGTATACGGATGACCCAGAGTTCGACGACTACGAGCCGCAGCAGACGCTCGCAGTCGAGCGCGTCCTTCAGCGCGCCGCGATTCACGCGCTCTCGTCCGAGATGAAGCAGATCGATGGCGGCAACGTGCTCGTGCAGATGTTCAACGAGCGCGACTCCCATGCGGCATTTCTACTCACGCAATCGGGCGTCACGCAGTTCGATCTCAAGCGCTACGTCAGCCACGGCATCGGGCCCGATGAAGGCGAAGGCGGCGCAGGCCCGCGCGGCGGAGAGGACGGCGAGCTTGGTGCAGATGGCGACAGCGAAGACGGCGACGACGAGGAGAAGAGTGCGCTCGAGCGCTACACGCAGAACCTCAACAAGGCTGCGGCGGACGGCGACATCGACCCGCTGATCGGTCGCGACAAGGAGCTTGAGCGCACGATCCAAGTGCTCGGCCGTCGTCGCAAGAACAACCCCATTCTCGTGGGCGAGCCGGGCGTCGGTAAGACGGCCATCGCGGAAGGTCTCGCGCTCTACATCCACGAGGGCCGCGTTCCCGACGTGCTCAAGACGGCCACCGTCTTCTCGCTCGACATGGGCGCGCTGCTCGCAGGCACGAAGTTTCGCGGGCAGTTTGAAGAGCGCCTGAAGGGCGTGATCAAAGAGCTCACGGAGCACGAGAATGCCGTGCTCTTCATCGACGAGATTCACACCATCGTCGGCGCAGGCGCCGTGAGCGGTGGCTCGATGGACGCCTCGAACATTCTCAAGCCCGCACTTGCTGCAGGGAAGCTGCGCTGCATCGGCTCAACGACGCATCAGGAATACAAAGCGAGCTTCGAGCGAGACCGCGCGCTCGGCCGTCGCTTCCAAAAGATCGACGTCAACGAGCCGAGCGTCGACGACGCCATCCTAATCCTTGAAGGGCTGCGCACGCGCTACGAGGAACACCACGGTGTGAAGTACCTCGAAGGCGCGATCGAGCAGGCCGTGCGCCTCTCGGCCAAGCACATCAACGAGCGTCATCTGCCCGACAAGGCGATCGATGTGATCGATGAGGCCGGCGCGTTCGATCGCATGCGCAAAGAGCCGCTGCACAAGGTCGATGTGCGTGACATCGAGCGTGTCGTCGCCTCCATGGCGAAGATTCCGGAGAAGACGGTTTCGTCCCAAGAAGAGACGAAGCTGCAGGATTTGGATCGCGAGCTGAAGGCCGTCGTCTTCGGACAAGACGAGGCTGTCGACCGCATGGTCAGCGCCATCAAGCTCTCACGCGCAGGCCTGCGCACAGGCGAAAAGCCGATCGCGAACTTCCTCTTCAGCGGCCCCACGGGCGTCGGCAAAACGGAGCTCGCAAGGCAGCTCGCGAAGTCGCTCGGTGTCGAGCTCATTCGTTTCGATATGAGCGAATGCCAAGAGCGCCACACGGTCTCGCGGCTCATCGGCGCCCCCCCGGGCTACGTCGGTTTCGATCAGGGCGGGTTGCTCACGGATGCGGTGCGCAAGCAGCCCTACTCCGTGCTCTTGCTCGACGAGATCGAGAAGGCGCATCCCGACCTGTTCAACATCCTCCTTCAGGTGATGGACCACGCGTCGCTCACCGACAACAACGGTCGCAAGGCAGACTTCCGAAACACGGTCGTCGTGATGACGACGAACGCCGGCGCTCGCGAGATGGCGACGCGTCACATCGGCTTCGACAACGCGGAAGCGACCCAGGACACGAGCCGCGCGATGAAGGCGATCGAGAAGCTCTTCGCGCCCGAGTTCCGCAATCGCCTCGACGCGATCGTGCTCTTCAGTGGCCTGAATCGCGAGGTCATCCGCAAGGTCGTGGACAAGGAGGTGCGCTTGCTCGGGGAGCAACTCGTCGAGCGCAAGGTCACCGTCACGATCTCCGATGCGGCACGCGAGTGGCTCGCGGACAAGGGCTACGACCCGCAGTTCGGTGCACGTCCGATGGCGCGCACGGTCGAAGAGAATCTGAAAAAACCGCTCGCGGAATTCATCCTCTTCGGCTCGTTGCGCAACGGTGGCACCGCGCACTTCGATGTGAAGGACGTCGATGGCGTGAAGAAGCTCG
>JBILQT010000286.1:0-9102 GCA_044373065.1 Sandaracinaceae bacterium
GATCCCCGAGAGCACGTTCACGATGGGCGCGAACAGCGATGACATCGCGTATGCCGTGCAGCTCTGCCAAGACGAGCACGAGTTCACCCTCGCCGATGAGTGCGGCCCCGAGCGCTTTCAACACGAGACGCCGCCACGTCGCACACACATCGGCGCGTTTGGTCTTCTGCGCACGGAGGTCACGCAAGCTGCCTACACACGCTGCGTCGCTGCCTCACGGTGCGCACCTTCACGTGAGATGAGCGCTGCACTGCGCGGCGCAGACCTTCCCGTCGTTGGCATCTCGATGCATGACGCGGCGGACTACTGCGCGTTCATCCACGGGCGCTTGCCCACCGAAGAAGAGTGGGAGTTTGCTGCACGCGGAGATGACGCAAGACGCTTCCCCTGGGGCCGCGTCTACGACGCAACGCTCGGCAACCACGGCCGCCCTCCCCTGCGCACCGACGACAACGACGGCTTCACGCACCTCGCAGCCGTCGGCGCACGGCCCGCGAATCAAAGCCCCTTCGGCGTGCTCGATCTCGCAGGCAACGCCTGGGAGTGGACCTCCTCCTCACCCCGCGCCGTCGACGTCGGCGGCGCCGATCGCATCGGTGCGCTGCGCATCCTTCGCGGTGGCTCCTTCCTCCATCCCGCCGTCTCCCTGCGCGTCACCGCACGCATGTGGGTCAACGCCTCCTCGGTACGTGCTGACGTCGGCTTTCGGTGTGCGTTCGATGCGCCCTAGCGCGGTCACATACACATATTATTTCAATCGTATTGCTTCCGATCGAACAAGCGCGCCCGCCGCAAGCGCGTGATCTCCCCGCCGGAAAACGCTAGCTTCGAGCGATGCGTAAGTTCGGTGCTGTTTTGGTCTGTGCGTTCTTCTCGACGCACTGCACCCGCGAAGGCTGTCCCACAGGGTTCATCCCCTCAGGGAGCATGTGTGTACCCCTGGCCGATACGGGCTCTGTTGTCTCGGACGCAGGCGTGGACGCACACGCAGTGGATACATTCGTCCCGCCCGATGCCACGCCCTGCGGCGCCCAACTTCAGTGCATGGGCATGTGCGTCGACCCGCTCACCGATCGCAACAACTGCGGCGCATGCGGCGTGCGCTGCGACCTGCTTCAAGGGTGCAACATGGGGACGTGCAACCAACCGGTTGCGCTTCTGCAGAGCGCGGAGAACGACGCCGTCGTGGCCGTCGCGAACTCGCCAAACGGACTTCTCCGCTGCGTCGCAGGCAACGCGCACGCATCAAGCACCTGGACCGACGGCGCACGCAGCGTTCCCCTCGCATCCCCCGTGAGCGGCTTGGTCGAGTGCACGCTCTCCGACGGCAGCGTCATCGCATCCATTCGCACGCAGACAGGCCCCACCGTGAGCAGCCCTGCCGACGGCGAGGAGGGCATTCACGACATCGCGCTTGCGAGCGGCAAGACCTACATCGTCGGCGCCACCCGCGGCACCTTCCAGCTTCAAGGAAGCGCAGCGGTCAACAGCGCCATGGGTTTGGATGGCTTCATCGCGAGGACGCACCCAGACGGCATGTTCGACAATCTCTTCATGCTCACGGGTCCCGGCGATTCATCGGTCGAAGCCATCGACACAGATGAGGTCGTCGGCACCTCCACCACCGTCTGTTACGGCGGCTGGTTCACGCCCTTCACGCAGTTCGACACGCCCATCTCCACGGTCCCAAACGCTGGCGGCCGCGACGCTTTCGTCTCGTGCAAGATCAACGAGGGCACTGCGCTCAACTGGTGGTTTGGCGCAGCCGGCGATGATGCTGTGACCGGAATTGCAGTGGTCGATGGCTACGTCTACGTCGTCGGCCACCTTAGCGGTCCCGTCATCCATGGAGCGACCGCGCCCTACCTCGGCAGCAACGCGGGCGGCGACGACGCATTCTTGCTGCGCATCTCGCTCGCTACAAACCAGCCCGACTTCGGCGTCGTTTGGGGCAGCACTGGCGCAGACAGCGCCACGGACGTGGTTGCCGATGCAGCACGCATCGCCATCACGGGTCACTGCGCAGGCGCGATTGCAGGCGCGCTTCCGAGCTGCGCCGACAATCAGGATGGCTTCTTGGTTCTGCTCGACGCCACCGCACCGACCACCACGCTCGCTGCACAGCTTCTTCAGAGCCCCTTCGCCGACGCCTACGAGAGCGTCGCCCTCGGCACATCCATCTTCGCGACGGGCCATATCGGAGCTGCCGCAAGCGCTGGAGCGTTGAGCATTCCGCACGCAGGCGCCGACGGAACGCGTGATGTCGTGGTCGCCCGCTACATGCTCAACGGCAGCCCGATCGAGGCCTTCTCCTGGGGCAGCGCCGCCAACGAAACGGGCAACGCGATCGCAGCGACAGCATCGGACGTCATCAGCGTGGGCGGCACCTTCGACGGCACAGCGAGCATCGCGGGCACACCCGTCGTGTCGATGGGTGCGAGCGACGGCTTCCTCGTACGACGCTGAGCCAATACGCAACCGAAAGGTTGCACGTTGATATGCAACCGAAAGGTTGCATATCGCTCAGTCGGCTTTCTTCTTCTTCGCCTTCGGAGCCTCGCCCTCGCGCACCTTCTTCGACGCAGCCCATGAGCAGATCGGGCATGCGTCAAAGTCGTGTCGCAGCGCGGGGCAATGCTCGCGGCCAAAGAAGATGATCTGCAGGTGCAGCTTGTTCCAGAGCGATTCGTCGAACGCCGCTTTCAAGTCGCGCTCGGTCTTGTCGACACTGCCACCCTCGGAGAGACCCCAGCGGTACGCGAGCCGTTGAATGTGCGTATCGACCGGAAACGCAGGCACGCCAAACGCTTGGGCCATCACGACCGAGGCCGTTTTGTGTCCCACGCCCGGCAGGGCTTCGAGTGCCTCAAAGGAGTTCGGCACCTCACCGCCGTGACGCTCCAAAAGCAGCGTCGCAAGCCCCTTGAGCGCCTTGGCCTTCTGCGGCGCAAGACCGACCTGACGAATCAGCTCTTTGATCTCATCGACCTCAAGCGCCGCCATGCGCGCTGGGTCACCTGCCGCCGCAAAGAGCGCAGGCGTGATCTCATTCACCTTCTTGTCGGTCGTCTGCGCCGAGAGCACGACCGAGACGAGCAACGTAAACGCGTCGGTGTGATCGAGCGGAATCGGTGTCTCGGGATAGAGCCCTTCCAGGATCTCCACGATGCGTTTCGACTTCGCAGCAAGCGTCATGCGTTCTCTCGGCATCCGCGCAGCATATACGTGCGCTCTCGATGAATACGCTAGGTTCGGAACTCCGCGCGCACGCTGGTGTCGACGCATCATGAGGCTCCGATGAATTCACGAACGCACGCCATCGCAACGCTCGCTCTTCTCCTCGCATCGCAAGGCCTCATCGCATGCGAAGAGCCCGCCCCCGAAGCGCCGCCCGTGCCCACGCCCGTCGCGCCCCCGCGTCCACCTCCGTCCGATGCGCTCGAAGAAGCGATGCGCGCACGCGAAGAGACGGAAGCCTTCGCGCTCACACCCTTCGGCACGCCATCGCGCATGACGCTTCACGAGGGCGAGAGGCAGAGCTTCAGCGAAGTCCTGCATCCAGGCTTTTGCTACAAACTCCTCGTCGAGAGCGAGGCGGGCATCACCGACGTCGACGCCTACCTCTTCGACATCAACAGCGTGCTCATGCAGCAAGACGCACGCGAGGGTGGAGACCTCGCCCTCGGCAGCGACCGCCCCATCTGCATCCAAGAGCCAAGCATGGTCCGCACGGAGCTGCGCGTAGTGCATGGCCAAGGGGCGCTCTTGGCGCAGTGGTATGTGAATCAGTAGCCGATGCAGCTCCCCCCGCAGATGACGAAGGCACCCGGCGCGGTCGCGCTCTTGCTGATTCTCCCATGCGTCGCTTGCTACACATTGGCCGGAGCCACACCGAACGCCACCGATGACGTCTTCATCCTGCTCGTCTACGTGCGGCACTTTCTCGAAGGCGGCGGCTACTACTGGAATGCCCAGGACGGACCTATCGATGGCTTCACCAGCTTCCTCGATCTCTGGGTCAAGGCGGGGCTCGGGGTAGTCCTCGGTGACCTCGTGCTGGCCGCTTTCGTCGGAACGATTCTACCGCTCGCAGGTTGTGCGCTGCTCGCCGCACACCTAGGCCGCAAGCTCTCGGGACGCAGCGCACCGACGACCTTCGCCGCAGTGGCTGGATTGCTCGTCGCTTCGAACCCGCAGCTCAGCGATGCGGCGTCGTTTCTCCTTGAGGGACCGCTCTTTCTGCTTGTGACACTCCTCGCTGCGACCACGGTGGTCGACCGCGAGCGCGCATCCAGTACCGACGCGGTTCTTCTTGCTGTCGCCCTCATCGCGCTCGTCTTCGTTCGACCCGAAGGCATCCCAATCGCGCTCGCTTTCGCCGCGTATTGGGCCTTCAAGCAACGCGCGCACGGGCGCGTGATTCGCTGGGCACCTGTGGGCACCTGTGCGCTCGCCGCGATCGTCTACTTCGCATTCCGACTCACGGTGTTCGGGACGCTCGCGCCCAACACGTACTACGCCAAAGCATCCTCTTCACGTTGGCTCGAAGTCGTTGATGGACTCAACTACCTGCTCACTTCAACAAGGACTCCGCAGGGCGCAGCGCTAGTTCTTGTGGCCTCATTTGGCTGGCTGCCGCTGCACCCACGATGCCTTGCCATGTGGCGCGAAGATGCACAGCGAACCCGCTACGCGTTTGTGTGGGCCCTCGCATCGCTTGTGACGCTAATGACGATCGTCGCAGGCGGCGACTGCTACGAAGGAGGGCGCTTTCTCGTCATCCCGGTCTCACTGACGTACCTCGCGATTGGCGTGCTCGCTGTTGACCTGCGGGCTCGCTGGGCTGGCATTGCTCAAGGCGCGCTCGTGATGTTGTTGCTCGTGCAACTGAGCACCGGCGCGAGCCAGTGGGAAGCTCGGACGAGCGTGCTCCGGAGCTGGCCACTCACCTCCGATGCGTACGGCTGCGATCGCGAGTTCGCCTCTGCACTCACCGAGGCATGGCCCGATTTGACGGTGGCCGAGAGCGACTACCAGCGACTGAAATTTTGGGCAGATGAGGTGCACGTCGAGGACTTGCACGGGCTCAACAACCGCGAGCTCGCGCATACCGAAGTCGCGGGACGCGTGACCTTCGGCAAGTACAGCCACGCACACGCAATTGCCACGCAAGCATCGGTGTTGATCTGGGGCGTGCATCACCTACGACCCAACCCCATCAGCGCGCTGAGCACGGGGAGGGTTGTGAGCGATCGTGAGACGATGCTCTCCTTCACGGGGTACCACGAGATGCTGAGCGACCCGGAGCAGCGTCGCGCCATCGCGCAGTTCACCACCGCCTCGGTGTCCGCATGCGGAGGTCACTTTAACTTCCTCATCCGCCGCGACTTGCCCGCGCCCGTCGGTTCGAGAGTGCGCGTCCACGAAGAGCGCGCCGTCCCGGACGGGGGGTTCTGCATGGACTTCGGAACGGAAGACGCGCGCGAGTTCATGCGTGAGGGCTTCAGTGGTGATGAACGCGATGGCGCACGTAGCTTCGTCTGGAGCGATGGCCCCGCATCACACATCACGCTTCCGCCCCGTTCATCGCCAGCGACCGTGCAGCTTTGGTGGCGCGCAGTCGCCGATGCACGACCAATCCGAGTCCGCGCGCTCATCGCGGGGAACGAACAAGGCGCGTGGCCCGTCGACACCACACCCTCCGAAGCGGCGTTCACCATACCGGCCAACGCCGCACCAACCGAGCTCGATCTCGTCTACGACCGCACGGTTCAACTACCAACCGACAGTCGAAATCTCGCAGTGCAGTTCGAACGACTCTGCTTACAGGGTCCTGCAGAGTGAATTCCTGCCTCGCGAATCGAGCACGGAAAATCTCACCGTTTTCGCTGTGCCTCCTCGCGCTCCTCGCAAGCGCCTGCGGCGGTCACGTCTCGCGTCCTCGCCACTGCGGCTGCACTGAGATCCTCAGCGAGACGCTCACACAACAAACAACATGCTCGTGAAGTTGAAAGCGCGGATCGCCCTACTCTCCGTCGCGACCTGCGTCGGCTGCGGTGCGACCCCTGCTCTCCAAGCCGAACCCGTGCGCGCTTCATGCGAAAACGACCTCGACGGCGACGGCCTTCCGGATGTGGTGTTCGAAGAATCGGCGCCCCAGTTCTTGCGTGTACTGGTGGGGCTCTCGTCTGAGTCGTTCGCCACATTTCACGAGCACGCGCTGCCCCTCCGAACGCGTCTCTACCGGGCACCGCCTTCGCCCTTCGGCTTTCGCCTTTTTGCGTTCGCTGACGATGACTTTGATGTCCTCACGTTCGCGGGCGGTGTCGTTCAGGCGCAACACGCCAATGCCGAGCTGCCGCTTCCTCGGTCTCCGCTCGGGCTGAGCATCTGGCCGAGCGCGTCGGCGGCGCGTGTCGGCGGGCACCTCGATTACTGGCGGATGGAGGGAGGGCAGTTGCTCACATGGTCCGTCGATGGGGCAGACACAGAAACACCTCTGCTGATTGCTTCGCCCGGCTTCACGTCGATTGAGCTCCCTGTCGGAGAGCAGGCGCGGCAGGTCCTCGTCTTTGCTTCGAACGACTCGGTGCAACGGTACGTGGTGACCCTGGGGCCGGAAGAGCACATGAGGCTCTACGCGCTCGTCGCGCGCGGCGACGTGCTGGTCGCAGTGGGGCGCGCTTTTGACTTCGGGCAACGGGGCCGTCGGCCGAGCTTGGGCCAGTTCGGCAACGGCTACGTCGCGACTCGGGATGGCACCGCGCCTGGGTTCTTCTACTCGGTCGCGATGCCGCACAACGTGGGCGCGATCGCAGTCACAGCGAATGGATTCATCGAAGCGTTCCGCACCGAGGTGCCCTACGGAGGCATGGCCATCGCGTCGGACTTCGATGGCAACGGTGTAGAGGATCTGATGGTCCTCCCATCCCCGGGCCCAACCATGACGGGTCGGCGCATCGACCCAAGCGGCGAGTCCGAGTTCGCAGTGGAGGGCTTCCCGTTTGTCTACGGTGGGGTCTTCATGGACTTGCACGCTCTCGGCGATGTGGACGGAGACGGTCGCACAGACATCGCCGCACTCTGGGTCGACGAGAACGCCCTCGAAACGGAGTACTGGGGCATCCTCGTCCACACCGAGCACGGGATGCGCTTGCTCCACCAGGCTGCACTGCCCGAACGAACCGATCCCTTGCAGAACTGGCGGTTTCTTTAGGTCCACGCCGGGGGCCGCGCGGCCAAGGGCCGAGTCCTACACACGAACCCGACCTCATTACAAAACTATCGCAACACGATTGAATTCATATCCACTCCCGCAGAGCCCGGGACCGTGCGACCTTCATCTCGTCGGCCGCAGGTCGCCCCACCGAAATGGTTCATTCCCTGATTTCTTCAGGCGAATTCCGTAGTGCCTTCCCCTCGCAGTTTGAACTGGAAGCGAACTCCCATGAAGCAATCACTCTCCTTTGGTTTCCCTCTTGTCGCCGCGGTAGCGCTGACCTCCGCATGCGATGGCTCGCTTGGAGGTCGCCCCGATACGGGTCGTGTCGACACGGGAAGAGCCTTCGACACAGGCCCGCTCGCTGACGCCGGCCCGGTTGCAGACACAGGTCCGCTCGCCGACACAGGCCCTCTCGGTGAAGACGCGAGCATCGATGCCGCAACCCCGCCCGTGCCCGATGCATTCACCGTCGACGCGTACACGTACACCGGCACCGACCTCGCGGTTGTCGCGAGGCACACCCTCCCTTCGAGCCTCGCTTGCGCCGCCTCGACGACGGCCACCGTCACGATGCGCAACACAGGCGACACGACGTGGTCGAGCGCGGCGAACTACGCGCTTCACGCCGTGAACTCGGAAGACCTCTTCTTGACGGGCAGTGAATGGATCGCGCTGGGCGGCGACGTGCCTCCGGGCGGCGAGTTCACGTTCTCCTTTCCGCTCTCCGCACCGGGCCCCGGCAACTATCCAACGCAGTGGCAGATGGTCCGCGGCGGCGTTCGCAACTTCGGCGACGTTGCGGCAAGCAACGTGAACGTTGCGTGTGGTGCCTTCCGCTCCTTCCCTGCCGTGATCGATGGAACCTTCACGATGCCCGCACACGAGCAGCGCATTGCCTCGCGCAACGCGGCGCTTCTTCGAACCGGAAACGTGATCACCGGCAACGACGCAATCGACAACGCGGTGCTCGGCGGCGGCAGCCCCGATGGCGGCATCTGGCTCAGCGGAAGCTTCCACTTTGAGATCGATGCTGGGGGTCAAAACACCGCTGCCTCATGGATCACTGTATTCAGCCCGGAGCACTTCCCTGTGAACGGCGGCATCTTCCCGAACGGTGAGATCCACATGGGCTCGCCTGTCGGCGTCGACATCTCCGGCCTCTTCAAGAACGGCGTTGTGACGGGCTACGTCGCCGAGGGGGGCAACTCCATCTCGTTCGAGGGCGACATCTGGAATCGACTTCCCATCGCCGACCAGAACTACATCCGCGGCATCTGGCACGGCGCCGATCTGTCGTTTGTGCACGGCCGCATGACGGGCACGGGTGTGCTGCGCTGAGCGCGCACTCGCGTCGCGTTCATATTGCAATACTATCGCGATATGCACTGACCAACTTCACCGACGCAGAAACATCGGATTGCTCACCGCGAAAGGTCGGCCGCCGTAGGCGACGTCAGGCGCGGTGGCAGCGGAGGCGTGAAAGACGACCCAGGCCCCAGCCACGGGCACATCGATCTCGATCGTGTCTGCGAATCGCACGGGGTCGGTGCCCTCAGGGACAGGAATCGTCTCGGTGGTGATGCCGTTCACAATCACCTCGAGTTGATCGACATCGATGAACGAGGGTGCGCGGAGGGTGACCTCGATCGAGGCGCGCGCACCGACACCGGTGGCCGTGCCGCCGGGGACGATTCCGCTCGGCCCGGTTGCCTCAAGGTAGATGCCGCCCGTTACAAACGAAGCGCCACTGCGCGTCACATCGCGGACGCGGTCGCCCGTGAGCATGCGCGGATCATCCTCGCCAACCCAGAGGCAGGTGCGCGGGTAGCCCACTGGGTCTTCGGTGATGTGATGGCTATCCGATGAGCCCACCGTCATGA
>JBILQT010000287.1:0-9049 GCA_044373065.1 Sandaracinaceae bacterium
GCTGGCTTCTCCGCGCGCTTGAGCCCGACCACAAGCAAGACTTGGTTGGCGGTATCGGCGACCGAGTGCACTGCCTCGGCGAGCGTCGAGACACTTCCTGAGAAGAAGGCCGCCACGAACTTCGAGATCGAAATCAGCAGGTTGCCGATGAGCGCGGCGATGACGACGCGCAGACTATTTCCTTCACCATGCCCAGACATCGGGGGCTCCACACTAAGGGGTTGGGTTCTCAATCGCGCGGATTGAGGTCGCGAACGATATGCACATCGCTGCGCTGACGAAGCACCGTCAACCAGCGCGCCACGCTCTGCTCCAGGCGCGTGACCTCGAGCCACCCCCGCAAGGCCTCTCGAACTTCCTCAAAAGGTCGGCCCACGAAGGGATGGCCTGCGGCGCGATACGCCTCTTCAACATCCGCATCGGAGGCGCTTGTGCCGCCCTCAAGATTCGCGGCGAGAAAGCGCTCCACCGTGGCGCGCCTTGAAGCCAGCTGCGTCAGCTCGGACTCCGAGACATCCCAGGCCACGAGGTAGCCCGCGAGGCGCTCGGCCCCGCCGAGAGAACGCGCAATCGCCTCGCGTTGGTGTGCGACCTCATCAGGCGTGGGCTCGCCCGTGTGGAGGCGTCGCGACTCACGCTCGATCAAGAGCTCGCCGACAAGCTGCGCGCGTGCAGCCTCCATCAGCGCAGGTGTGATCTCCACCGGCTCATTCCTTCGCGCGGCTGCGAGCAGCGCGACGAACTGCACATCCGAGAGGAGGACGACATCGGCGCCAGCCGTCGGGGTATCCGCGCCCACGACGCAGACCAACGCCTCCACGAGGCGATACGGTGATGTCGACTGCGCCGCCGCGCGTGATGTCAGGCCGGCAGAGGCACCGACCCACAAGCACGCGAGGAGCGCCTGTTCAGCTCGGCTCAGCGTCGCCGACTTTGACATCCGACACATCAAACGAGCCCGAGTCGCTTGAGGCCTCGCCGTGCTCGCCGCTCTCGCGATGACGAAGACGCGGCACATGCTTGCGCTCGCGGAGGAACTCCAGGAATGCGACGGCCGCATCGAGCTCACGCGCGGGGAGCAGCTCGCCAAGCTCTTGAATGCGACGACGCTGCGTCTCGATGAACGCTGCGCGGCTGCGGCGTGCTGGCTTGTCCTCTTCGGGCTTCTGAACTTCGTCGGCCGTCGGAACATGCCACTCGGTGCGCGGCGCAGACTCAAGCGAGTGCGTGTTGAGCCACTGCTCCATGCAGGAACGCAGACGCTCGGAGCGGAAGGTGAACCAGCGCTCGCGGTCCACGGGGAACGACATCAGCACGTCTTTGAATCGGCGGAAGGCGCCCTTGCCGTCGATCGACTGCACGAGCTTGTCGCGCAGCTCGCCCTCATCGACCGTCGCGATGAAGCGCTCCATCCAGCGGTACTGCTCGCGCGAGGAGACGGGCTCGACACGCAGGTACTCGGTGTCGTTCGACACGCGCTGATGCATCGACGGATCGGCCACGCCGTCGACGATGCGCATCACGTCGCCCGAGGCGAGATGCAGGTACGAGTGAACGGCCGGCGCGTTGTTTTCGAACGCGTCTTCGAGCGCCTCCCAGGCGACGGGAACTTTCCTCATCGGGCCGGTGGGCAAGGGGGCTACGTCGTCGTTCGTTTCTTCAGACATTCCATACTCGATTCGGGGATTCGCGATGCGTCTTCGTTTCGCCGGGGGCGACGTCCACGCCGGCGCAAAGGGCCGGTCTCTATAGTCGAACCTTTGCGTCCTGGCGTCCACTTCTGCCGTCCACGCACCACAAAAGCATGCCAAATCAAAATGCCTTACGAGCGTGCGCGCCGGATGCCGTCGTCCCAGCGGCGCAAATGTACCGCGCGAACCTCGTTTGTCATCGAAGGTTCGAATGTCCGAGCGATGCGATGCGCTTTCTTCACAGCATCGAGGCCATCAAAGAAGCCGACGGCAAGGCCCGCGAGATAGGCCGCACCGAGCGCGGTCGTCTCGACATTGGCCGGGCGGTCGATCGCGACATCGAAGACATCGGCTTGAAACTGCATGAGAAGCGCGTTCTCTGAGGCGCCGCCGTCCACGCGCAAACGCGCGATGCGACCTTCCATGTCGGCCTCCATCGCGCGACCGAGATCGGCCACGGAGAATGCGATGCCTTCGAGCGTGGCGCGCGCGATGTGCGCCTTCGTCGTACCGCGCGTCAGCCCCGCGATCACACCGCGTGCGTCCGGGTCCCAATAGGGAGCGCCAAGACCTGCAAGCGCCGGCACAAAGACCACGCCCTCCGAGCCCTCCACCGAGGCCGCAAGCGCCTCCACTTCGCCCGACTTCGCAAAGAGTCCAAGACCATCACGAAGCCACTGCACGGCCGCACCCGCGATGAAGCTTGAGCCCTCAAGCGCATAGTGTGTCTCGCCGTTCAACGTCCAGGCGACGGTCGTCACAAGGCCATTCTTCGAGGGCACGATGCGCGTACCCGTGTTCACGAGAAGGAAGGCGCCCGTGCCGTAGGTGCACTTCGCCGAGCCCGGCTCAAAGCAGGTCTGACCGAAGAGCGCGGCCTGCTGATCGCCCGCAATGCCCGCGATCGGGATGCCATCGGGCAGGCCCGGAACACCCTTGGTCACGGCATAGCGCTCGGACGAACTACGCACCTCCGGAAGCACGCTCATCGGCACACCGAGGTGATCGGCAAGCGTCTTGTCGAAGGCGCGCGTGTGGAGATCAAAGAGCAAGGTGCGCGATGCATTCGAGGTGTCGGTGATGTGCGCCGCGCCCGCGGAGAGCTTCCAGACCAGGAAGGTATCGATCGTCCCGAACGCGAGCTCACCGCGCTCAGCGCGCGTGCGTGCGCCTTCGACGTGATCGAGAATCCACGCGGCCTTGGTGCCGCTGAAATAGGGGTCGAGCACAAGCCCGGTGCGCTCCTTGAAGAGCGGCTCAAGCCCTTGCTTTTTCAGCTCGCGACAGCGATCGGCTGTGCGCCTGTCTTGCCAGACGATCGCGCGATGGATCGGCGTGCCTGTCTTGCGATCCCAGAGGAGCGTCGTCTCGCGTTGGTTCGTGATGCCGATGCCCGCGCAATCGCTCGGCGAGATGCAGGCCGCGTCATACGCACCGCGAATCGCCACGAGCACGCTCGACATGATCTCGCCCGCCTCATGCTCGACCCAGCCGGGCTGCGGGAAGTGCTGCGGGAAGTCTTTCGTCGCCTTGCCGAGCACGCTTCCGTCTTCGCCCACGAGAAGCACCGTCGAACCCGTCGTGCCTTGATCGATCGCCATCAGATGTCGCGTCATTCCTCTCTCATACCATCGAGGCTGTGTGCGTTTCGAGAGGTGCTTGGTGTGATGCAAAAAGTTCAAAGCAAAAGGAGCGCGATGCATCGCGCTCCTTCTGCTTTCGTGTCCGATGGTTGTCAGGGCTCGCGCACGGCGCGAGAGCGGTCGATAACGCAACCAGGCGGTGCGCTGACGCCGCATGAGCGTCCTTCAGCAATCGTCGCGGCCGACTCACCCATCAGACATCGCTGGATTGTCGAGCCGATGCAATGAGCGTTCGCTGCCGCAGGGCGTCCGCATCTCTGAAGGTCTGGCATGTCGCAGGCAGCCCAGGTGGCAGCAACCGAACGTTCCACCGCCCAAACTTCGAGGTTTGGCGCACCGTCAAGACACGCAAATCCGTCGGGGCCACTCGCCGTTCCTCCTGCGCGTGCGACCGTATATCCGAAGTAGAGGCGCAGTTGCTCCATCGTCAGCTCACAAAGCTGTGCGTCATCCGGAACGCCTGGGATGAGTTCAGGCTCGAACGCATCTGGCGGCATGGGAGCGTCTGAGACGCTGTTGGTGTGAGGGCAGCCGACAACTCCGACCGCCAGAAGCGACAGCAACGGAAGAGTTCGCATCACATCCCCGGCATCCAGCACTGCGGGGTGCTTGACGGAGTAGCCCTGCACTGACCAAGGCAGCCGCCTGTTGTAGTCTCACCGCAACCGTCGCCGCCGCCCGGGGGATTGGTGCCGCATACCCCTGACCCCGCATTGAAGTTGCAGCCATACCCAGCCACTGGTCCACATGTTTCGCGCGCGAGGCAGGTTATGCCGCCGGGGCCACAATGAACACCCGAGTAGCCGGTTGAACAAAGGTCACCCGCTGGTCCTGAGGCCGGGAACACGTTCCCCGATGTGTCTTGGAAGCAATACGAACGTGCGCTACCCCGTCGTCGACACACTCCGGGAGCATCCCCGCAACGCCGAGTGCCGCCGTTCGGGACGCCGAATGAGCCACCACACTCCGCAGGAAAGTAGGTGCAAGGTACCTCTATCCCATTGTCCGCAGTTCCGTTGCAATCATCGTCGACACCGTTGCAACTCGTGCCCTCTGTGCGGCCGGAAGGGGCCCGACACTCATATCCACCGGCTGGGTCGCACTGATGGGTTCGGTTGCATTGTGGTCCGCTGGCCGAAAGCTGGCATGGCGTGTTGATGAGCGGACGGGCATCCATCATCGTCAGCGGATCGATACAGGGGACGCTGCAAATGCCGCCGACTGGCGATGTGCCTGGGCAGCAAGTCGACGCGGTGCCCGACTGTCCGGCCGGTTGGCAGGCGCCGCACTTGCCGTCGCTTCTGCACACTGAGTTGTTGCAGCACTGGCCACTGCTTGTGCACGAGTTTCCGTTGGAAGTGGAGCATTGCTGCTGTGCCATTCCTCCGACGTTCACTGTTTGGCACGTTGAGCTTGAGTTGCAGCATTGACCGAGCACTCCAAGTTGCGTCGAACACTCGGTGCGATCAGCGAAGCAGAAGCTGCAGTAGGCGGTGGATGTTCCGCTGCCGCGACACGAAATCGTGTTTCCGGGGGTATCGCAAGGGCAGTCCCCGAGTCCACCGTCGCATCGGCGCTGACAGCGCATATCGCCCGTGCTGGTGCCTGGCATGAACGCGCACTCAAGTCCTGGCTCGCACTGACGGCCCGTGGTCGTGCTTACGGTCCCGGGACTAGTGTCGCACACGCCTCCTTCGCGTACAGGTGGCACGCACATTCCCAATCGGGTTGTGTCCATGAAGCGCGTACCGCTCGGGCGGCTGAAGATGACACCGCTGGTGGTGAACTGCCTACAGTATGTTCCCGTAGGGCAAGGAGAACTCGTATCGCCAGGGTGGCAAGATCCGAGGACTTCTGCGTCAAGTCGCCGACATTGCCCAGTGCGGCCATCGAGCGAATTCGGAACGCAGGACCAGTTCTCTGGACACATCACTCGCGCTGGGGGCCCGGTGAACGAAGCATCGTCGCATGGGTCCACCACACATGCGGCGCCATTCGCGACACTCAAGGAAGCCGGCTGGGGGCGACACGCTCGCAGGCACGCTGGGAGAGTGCCCAGCGCAGAAGTCGCTGACGCCGGTGTCGCATCTGCCGTACACGTTGCGCCGAATGGACCCGGTTGGGAGCAACTAGCCGACAACGACCGTGCCCGCCTTGACGGGCTACACCGCGCGCCCATCAGCGCGGGAGTTAGGGTTAGTAAAACGATGGCGAGGATTTTGCCCCCCCATAGAGGTTTTCGAAAACGGAACGTGTAGACATCTACGTCGCCTTTACCGAACGCATGGCTCGGTCTGGTTGAGCCCTCGCTCGTTTGCACACTCGACCGCCCCCATCGACAGGAGCGAACTGTCGCGCAGTGAGCCATTCGCTAACCTAGCCGTCAAGGTAGCCTGCTGCGGACCGTGCGATGTCACCTCATCGTCACGCCGCACCCGAAGGATCCACACGCTTTTGCCAGTTTCCCTGCAAAAGGTGTCGCTTCAGGGGCACCCCTGTGCCGCCCAAGGGGCACCGGGTCTCGCTTCACGGACACCACCATGTCGGCGAAGCGACGCCCTGGTCTCGCCCGACGGACACCAGGTGCCCACCAAGCAAAACGCCCCGCCGGTAGGGGCGAGGCGCTGCATTCTTGCGGGGTGAAGGCGGGCTACTCGGCCGCCTTCTTGCGCTTCTCGAAGGCGTAGAAGTCGATTGTCTTGGCCAGCAGGCTCTTGGTCTTCGCGTCATGGCGCGCGAGCAGCTTCGCGATCTCGTAGGCCGCCAGCATCGGACCGCGGACACCGGCACCGATCTGGAGCTGTGTGTCGCGGATGTCGCGTGCCACTTCCTCGAAGGCATCGGCCAGCTTGCCGAGGAGGCTCGCGGCGTGGAGGCGGTCGCGCAGGTACTCGACCTCAAAGGTCTCTGGGTCGACCCCACCGTCGCTCTTGCCCAGCACGTTGAAGGGCGTTGGATTGGACACCACCACATCCAAGACCACCTCCAATGCCTCAGGCTCGCCTTTGCGAAAGCGGCCCTGAGCCTTCCGGTCTTCCTTGGTCAGCGAGAGCATGTCGCCAAGCTCTTCGCGCGTCGTCGCCAAGCTCGACAGCGCGCTCTCCACCGTCGCCTTCAGCTCGGTCGACGTCTGTGCCAGCAAATCCTTCTTCTCTGCCATGTGACCTTCCTGGGTTCTGAGGAGCGCCCAGGCTTTCATGGCTTGCCCGATCGAATCAACCCCTCGCCCGCAGACGTGATTCAATCGTCGTCCTCACCCACGAGAAGCACCGTCGAGCCCGTCGTGCCTTGATCGATCGCCATCAGATGTCGCGTCATTCCTCTCTCATACCATCGAGGCTGTGTGCGTTTCGAGAGGTGTGCGTTTCGAGGGGTTGATGCGGCCCCCAATGCGATGCCCCGTGCGCATGAGTGAGTAGGTTCGAAACATGACTCACCTCCGAACCGCCACCGACCCCATCGTGATTCTTGGCAAGCGCGGCGTGCACGACCACGCGGTGAGGCGGGCGATGTTGGAGGTGGATCGCGCGCTCTTCGTCGCGCCCGAAGAGATGGCCGTGGCCAACGAAGACCGGCCGATCACGGTGGGAGAAGGGCACTCAGTCATCGCGCCCGGGGCACTGGCTGTCTTGCTTGAAGCGCTCGCGATCGTCTCGGACGCAAAGGCGCTGATCATCGGCGCGGGGACAGGCTACGCCGCTGCCGTGGCCTCGCGTCTTGCGGCGCAGGTCGATGCCCTTGAGTCCGACCCAGAGCTTGCACAGCGCGCGCTGGAGAACCTGACAAAGCTGGGCGCGCGCGGTGTACGCGTCTTTGTTGGCGATGCAGAGGAGCTGCCTGAGGGCGGGCCCTATGAGCGCATCTTGGTCGCCCACGTGATGAGCGAGATTCCTGAGTCGCTCACGGCACAGCTGGCACCGGGAGGCGTGCTCGTCGCGCCCATCGGCGATCGTGTTCATCCGGTGATGACGCGTGTCGTACGCGTGCCCTCGGGTGAGCTGCACACCGAGAGCCTCCCTTCGGTCGAGCTCGCAACGCGCCTGGGCGATGTGCTTGTTGAGATGCGCATCGCATCACGCGCGAAGGTGGAGAAGGCCGCGCTGCATGGCGATGCGAACAAGAAGCGCATTGGTGACGCGCTCATCGCCTCCGGTGCACTCAGCGAGGCCGACCTCTACCTAGGCCTCGCGGCACAGCACAACCTCAAGGCCGGTCACGTCGAGGAGCTCCTCGCCGAGGTGGACCCAGTGATCACGCGCATGGTCGCGCGCGGCTTTCTTGAGCGGCATCGCGTGCTCCCTTTGCGCAGGCGCGAGGGACGCATTCTCGTCGCCACAACCGACCCCGATGCGCCTCTGAGTGATCTTGCCAAAGCGCTCGGTACGCCGGTGGATCTCATCCTCGTGAACCCCACAGATTACAGGCGTTTGTGGGCCTCGCTCGATCTCCAAGCGCAGGCCAAAGATCACCCACACATCGCGATGGTGACGGCACCGGTCGAGACCGATCTCCTCGCGCGGCACGAGGTCGATGCACGCTGCATCGCGCTCTTCGAGAACCTCCTCCTCGATGCCGTCGGCGAGCGCGCAAGCGATGTGCACCTGGAGCGCTACGGCACGCACGTGCGTGTTCGTCTGCGCGTCGATGGCGACCTCCGCGATGTGACGCGCATGGTGTGGACGGTCGAAGAACTCATCGGCGTGGTGAACGTGATCAAGGTTGCGTCGGGCCTCGACATCGCCGAGCGACGTCTTCCTCAAGGCGGACGTTTTCGTCGTCATGCAGGCGCACAAATCTTCGATCTGCGCGTGCAAACGCAGCCGACCTTGCATGGAGAACACGTCGTGCTCCGCCTCTTGCCGCAAGAGCAACGCCTCCTCACCGTCGAGGATCTCGGCTTCACGACGACCGTCGCCAACGCGTATCGACGCACGCTGGAGAGCCCCGCGGGTCTTGTGCTTGTCGTGGGGCCAACGGGCTCTGGAAAGACGACAACGCTCTACGCCGCGCTTCAAATCTTGGCGCGCGATCACTCGCGCAAGGTGCTCACGGTGGAAGACCCGATCGAGTACTCGATCGACAACATCCAGCAGTCGCAGACCAAGAGCGAGATCGGCTTTGGCTTTGCGGCCGCGATGCGTGCCTTCGTGCGCGAAGACCCAGACGTGATCTTGGTGGGTGAGATTCGCGATGCCGAGACGGCGCTCGAGGCCATCCGTGCATCGCAGACAGGACACGTCGTGCTCTCGACCTTGCACTGCAACGATTCGACCGATGCCGTGCAGCGCCTGCTCGATCTCGGCATGCACTCGAACTCCGTCGCGAGCGAGCTGCTCTCCGTCTTCGCGCAGCGCCTCGCGCGTAGGATTTGCCCCGGCTGTCGAAGAGAGACGACGCCACAGCCGGAGATCATGCGGGAGCTCTTTCCCAACCCGGAGAGCACACCGAAGGACTTCCCCTGTTTCGTCGGCGCAGGCTGTGAGCGCTGCGGAGGGCACGGAACTTTCGGTCGCATCGCGGTCGTTGAGCACCTCGTCACGGGCCCGAAAATTCGTCGCGCCATCGCACGCAGAGAGCCGCTCGATGAGCTTCGCAAGGCCGCGCTTGAGGGAGGCCTTGTGCCGATGCGCACGACCGCGCTCGACCTCGTGCGCCGCGGGATCATTCCCCTCACGGAGGTGCCTTGGGTACTCTCGGCCGAGCGCATGGCTGAGG
>JBILQT010000288.1:0-8994 GCA_044373065.1 Sandaracinaceae bacterium
GCTACGGAACTACCCAGAACGCCACCTCGCGAGGTGCGCGTCACGCTCGAAGCCGAGTCGACATCCAGCACCAACGCGGCGTCCAGCCATGCTCCTCTCTCGGCGCTCGCGGATGCAAGGAGCTGAACGCCGCGTTGGCGCTCGGTCGGCGCTCTCGTGCGCGAGGGCTATGTGGTCTCGCTCGCTGCGTTCTGGGTAGTCGCACAACCGAGTCGTGACTGCGCAAAGGCTTGGTTACGAAAGTACCCAGAAGGCCACCTCGCGAGGTGAGCGTCACGCTCGAAGTCGAGTCGACATCCAGCACCAATGCGGCGTCCAGCCATGCTCCTCTCTCGGCGCTCGCGGATGCAACGAGCTGAACGCCGCGTTGGTTACGAAAGCACCCAGAAGGCCACCTCGCGAGGTGAGCGTCACGCTCGAAGTCGAGTCGACATCCAGCATCAACGCGGCGTTCAGCACGCTCATGTTCTCGCTGCCCATCCACATGAGAGCTGGCTCGACCGCGCGTTGGCTGCGGCCTCGGCTGTCGAGCGCGTGCACATCACGGAGTACCAGGCGGCAATAGGCAACAGCTCGGTTCGAAGCGCTCTCCGATCTCGCGAACCGTGCCGAGCTCGCAGAGCACCCTCGACTCGCAGGGCACCTCGCTCTCGGCGCGCACGAGTCCGTCGGCGTCCACACACACAACACGCGGCGCGCCCTTCGTCGTCGGCCAGCCAGGCTCGCAATAGCGCGGGTCGAACGCATCGACGCCAGCGTCGCGCTCAGCAACCGCGTCGTCTCCTGGGCCAGTGTCGACCGAGGCGTCGTCCGTGCGAATCGACCGCAGATGCGTCTCGCTGCAGCCGAGTGTGAGGCTTGAGAGAACGAGCGTGTGGAAGAGCCTGTTTGTTTCCCGCTTGGGGGAGAGCTTGCTGCGCATCCTCATCAAGCTGCGGTGACTGACTGCTGTGTGAAATGCACAGCTGCGCGCGGCACCTGTGCAAAAATCCACATGCATGCACTGGGATGACCTCCGCTTTGTTCTCACGCTCTCGAAAGCGGGCTCGCTCGCGCAGGCGGCCAAGCAACTGAAGGTCGATCACACAACCGTGGGTCGTCGCGTGGAAGCGCTCGAGCGCGACCTTGCGGTGAAGCTCTTTACGCGCACACCGACGGGGTACGTGCTGACGTCGGAAGGCCAGCGCTTGTTGCCTTCGATCGAGCAAGTGGAAGCCTCGATGCTCGCGATCGAGCGCAGCGCGCATGCGCATCAACACGAGACGCTCGAAGGCGTCGTGCGCGTGACGGCCGGAGAGACCTTTGGTTCCTGCTACCTCGCGCCGCGTCTTGCGCTCTTTGGTCGTGAGCATCCGGGCCTGACGATCGAGCTCGCGATGGGCGGTGAGATCCTCGACCTCGCGCGTCGTGAGGCCGATCTCGCGGTGCGTTTCTTTCGGAGCAAGAGTGAAGACCTCGTCGTGCGGCGCATCGGTGAAGTCGCGCACGGGCTCTACGCATCGCGCGCGTATCTGGCGAAGCGCCCCTTCAAGAGGAGCGAGCTGCGTCAGCATCCCATCCTCACCGCGATGCCCGCGAGCGTCATCGAGGCGAAGTGGGTGGAGAAGCTCACGCAGGGTGCGCGACCCGCGTTCACGACGAACATGACGAGTGCGCTCGTGGAAGCCGCGCGCGCGGGCGCAGGCATCGCCGTCTTGCCGCGCTACCTCGGCGATGTGGAGCCCACCCTGCAGCACCTGCCGATGCCGGATGAACCACGCGAGGGGATGTGGCTGACGGTGCATCGCGACTTGAAGAGCACGCGGCGTGTGCGCGTGGTGCTCGACTTCTTGATCGCGAAGCTGAAGGAGGATGCGGGGCTGTTGACGGGTCAGCCCGCGTAGGGAGATCGACGGCATGCGGCCTGCGTTGGCGCCTGCATGTCTCGAGACCTCTCGGTGTTCGCATCCGTGCTTGTCGCGCTGCTCACGATGACGGCGCGCGCCGATGCGCAAGGCGAGGCAGGGAACCTCCGGCGTCCCTCATCGGCCATTCGCATCGCCTCGTTCGAGCGCGCCACCTACGCCGACTTTGACCCGGGAGACCCGCGCGTTGGGCTCATCCTCATCGCCGCGTACGGGCCGAGCCCGCTCCTCTTGGTCGATCGCATCGCCTCCGAGCAAAACTGGGGAAGGGCCTTCACGATTGCGGAGATCATCGCCGCCTCCGTCGGGATCGGCGTCGCCGTGTGGGGCATGCTCGAAGCCCTCGGCAACGATGCGGGTGCGGACATCGCGTTCGGTTCGATTGCAACGGCCCACGCGCTCGCGTGGAACCTCCAGCTGATGGCCAACGCGCTCTCGCGGCTCGCCTTCGGCGTCCGCCCCGATGGCATCCCGCAGCCATGGCTACCGACGTTCATGGCCTTCCCCGCGTACGGAGGCGCGGGCGTGCTCGTGCGTTGGGAGAACTGAAGGCGTGTCGCGCGAATGCCTCAGCTGCGGCGCTCCGGCTCAGCTCAGCGTCTCAGCTCACCACTCGACGAGGAAGTCTGCGGAGGTGGGACTGCGGAGCTTGATGCGCACGGTGCACTTGTGGCCCATCGTGCCGATCCCTCCCTCGATGATGCCCACGTGCCAGGCGTCGACGAAGCTGTAGATGCCCTGGAGGCGGAAGACTGCTGCCTTGTCATCCACCTCGATCACCGAGGCCTGACCCGAAGAGTTCGAGAGCGCGTAGCCCTTGGAGACGAGCGAGATGAGGCTTCTCGGGTCCGAGCCCACGAGGCCGAAGACGACGCGCCCAATCATCGACTGCGCGAGTGTTGGATAGGCGATGTGCCCGATGCGACGAAGGCCCTCGCGCGGGGGAACGCGCGGGTGGCAGAGCGCCGCGGACTCGATGAGCAGATCGATCAGCACCTCGCCCGAGTAGTCGCGAAAGCTCGAGAAGCGTTTGTCGACGGTGTGGCCGCGCCGTGTGCACTCATCGACGAGTGCTTGAAGCTGCATGCCCTTCACGGTCCCACCCGGTGGAACGAGCCGCTTCTGCGCCGCCGCATCGACGGGTGCCGTGAAGTCCGGCGGGTGGAAGTCGCTGCGGTCCATTCGGCGCGCATCGTATCGCTGAGAGGGCGCGTTCTTGCGAAGCGGGGTCGATACGCCCTACGCGTCCTCGGCGTCCTTCGCGTCCTCTTCGTCTTTGACGCTGAGCACCATCTGATACGCGTCGCGCTTCACGAGGCCGTATTGCGCCACGAAGTTGGCCGCGATGTCTTTGGCGTGAAGGCCCTCGTCGAGGAATGCGCGCGCTTGCGAGCGCAGCGTGTCTTCATCGGGTGGCTCGGGTGGTTCGTCGGGCGCGCGTGGTGAGATGACGATGGTGATCTCGCCGCGTGCCGTCTCGAACCTCGCGGCGAGCTCTTTGGCCGTCCCGCGTGCGACCTCCTCGTGCATCTTGGTGAGCTCGCGACAGACCGCGATGGGCCGCTCACCGAGTGCCTCGGACAAATCATCCAGCGTCGCGTGAAGGCGTGAGGGCGCCTCGAAGAGCACGACGGCGTCGAGGTCGGCTGCGATGTGCGTGAGGAACTCGCGACGGCGCTTTCCCGAGCGCGGAAGAAAGCCGACGAAGCGAAAACGGCTCGTCACAAAGCCAACAGAACAGAGCGCAGCGAGCGGCGCACTCGCACCCGGAATCGCCTCCACTTGAATGCCTCGCTTGCGCGCCTCGGAGGCGAGCTCCGCGCCCGGATCACTCACAAGCGGCGTGCCCGCATCACTCACCAGCGCGAAGTGCTCGCCCTGTTCCATGCGCGCACAGAGCGCCTCCACGAGCGCCTGCGACGAGTACGCATGAAAGGAGCGAAGCTGCGTCGCGATGCCGTGATGGTTGAGCAACTTGCGCGAGCGACGTGTGTCCTCGGCAAGGACAAGGCTGGCTTCGCGGAGCGTACGCAGCGCGCGAAGCGTGATGTCTTCAAGGTTGCCGATGGGCGTCGCGACGATGGAGAGTTTTCCGGGCACAGGGCCCCGTACCACAGCGCTATGCGCCCTGGCAGACGACGCGTGTTCCCGCTTCCGTGATCGAACCCGTGCCGCTACACGCTGCGGTCACACAGGCCGCGTTGTCACCAGTGCAGCTTGCGAGCGTGCAGTCCGAGGCAGTGGCGCAAGCAGCGGGGCGCGGTTCGCAGCTGTACGAGGCGCTTCCACCTGGGATGCCAGGCTCGCGTTGCACGCAGAGCTCGGTGATGGGGCACTCAAGCGTGCCGCACATGCGCGTTGGGATGCAGCAGGCCATGGGACCTGCCTCGACGTTCGGGCATCCAAGTTGTCGGTAGCCGCCAAGGTCTCCACCCGCTGCGGCGAGTGTTGCCGACCCAGCCGGGCACCTTACGACCGGGGGAAAGGGGCCGGTGGGCAGGCTGCAGGTTCCTCCGAGCAACTCGCACTGCGGTGTCGGATAGCAACACAACCCCGGCACGCCGCCGCTGGGGCAATCGTTGCTCGCTTCGCGCCCAGGCTGCTGCATCGAGCCGCTCGGGCATGGGTTTCCGCAGGTCCCACCGCTTGCGACGCAGCGCTCGCCGGTGCCAAGCGGGATGCACGCGACATCACCCACGCACCCGGCTTCAGGGGACGCTCCTGCGTCGAACGACGCGGCGTCGGTGGCTCCAGCATCGAGTGGCGAAGCCATCCTGCATGCGGGAAGCGCCTCGCAGACACGACTTGGGATCATCTCGCGTGAGCCGATCGGACGATCGCTGCAGACGAAGCTCCCATCATCGAAGTCGAAGCGGTTGGGTAGGTCCGAAGGGCAGTTGCGGAAGCCGCCGACAACCACGCCGTACGCGCAGTAGAGGCCAGTGCCGTCGCTGAATCCCGTTCCATCCGGCGGGCAGGCGGGGGCGGCTGCGGGGCAGCCAGCGATGAGGCTCAGAGCGAGTGAGGCGAAAGCAAGCGTGCGCATGCACCGAGTCTGCGCGAACTCCGGTCACCGAGGGAACGCAGTGCAGATTCTTGCACCGCGTTTCGGACTCACTTCGGGATGTCGACGTTCGCTTCGAGGTACCCGCGAATCTTGTCCTGGAGGCGCTTCTCCAGCTGACGCACGCGCTCACGGCTCACGCCGAATTGATCACCGAGCTCTTGGAGCGTCTTTGGGTCCTCGGCGATGAGGCGCTCGTTGAAGATGATCGCATCCTTGCCCGTGAGCGTGCGGCCGTACTCATGCAGCTTCTCGCTCAGCATGTTGTGCAGCTCACCATCGGCGAGTGCGTCGTCGATGTTGCCGCCTTCGCTGGCGAGCATCTCGACGCGTGCGACCGAGCGGCCCTCTTGGCCATCGGAGACGGGCGCATCGAGCGACATCTCGTGGCCCGAGAGGCGGCGGTCCATCGAGATGACGTCTTCCTCGGAGACCTCAAGGCGCTTGGCGATCACATCCGAGGTGGGGTCGATGCCCATCGCGGAGAGCTTCGCCTTCTCCTTGCGCAGGTTGAAGAAGAGCTTGCGCTGCGCCTGCGTGGTGCCGAGCTTCACGAGGCGCGCGTTGTTGAGGATGAAGCGCAGCATGTACGCGCGAATCCACCAGGCCGCGTAGCTCGAGAGCTTCACGCCGCGGTTCGGGTCGTATTTGCTGACGGCCTGCATCAGGCCGATGTTCCCCTCCTGCACGAGGTCGAGCAGGTTGCGGTAGGCGTGGCGATAATCGAACGCGATCTTCACGACGAGGCGCAGGTTCGAGGTGACGAGGCGCTTGGCCGCTTCAACATCGCCCGTCGTCGTGTACTTCACCGCGAGGTCGTGCGTCTCTTCGGGCGTGAGCAGCGAGTAGCGCTGCACGTCGCGCATGTAGGCTTGAAGCGGGTCCTGCGAGGCGGCGTGCGAGGAGTCGCGGCGTGCGAGCGATGCACTCTTGGCGATGCTCGCAGCAACGGCCTTGTCGTCCTCGGCGGTGAACTCAACTTCTTCGAGCGCGCTCTCGACGACGAGGTCATCGGGGCTGGGCTCGGCATCGACGACAACGGCATCCGTGTCGATCACCACATCGCCCTGCAGCGGCTCTTCATCGGTCACGGCAGGCTTGGCCTCTTTGGCAGCCTTCGGGCGCCCTCGGTCGTGCGTCGTCATCGCGGCGCAACCTGGGCTTGCTCTGGGGGAAGGGCAAGGGGTGCGGCGCTGGGGATTTCGATCGCGGGGAGCACGGCTGCTGGCGTTGCGTCTGGTACTGCAGCGGGGGCTACATCGGGCTCTGCGTTGCGCTCCCAAATCTCGTCGGTGAAGGTCGCGGGGATGAGCACATGCCAGTGGCCGTTGCGACGCAACGACGAGGATTCTGCGCTGCCACCGCCGACGTAGACCCAGGCGACGTGCTCGCGATCAAGGAGCGCGATGAAGTCCTCATCGCTTGTGTAGGGCGCGGCGATCACGCGGTTGCTGAAGTCGTCGTTCCAGAGGTTGCCGGGGAAGCCGACATCGTCTGCGAAGGCTGCGACGGTGCCGGCTTGAAGCACCTCATCGCGGCGCCTGCGTGTATCGGGCGCGAGCAAGCAGTGGCTGGTGTCGGCGAGGTTGCGCTCGACGAGCGGCTGCTGCGCGAGCTCCCAGGCTTCCATCACCGTCACATCCCAACCCGGCGTGGCCCAGAGGAGCGTGAGCGCGTTGGCAAAGAGCATCGCGGTGAACGCGCCCTCTTCGATGCGGATGCGGTTGCCGCTGCGCGTCCACCAGGCGATGAGCACGAGCGCCACGGCAGGGAAGGAGAGGCTGAAGCGCGACCAATGATGCCCGGGCGAGGCGACTTGGATGAGCAGGCCAAAGCCGAACGCGAAGCCGAGTGCCAAGAGCGCACTGCGCGTCTTTGCGTTGTGGAGGTTCGACCACCACGCGTTCACGAGCGACCAGAGTGCGATGAGCGAGAGCGGCGCTGCGATGAAGGGAACGCCGTAGCCGTACGCGTGTCTTCCGGTGTCGTGGTAGCTCTCGCCGATGAAGGGCGGCCCCGTGAGCTCACCCCAGACGTAAGCGAAGTCGCGCTGCATGTGGCCCGCGTCGATGGTGCCGACGAGCGAGAAACCAAAGAGCTCGCTCTGGTAGGTGATGGGCCAGAGCGGGTTCTGGTGGAGCAGCCAATTGCGCGCGTACGTAGGCGCGCCGTAGGCGAGGGCCACGAGGATGCCGAGCGGCGTGTGAAGGACAAAGCGCCAGTCGCGCTGGAGCATGCTGCGCAAGACAAGCCAACCCGCGAGGATGGTGCCGAAGACGATGCCGTTGACCTTGATCGTCGCGAGCAAGCCGATGGCGATCCAAGCAAACCAAGCGTCGCGAATGCGGAGCTGCGGACGTGAGGAGAAGTGCAGCGCGGTGAGCGTCGCGGCCATCATCGCGAGGTCGACGTAGGTGCTGCGGAGCTGAAGCGCGGCGCCTGGAATCGTGACGGCGATGACCGCGATGCTCGTCGCTGCGCTGCGTGTCGCGTTGTGTCTGCGCGCGAGCACGTAGGTCGCGAGCGCTGCCATCAAGAACGCGAAGCTCGGCACCGCATCGATGAGGCGACGGTCGTAGAGGATCGACGCCCAGAGCATCAGGTTCTCGGTGCCGCGCGCGTAGCCGTTCACCATCTCGAGGCCGGGCTGCACGGGCACGATGCCAAAGCCGTGCGACTGGATCGCAAAGCCCACCATCGGCTCGTGGTACCAGAGCCCGTCCCAGGCGCCGGTGGGTGCGAGCCAGGCGACGATGAGCGTCCATGCGGCGAGGCCGAAGAGCCAGATGCCGCCGAGCCAGGCGGGCGAGCCGTGACGCTGCAGCTCGCGCATGTGGCGGTAGGGCTGGGTGAAGAGCGTGCGAACGTTCTTGAGCAGCGCGATGCGCGCGCCCTTCTTCTCGGTGCCGATCGCGATGCCGGAGACAAGCGCTGCAAGCACAAGCGAGAGGGCGATGACGTTCGTGCGCGTGAGCGTGTTCGACCAGCCCAGGCCGTAGAGCACGGCTTCGATCTGCGCGACCGTCAGCAGGCAGGCTGCAAGCGCGCGCTCGCCGATCGCTTCATCGCCTGCGTAGGCGCGCGCTGCCACGAGCGCCGCAGCGAGGAAGACCGCGAGCGAGAGGAGCGCGAGCAGCACGGAACTAGGCTCGTGAGGTGCGTCGCCAGTGGCCCAGAAGCGTCCAGCGCGTCCACGGGATCTCGATGTTCTCGAGCGTCATGCCGGAGCCCACGTTGAGGTCCTTCAGGCGCCTCTTGTCGAACTTCGAGGGGTGGATGTGCGCACGCGAGTAGCCGTCTTTGCGTGCGACAAGCTCAAGTGCGGTGCGCTCCAGGATGCCGAGCGTGGAGCTCAGTCCGTAGTTGGGCGTCGACAGCACAAGCGAGCCGCCAAGCTTCACGCGACGCGAGAGCATGCTGGCCCAGGGCGCGGGATGGGGGAGGTGCTCGACGACTTCCTTCGCGAGCACGACATCGAAGTCACCGGCGAACTCACCCTCGGTCGGAAGCTCGTTCTCGCTCGGACAGACCGCAAGGCGATTCGCCATCTCGGGGAAGAGCTTCTTGCTCTCCTTGATCGCATTCGGGTCGAGGTCGCAGCCAAAGAAGGTCACCCCGTAGGCATCGGGGACAAAGGGCTCAAGCCCGCATCCAACGACGAGCACGCGACCGCCACGGTGCTGCGCGAGCACGCGACGAAAGCCATCCCCAAGGGGCTGGTGGTAGATGGACCAGGGGAACCGGTCCTTGCGCGCGTGGTTTACGAAGTAAGGGGCTTCGGTCACGGGGTGCCTTAGAGCTCTGACAGCAAAGCTCGCCTGGATTGCCTTCAATCCAGGTGAAAGCGGAGCTGTTGGTTGGAGGGGAGGCTCCATCGAATTCACTTCGATGGAGGGGAGGGCTGCCGTCAGCCCTCCCGAAAGCAGTCGGGCGAAAACTCGGGGCGATCGCGGAGCGAGCGACCTAGAGTTTTCGCGCGTGAACGACGAGCTCGCCTGGCTTCATCGTGCCGGGCTCGCGACGCAT
>JBILQT010000041.1:0-35489 GCA_044373065.1 Sandaracinaceae bacterium
TGATCAGCCTTTGCCGGGCAGCTCGGGTATTCCAACCACGAGAACCGCAAGGCGCCAAAGAAGGTTTCAGTGATGTCTATCCAAGCATCGCGTCCTCTTTCTCCAAGTTACTTGGCGCACCCAGTTATTTCTCTCTCTTGAGTTGAATGAAGATCGTTAGTTCGTGATGGTCAGTTTCACCACCGGTGGTGAACGCGCGTGAACAGGCTCGGGCTCACGAATTCTCGACTACCCTGGAAAGCATGGAAGCGCCGCTGAGCCCGCAAGCCATCGGATTCGTGGGAGGCGAGTTGGTCGTCGCATGGGCGACTTTCAACCGCGTCGAAGTGCGCTCGGCTCGGAACGAAACACGATTTGTCGTCGAGGGGTCGGACTCGTGGGGACCTTGGCATCCCTTCTTCGCGAGCGACTGCCTCATCGTCGCGAAGGCTGGCGATGCGAGTTGGTGGGGAATCGTTGTGTTCGATCTCGTCGCTGGCGGCGAGCGGATGCACGCCGAGCTCTCAGAGATGTGGAGCGAGCCCTTCTTCACTTCGCCGCATCACACATCAACGCTGATCTCGGCGACCGAAGACGGCCTCGCTGTCTGGGACCTGAAGAAGGCACGACTGCGGCGCGCGGTCCAAGCCAACGGGGCCGTCTGGGCAGCGCAGCATCCCTCCACGCGCCGCATCGCATACGCCACGCGAGGTGACATCGGCATCGTGCACGAACTCGGTTTGCCGAACGTGACCTGGGCCATCGCAGGCTGGGCGCGCCTCGCTTGGGGTCTCGCCGGAAGCGTTCTGGTCGGGGGCATCGATGGCGGTGAACTTGAGATCGTGGACGCATCCACAGGCATGAGACGAGCGAGGCTCCCGCCCCTTGGAAAGGTTCTCGCCACGTCGGATGACGGGCAATGGGTTGCCCTTGAGCGAGGGCTCGTCGACTTGCAGTCGATGACCGTGCGCGAGCATGACGCGCGCATTGGAGGGACACGCGAAGCACACGCCGCCGCTTTCGATCCCACCTCCAATCAATTCGCCTTCGTGGGCGGTCCATTCATCTGGAGGGTGCCAGTCTGACGACCCTCGTGATGGTCAGTTCGTGATGGTCAGTTCGCGATGGTCAGTTCATGATGGTCAGTTCGTGATGGTCAGTTCGTGATGGTCAGTTTCACCACGCGTGGTGAATGGGCTTGAGGTCAGAGAGGGCGGAAGTTGACTGAACGCCGCGTTGGCGCTGGGTGTCGACTCGGTAGCGAAAGCCACCTGGCCTCGCACGCGTGCGTTCTGGGTTGTTCCGTACGTCAGCATTTGCGCCGTCATGGCGTGGTTGCGGAACCACCCACAACGCATCAAGCGAGGCCACCCCGACGCTCGCGCATGAATGCGCATCAAGCATCGACGCGGCGTACAGCCATTTCTCTCTCTGAACCAGATTCGCGATCGTCGGTGCGTTTGGTCCGTTCGTAGTCGATGACGGCCATCATGATGGTCAGTTCGTGATGGTCAGTTTCACCACGCGTGGTGAACGAGCTCAGAGCGGGCGGAAGTTGACTGAACCGCATGCGGCGTTGGCGCTGGATGTCGACTCGGTCGCGAAAGCCACCTGGCCTCGCACGCTTGCGTTCTGGGTTGTTCCGTACGTCAGCATTTGCGCCGTCATGGCTTGGTTGCGGAACCACCCACAACGCATCCAGCAAGACCACGCCGACGCTCGCGCGCGAGTGCCGATCGAGCATCAACGCGGCGTGCAGTCATCTCTCTCTTGAGCTGACCTGTGATGGTCAGTTTCACCGCAGCTGGTGAACACGAGTTCGAGGCCCACGACATACGACCGTTTGGTTGCGGACGAGGCCCCCGTTACCCATCGCGCGCATGCAGCCTGCTTCGATCAGAGCACCCGCAGCTTTGTTCTCGCGGATGAGTCCACGGTCTGGAGAGTGCCAGTCTGAGTGCCAGTCTAGACTGACCCACTCACTGACCATCACGCGCCATCAGGTCGCGCATCTCGCGCTGATGCTCAGTCAGAAGCTCGCGCCGCGTGAAGCCCTCGGGCCCAGGAATCTCGCCTTCGTCGGGGCCACGCCAGCCGTCATTTCGCGCAGGCAACACGTCAATCCGGATGGGGTTCGTCAGCAGCGAAAAGGGGGGCTCGTCTTCCCTATTGCTGAGACGCGCGATCTCCACGCGTACATACGAATCGCCCTCGGGGACGGGGATCACCAGGCGCTCTTCCAAAGCCACGCCCGGTGAGAGTGCCAGTCGCGTGTGGATCTCACTGCCCACGTAGACCTGCACTTCGCCGCCCTCGGGTGCCATCGCGCGCACCACGATGGGCAAGAGCGTGTGGGGCAGTACGGGGACGACCTCGCCAGGGATGTGGCCTGCGACTTGAAGGTCGATCGTTGGCCCATCGGTCACGTAGAGACGACCCTCGCGCACGGCGGAGAGCAGACATTCCTGGGGCGTGCCCTGCAGCGTCCCGTCTCTGTTGAGCGGACACAGACACGCATTTCGCGGGATGCCCATCTGGTGCGAGAGCGCGCGATGAAAGTCGCTGTTGCCCACGATCGGCACGTAGAGATGCTGATCGAGAAGCTGCGCCCAGTCGTCGATCAAGAGGCGCGAGCGATGCCAATAGACTTGGCTCCAGAGTTCAAGCGCATCGATCTCATCGCCGATGCCGCCGTGACGAAGCGCGTCGTATTGCATCCAGCGCCGCGGGTTCCACGTGTTGTTGCCAATCCACCAACCCGGATGCGCGAGCACCACGACACCGCCGTCTCCGTGCACGTGATCGCCGACGGCCTGCATCGACTCGGTGCTCATGTCCGTGCCCTCGCTGAGCCCGTACACCACCGCGTGACCAAACGAGCCGCCGATCTCGGCACCGATGATCACCGAGACCGGACCACGGTAGGTGCGGTCCAGATAGCGGCGGGCAGAGGTCGCGCCGTGATCGGTGATCACGATCATGTCGAGGTCACGCGTCTCGGCGAGCCACATGAAGTCGGCGATCGGATGCACCGCATCACGCGAGAAGGCGGTGTGCGTGTGGCCGTCAAAGGCCATCACGCGGAAGGTCTGTCCGCGCGCTGTGATGTCGGGGAAATCCCAGTGCTGCTCTTCGATGCGGATGCCGCGCATCGAGTTCGGACGGGGGTGGCGCATCGGCCAAGCATGCGCAGAGCCCCCATTCCACAAGGGAATCGTGAGAGTTGCTGCAACGAGAAGGGAGGCCGAGAGACGCAAGGTGCGGGCTCTATCGCGAACGAAGAAAGATGAATAGCGATTCAACTTTTTCTTCGCTCCGAAGGTTTCGTGGCATGAGCGCGCGATGAATTCGGCTCAGGGCTCCAAGCGGAGCATCGTTGTGGTTGCGCTGCTCCTGGCCGTGTTCATGTCCGCCATGGAAGCGACTGTCGTGGGCACCGTGATGCCAACCGTCGTGGCCGACCTCGGTGGCCTGCTCCTCTACGGCTGGGTCAGCTCCTCGTACTTGCTCGCATCGACCGTGAGCGTGCCCCTCTACGGCAAGCTCGCCGACCTCTACGGGCGTAGGCCGATGCTCGCGCTCGGCATCATCATCTTCTTGCTCGGCTCCATCTGGAGTGGCTTTGCCACCTCGATCGAGTGGCTCATTGCCGCGCGCACACTGCAAGGCATCGGCGCTGGCGCGATTCAGCCGGTCACCTTCACGATTCTCGGCGACCTCTACACGCTCAAAGAGCGCGGTCGCATCCAGGCCTTCTTCGGCATGGTCTGGGGGCTCGCTGGCGCATTCGGTCCCTTCCTCGGCGGGCTCATCGTCGAGTCGCTCTCCTGGCGCTGGGTCTTCTGGATCAACATCCCCTTCGGCATCGCCTCGTGTGTCGTGCTCTTCACCGCATTTCACGAGCAGCATGAGCAACGCAAAGTGCGCCTTGATTGGCTGGGTGCGCTCTTGCTCACGCTCGGCTCGGTGGCGCTCCTGCTCGCCGCACAACGCACGATGCTTGAGCTCTTCATCCCGCTCACGCTCGTGCTGCTTGGGCTCTTTGTCGTCGTCGAGAAGCGGGCGCCCGAGCCCGTCGTGCCGCTCGACATGGCCCTCGAGCGCAGCGTCTTTGTCGCGTGTCTTTCCGCCATCTTGCTGGGTGCCTGCATGACAGGCGCGGTGACATTTCTACCGCTCCTTGCGCAGGGCGTGATCGGCGCATCGCCCACCGAGGCGGGCTCCACGATCGCCCCGATGATCCTGGGCTGGCCGCTCGCTGCAGCCTTCACGAGCCGCGCGATCACGCGCATCGGCTTTCGTCTCCCGATTCAGCTCGGCGCGGGCGTGATCGCCATCGCGCTTGGCCTCCTCGCATTCATGGCCGAGCACGCCTCGCGCGACCTTGGCCTCTGGCCACTGCGCGGCTGCATGTTCGTGTTTGGAAGCGGGATGGGCTTTGCCTCCACGGCACTCTTGCTCGCGGTGCAGACCTCAGTCGGCGCCGAGCAACGCGGTGTCGCGACAGCGCTGAACATCTTCTCGCGCTCGATCGGAGGCGCCATCGGCGTGGGTGCACTCGGTGCGATTTTCTCCCTGATCGTCGGTGCGCAGTTGCCTGAAGAGGTCGTCGCAGGGCTCCTCGATCGGCATCGCGGCGAGGTTGCGCCCGAGACGCTCAGCGCGCTTGCAGATGGCCTGCGCCCAGTCTTTCGCACGCTCGCTGCGCTGGGTGTTCTCAACGCAGTGATCGTGGCGTTCTATCCCAAGCCCACGGGTGCAACGGGCGACCTCAGCGCGCCCAATCCCGCTCACTGAAGCGCTGCGCACCTTGCTCGATCACAACGGCCTCAAAGCCGGAGAGCGAGGGCGCGATCACCGTGTCGATCGCACGCACGCGGATGCGGGCCACGCGGGCCTCGTCGATGCTGCTCGGTCGCGTCGCATGGACGCTTCCCGTGCCCTCAAGCACCCACGTGGAGCCGAGCAGCGCGCCCGCGCCATCCACGAAGTCAACACTGTAGACATCCGCACCTTCAATCGCATCGAAGGCCACGCCGGTCGCGTCGACGGTGATCTCTGGGATGCCAAGCCACGCGTCCCACGCGGCACTCCCTGAGGCGCCAAGGCCGCGACGAAAGAGCACCGAGCGCGCACGCATGTCGAGCTCTGCGCCGCGCATCGGATGCCCTTCGACGAGCACCCAATAGGTCGCGAGAGAGAGCGCTGCATTCCCGATGACGGCGGGCACACGGAGGGTCGAGGCCGTCGACTGCGCCTGCGGAAGAAGCACAAGCTGGCCCTCCAGGGCGAGGCCCGGAACACCGATGATGCCCGCGAGGCCCGCGTTGTCCGTTGGGAGCGTGAGCGAGAGTTCGATCGGCGTGAGCGCCTCACTCAGGCGCGGGCTCGATGTGCTGACTTGCCCGAAAACAAAGGCGATGACGCCATTCGCATCGCTGACGGTGGCGGCGGAAGGGAAGGCGCCCGTGCTCGGGATGCGGGCCATGAAGGTGCAGCTTCCGGCTTCACTCGTCGTCGTGCAGGGCGAGGGCGCGACAGCCTCCAGCGAGAGCGTGCGAAGGAGCGTGACAGGCAAGCCCACACCGACCTGCGTGCTGCTGCCCGCAACCATCGGAAGCCCCGTGACAGTTCCGGTGACGGGCACGCGGGGGTCGTCCAGTGCGGGGACGGCGATGACCACATCGCTGCTGTGCAGGCCCTCGATGCGCTGCGCTGCGGTGCCTGCAACGACCTCGATGGCGAGCGTGCCGGTGAGCATCGCACCGGCCATCTGGAGCGTGCCATCACCCGTCGTCGTGCCCTCCCCAAGGAGGCCGCCATCGCCTCCGTAGACGCGCACGCGTGCCGCCGCGAGACGTGTACCCGACCCCTCTTCCACCACGGTCACCCTGAGGTTGCCGGCGAGTGCCCCATGCGCCTCGGAGGAGGTCAGCGTCTCGAGGGGAGCGCCGCATCCGGCGGTGAGGAGAAGCGGGAGGACCATGTTGCGATGCCAAGTCATGTCGGCATCTTGGCCTGTCTTGCTGGGGCTCGGTGCGGAGATTTAATCCGTCTTAATTAGGTTCCTGGGGGATACGCGACGACACTCCGAGGAGGCCGTGGTGGCTCATTGGAGGCTTGAAATGTCGAGAACGAAGTGTTCACTGATTTCCCCCGCGGGAAACACCGAAAGCAGTCGAAGTACGAAGGCGAACACGAGGCGCTCGGAAGGCGCGCGCGCCGCATGGATGAGCGCAGCGCTCTTGCTTGGAAGCGCAGCGTCGTTGGGATGCGATCCGCCGCCCGCACCCGTCGATGCGGGAAACGATTCGGGGCCGCTGACCGATGCTTTCGTCGTCAACACAGACACGCCTTCACTCATCGACGCGTTCGTCGAGGTGCCGGATGCGTTCACACCCCCTGACGCGGCGGCGCCCATCACGGCCCGTACAAATCCCACCCAGGGCAGCGCCATCGCGCTCTCGGGAGACGACACGATCGCGGTCGCCACGAACCGTCAGGCCAACACGATCAGCATCCTCTCGGTGACGACGGGCGCCACGCCCAGCACCACGCGCACTGCGCTCATCGATGTGCCAAATGCCGAGCCATGGGCCGCGGTGATCGGCAACGACAACGACACGGCCTACGTCGTTCTTCGCGCCACCAATCAGGTCGCGCGCATTCGCACCTTGCGCGGAACACCGACGCTCGACCCGATGCGCGTCAGCACCGGCAGCGAGCCAACTGGCATTGCAATCTCGCCGACGGGCCGCTTCCTCTACGTGCCGTGTTGGGCCGAGGGCAACGTGACCGTCATCGACACGCGCACCTTCACCGTGTCGCAGACGATTGGTCTCAACGATGACCTCGTTGCGACGGGCGACCTTGGCACGGTCACGGCGCGTCCCGCGCTCGCCCATCCGCGTGCCGTCATCGTCACCAACGATGGCGACACCGATGACAGCGACGAGACCGTGTGGGTGACCGAGTATTTCGGTCAGAACCGCACCAGTGGCTTGCCCGCCGGCGACGCACGCTTCGATGTTGCGCGCGAGGGCATCGTGTATCGCTTCTCCGCGGTCTCAGGCGCCGCACTGGCGCCGGTTCGCATCGAGCCCATTGCCGACACTGGCTTTGCCGATTCAAACGGCGCGGTCACTGGATGCTTCCCGAATCAGCTTCAAACCGCGGCCATTTCGAACGGGCGTCTCTACGTGTCGGGCGTCTGCGCATCGCCACGCGGGCCGACTGGACCCATCCTCGACCCCGCAACCAACGCGCCTGTTGCAGGCCCCACAGGCACTGCGAACTTCAAGACGCAGGTGCACGCGACACTGTTCGTCGTCGACCTGGCGACGGCTGCAGAGCGACCCACCGAGCGCGTCGTGCTCACGCGCGCATTCCAGAGCCGCTACGACACGATGAGCGTCACCGACGACGCAACGCGGCGCATGCCGCTCATCGCGACCGACCTCGCATTCGTGCCCGCGAGCGGCATTGGCTACCTCACGAGCTACGGCTCCGACGCCGTCTTCCGCGTCTCGTTCGCAGCCGATGGCAGCGTGCGTGAGGTCGGTGCAACCGCGAACCACTTCATCAACCTCGCACCTGCGGGCGGCCCTGCGGCAGGTCGCTTGCCGATGGGCATCGCCATCGCCAACGCAGCGGGTGTTGCGCTCACCGTCAATGAGACGACACGCAACGTCTCGGTGATCTCGTTCGCCACGCAGAGTGTCGTCGCCGCTGCAGAGTCATCGCCTCTGCCCGCAGCCGATTCCGCCGAGGCACACGAGATCGAAGGACGTCGCTTCTTCGTCACGGGCCTCGGTCGCTGGTCGTTCCGCGGCCAGGGTTGGAACTCCTGCGAGAGCTGCCACGGCGATGGACTCACCGACAACGTCACTTGGTTCTTCGCGCGCGGCCCACGCCAGAGCACCTCGCTCGATGGCTCGTACAGCTCGACCGATCCAACACAGCGTCGCGTCTTCAACTGGACTGGCATCTTCGATGAGATGCACGACTTCGAGCTCAACACGCGCGGCAACTCGGGCGGTGTCGGCGCAGTCGTCGATGAGGTCAGCATGCCGATCGGCGCAGGCGACCGCATTCACTTCGATGGCAGCACGCCTGTACCCGCAGGACAGACGGCAACCGCGACGGCGCAAGCAGGCCTCAACGGCGCTGTCACCTCGATGATGCCCGGCGGGCCCAACGCTGTGCGCTCGACGCTCGCCGATTGGGATCGCGTCCAAGACTACGTCCGTAGGATTCGCTCGCCGCATGCACCGACGGGGCTCGTTGCCGCCGATGTCACCGCGGGTCGCGCACTCTTCGAGGCCAACAATTGCGCGGGCTGTCATGGCACCTCGATGTGGACCAACTCGCGCGTCTTCTGGACGCCGAATGAGGCGAACAACGCGGCTGCAGGACTCCTGCGCACGACGAACTACACGGCAGCCGCGGCCTTCCCTGCCGCGTTGAATCCGGCGAGTGCAGGCGCAGGTCGCACAGCATCGCTGCGCTTCCCCGCAGGCGCGACCGCCGCCGCAAACGACCAAATTCAGTGCGTTTTGCGTGCTGTCGGCACCTTCCCGAGCATGGGGACCGCGCCCATCTTGCCCGCGGGCTCACCGCTCGCCACCTCGGAAGTCCGCGCCAACATGACGACCGCTGCACAGGGCTTGAGCGGCTTCAATCCGCCCGCGCTTCTCGGTGGTGTTGTCGGCGCGCCGTACTTCCACGCAGGCAACGCACGCACCCTCGAGGAGGTCTTTGACCCAGCCTTCGATCCGCACGCGCAAGCGCTCTCGGAGAACTTCCTCCTCGCGGGAGACCGGGCCACGCAGGTTCGTCAGATCGTCGCCTTCTTGCTCTCGATCGACGAGTCCACCGCGGCCCCCGCAACGCCCACGTTGCCCTACCCGTTCCAGCTCTGCCCAAACACGCTCTGAACGAATGACACGCTAGGAGTGCGCGAGGTGGATCTTCGGATCCCCTCGCGCTTTTCTTTTCTCATCCGCGCCAGCGCAGGTTCTGTCTACGAACTCATCTCGCGATGAATCGGCACCTCTGGATCCAAGAGATGCCCTCCCTCACGGAAGATGAGCACGCGCCGAAGGCCCATGTTCCGCAGTGCAGTCACCGCAACGCGCACACGGTTGAGCGCCGCAATCGGCAGCACACGCTCCCCAGGCCAGCCCGCTTCCATCAACGCCTCCAAGGTGAGCGGGACGCCAGGCGCATCGAGACGACGCGCGACGAGCACATCGAGAAGACGTGCGAGGGTCAGCCGACGTGCGAGGTTGATGTGCTTTCCATCGGGCGCGATGAAGCCCTGCGGATGAAACACGAAGCGCTCAGAGGGCATCGCGCGAAGCAGTGCGCGTCGTGCGAAGCGAAGGTCATCCGAGTGGGCGGCATGCGCCTCGGCCTCGGTGAGTGCGCGCTCTGCCTCGCGCCGGGCCGCGAGATCATCTCCGAGAGGTGCACTGAGCAACGCGACATGCGCCCGACTCACGCCCAGCAATGCGAGAAGCGATGCATCCTCAATGCTCGCGAGCCTCCGCGATGCGACCGCGAGATCATTCTCGGCCGCACCGCGCTCACCCAGGGCCGCACGCGCTACTGCACACGCTGCGCGCGCAATGCCTTCCATGCGCGCATCGCCCACCTCCGCAAGGGTTTCAATCGCTTGCTGATAAAGCTCGCCCGCCTCGTGAGGCTTGCCCAGCTCAAACTCGGTGATGCCTGCGTAGACAAGAAGATGCGCCTCGTAGGTGCGATCTCCGATGCGTCGAAAGCACACGTGCGCGCGCTTGAGGGAGCTCGCCGCAAGCTCAAGGTCGCCCTCATCGAGGGCAATGATGCCGAGGTTGCCGCGCACAACACCCTCAAGGCGCAGATCATCATGCGGTGAGCGTGCGAGTGCCTCAGCGTAGTGCGCGCGTGCGCGCTCAAAGAGCCCCCGCTGAGAGAGCACGTTGCCGAGGTCGCGGTGGGCTGCTGCTTCAAGCGGCGGGGAGGCACAGCGACCTGCGAGATCGAGTGATTCCTCGTAGCAGCGCTGCGCCTCATCGAGACGCCCGCGCGCATGAAAGACGAGCCCCAGCTTGCTCTGCGCCTTCTGCTCGCCGAGGCGATCCTGGGTCCGCTTGGAGTCGGCGAGGGCTGTCTTGAGGGTTGCTTCCGCTTCATCCAGTGCGCCGCGCGCAAGGAGTGCTTCACCAAGGTCGGCTCGCACGCGCGCACGTGTTGTTTCGTCTGAGCATGCGATCGCGCGCTCCAGCTCCTCTTCACCCTCAGGCATCTGACCTGCATCGCGATGAAGACGGGCACGTGCAAGCCGGAGCGGCACTTCCAGCACGGGCGAGAGGGGCAGCGCGAGCACCGCATCCAGGCGCGCTTGATGAAGGCCACCTGGGCCTATCCGCTGCACGATCGCATCGACACCGAGAAGGAGTCGTGCGCGCAAATCATCTTGCTCTGGATGGCAAATCGCAAGTGCATCGTGAACACCGAGCAGGTTCTCAAGCTCCGCGCGCAACCAGGCGAGCGCCGCACGCGCACGCCGCGTACCTATCGACTCAAGTGCCTTGGAGACGCGCTGTGCGAAGTGCGCCGCGAGCCTCTCTTCCGCGCCCTCATCGCGCACACGTTCGGAGGCATAGGCACGAATGGCCTCCAGCATGCGCAAGCGTGGCCCGCCCTCCGTACGTGCGAGGAGGGACTTCTCCGCGAGGCTCCGAAGCGCATCCAGCGCCTCTCCTTCAGTCATCTCAAGAGGGCGCGCGGCAACGGCATCTTCTGGCGCGAACGAACCTCGAAACATCGAGAGCCCCGCGAAGAGAAGCGCCTCGGTTGGCGAGAGCCACTGCGTCGACCAATCGATGGCGTGACGCAGCGTGGCTTGGCGCTCGTTCACGTCGCGCCTTCCATGTGCGAGCAGATCGAGCGCATCCGTCGACGCATCGCTCGAGAGCCGTGATGCAACGCCCTCAAGTCCCAGCAGGCCTATCCAACTCGCCGCCAATTCGAGCGCGAGCGGGATGCCGTCGAGCTTGCGCACGAGCGTCACAAGAGTCGCTGCATCCTCAGGCGTCGGTGTGAATGAGGGCGCACGCGCCAAGACCAGGCTCACTGCAGGATTCGCAAAGACATCGCTCGGGGCATCGGATGCCTCGGGCAATGCGAGCGGTGCCAACTCGATGACAACCTCGCCCGCGATGCGCAGTGACTCACGCGAGGTGACGAGCAATGTGTTCTGCCCCGCCCGACTCCAACGCGCCGCAACCCAAGCCACCTCGCGCACGACCTGCTCGGCGTTGTCGAGCACCACAAGAGACGCCGAGCGCGCCACCTTCGAGGCCCGCAGCACTTGGTCGAGCCAGGCCTCTGCAGAAGCGCGATCGTCGCCTGACTGCGCGCTACCGAGGGGCACCTCCAATGTCGAGGCAATCGAGCGCATCACATCGGTCGACGAGAGCGCCATCGAGAGGTCGACAAAGACGCCCCGCTTGCGATCGTGCCGCGCCTCAAGCACCGCATGCGCAAGACGCGTTTTGCCAGCGCCTGGAGGGCCCACAAGCGTGACGATGGCCGCGCCCTCCAAGGCCTGCGAGAGACGTCGGAGATCGGCCTCGCGTCCGATCATCGCGTCGAGCGAGAGACGAGGAAGGTTGTGGCGACGCGAGGGCTTGGGAGGCACTGGAAACGAGCCTCTCAGGCGATGACGAGCTCACACGCAAGGCCGAGGTGGAATGCGCGCTGCGCCTCTTCCATCTCGATGCCGGCGCGGATCGGAGCGCGCAACAAGAGCTGCGTGAGCGTCGTGCGACCATCCGCATCGTGCAGCGCACGCGACCATCCTTCAGGCATCCCGAAGGCCGCGAAAGGCGCATTCGGAACACGCCGAAGCACACGCTCGCGATGTGGCTGAAGGACACGCTCAGTCTCGGTGACGTGCGCGCGCGAGGCGGCGTTGAATAGGAGTTCGAAGGGCGGAAGCGTGAGTGGCAGCGACTCCTCGCCAGCGCGCACATCGCGCAAGAGACGCCACGTCCCCGTATGCCAACGAAATGACTCCAAGTAGCGCTCTTGCACCTGCGCCGCGATCGCGCGTGCAACCGCGATAGGGCGCATCACACCAAGGCCCACCAGTGCATCGCCCAAGCGCCCCTCGTAGCGAGGCAGCACGGCCAACGCCATGTCGAGCTCCATCGGCAGACAGTGCTTTTGACGCACGAGGTATGCGCCCAACATCTCGTCTTTGTCCGTGCCAGTGACGAAGTCTGGGCGCCCGTTCACAAAGAAGATGCGCTTGGTGCGCGCACGCCCGTGCGGTGGGGTGTGGTGCAGCTCAAGCAGCGCCGTCGCGCGTTCCTGTGCGAGTCGAAACGCGAGCCCAAGGAGTGAGCCGGGCGCGAGCAGACCATGCTCACCTGCGCCCATCGGAGCCGCGGCATAGGCCCGCGACGTGAGGTAGCGCGCAAGCTCGGGCGCCGTCCCTTCCACCTCACCCTCACGACGCACAGAAGCCATCGGCTCAAGCTCACCGACCACGATGCGCTGCACCAAATCGGCATACCCGATGGGCCCCTCAACCACCCCCGAGGCACTCACAATCTCGTAGAGCGTGGGTGCATCGAGCGCAAAGCTCGCAAGCAACTCTGTGGCACCCGCTTCCACTGCGCGGTGCGTGCTCGGTGTCTCGGCAGAAGACGCGAGGGCGGAGGGCATGCGGGTCGACGAAACCGCCCGCATGTGATTGGTCGGTCGTGCACCTGGCTCACGTGCTGCGAGGTCTGCAGGCGCACTCGCCATGAGGCCGAGCCGATGAAGAAGCCGCGCCGTCTCACGCTCGCCGCGACCTCGCAATCCACGGCGCTCTGCAATCGACTCAAGGGCATCGGCCACGTGCGAGGCCTCAAGGCGTGTGCGCGGTTCAACGCTGAGCGCACGTCGAAGCACCGCCGCCAGATCGCCCGGAATGCGCGATTGCGAGAGCGCACTCTCCAGCACCGTGAGGTCGCCATCGCGAATGCGCATCAGCACGACGAGGTCCTCACCTGTGCCGAAGAGAGGCTCACCGAGAGCCATCTCAACGAGCACCGTGGCAAGCGTGAACACATCGCTCTTTCCGTCGATGCGATCTCCGCGCACCTGCTCCGGCGACATGTACCCGAGCTTGCCGCGCACCATCCCTTGATCGGTCTGGTGCATCGACTCAGCGCATCGCGCGATGCCGAAGTCGACGAGCTTCACCTCGCCCCGACGGCCCAGAAGGATGTTCGCCGGGGAGACGTCGCGATGCACGACCTCAAGCGGCTCACCGCGCTCAGAGCGCGCGTGATGTGCATAGGCGAGCGCCCGCGCAGCCGCGATACCGACATGGAGCACGACCGCGAGCGGAACGGGCTTGCTGCTCAGATTGGCAGCACGCAGCGTGCGATTGACGCTTGCGCCCTCGACGAATTCCATCGCGAGGTAGAGCGCCCCGTCGGCCTCGCCGAAATCAAAGACCTGCGCGATCCCTGGGTGCTCAAGCTGCGCGGCGAGACGCGCCTCATCGCTGAACATCGTCGCGAAGTCCGGGTCACTGGCGAGCTGCGGGAGGATCATCTTCAGCGCCACGCGACGCCGAAAACCCTGCACGCCCTCGCGATGTGCGACGAACACCTCGGCCATTCCGCCTGCAGCGACACGCCGCTCAAGTCGGTAGGGGCCAACGCGTTTTCCGGATCGGAAGAGCACGTCCCATACATAGCATTCTTACACCCGCCGGATGAGGCGATGCACCCGAAAGGCCCGCTTGCAAAGGTTGTCGAACACCCCGCAAGCCGCTTCGAGTATCGTCCCCAAGACGCGCTTTTCGATTCACTGGAATCGGGAGAACTTGGATGACGACGAAGACAGCTCGAGTAACGAAAGACACCCTGCTTGGGAAGGTGGTCGCAGGTCGATACCGACTTGAAACCCTTCTCGGCGAAGGCGGCATGGGTGTCGTCTACCGTGCACGCCACGTCCTGATTGACCGTGTTGTGGCGCTCAAGCTCATCCGCCCCGACCTACGCGGCGAGACCCACCTTCGCGCCTGGATGCTGCGTGAAGCCCGTGCGGCCAATCGCGTCGATCACGCTCATATCGTGGAGATTCACGATGTCGGCGAGACGGACGACGGTGAGCTCTATCTCGTGATGGAGTACCTCGTGGGCTCCTCGCTCTCCTCGGAGATCGCCAAGGGCCCGCAGCAACTCTCACGTGCGGTCGACATCCTTGAGCAGATGTGTGCAGCCCTTGCGCGCGCGCACGATCTTGGGGTCGTTCATCGCGATCTAAAGAGCGACAACATCATGCTGACGGCCAAAGGCGGTCGTCGCGACTTCGTGAAGATCCTCGACTTCGGTCTTGCCGCGCTCGCACGCGATCCGCGCCTGGCACCGAAGGGCGCGATCTTCGGGACGCCCGAGTACATGTCGCCTGAGCAGGCACGCGGTGAAGACGCGATGCCAAGCTCCGATTTGTACGCGCTCGGCATTCTCTTCTACGAGCTCGTCACAGGTCAGCTGCCCTTCCGCTCGCCCGATCGAGACACGCTGCTTGAGCTGCAAAAGACGGGCGCTCCGCCCCGTCCGCGCGCCCTGGCGAAGGATCTCCCCGAGGCCGCCGAGCGCATCATTCTCAAGCTCCTCGAGAAGGATCCGAAGAACCGCTTCCGCGACGGCCATCACCTTCAAGAAGAGCTCAAAGCCCTTCAGCGCACGCTTCCTTCGACATGGGAAGTGCAGCAATCCGAGGGTCAGGGACCGCCTGCACCACCTCCGCCGCCACCGCCACCGACAAGCCCCGGCGTCGTCGAGTGGAGCCGTCGTGCGGCCTACTTCGCCCGCATGCTCGCGCGCGCCTATCCGAACGGAAAGGTGCCCGAGGAGCTTCAGCACGCGAACGATCAGGTCTGGGAGGTGGCCGCGCGTGCATCGCGTCTTGAGGGAGAGCTCGCGAGTCATCAACGCAAGCTCGATGCGATCGAGCGACGTGGTCGCGCGCTGCGTGCGGAGATCGGCCGTAAGGTAGAAGACCTCGCGGAAGAAGAGTCGCGCACGCTCCGTGATGCGGCGACAGAGCGCGAGCGCATCGAGGAGCTCAAGAAGTGGTTTGAGCAAGAGCGCGTGATCTACGAGGCGAGCGTCCGCGATACGCAGGCGCTCGAGCGCGCGGGTGGCGATCTCACCAAATGGCGCGCTGCATTTGAGTCGGCCACGGCCGCGCGCGGCAAAGGTGAAGTGCTCACCAAGGTGCTCACCGATTCGGATCGCCGTGCCGTCGCCAAAGAGAAATCTGCACAAGACCTTCGCCGTCAGATCGACGAGCTTCGTGCACAGCTTCAGCGCTACGGCGATGCACTGGAGAACGACCTCGCGGCGGGCCGTGAGCGCATCTCGACGCGCGTGAAAGAGGCGCTTGGCTACGAGAAGACGTTCATGGATTCGTCGGTGCTCCTGCTCAATCACTTGAAGGGCCGCCCCGAGTGCTCTGAGCTTCTCGATGAGATGCGACGCGAGGAGGCCAACATGCAGATGGGCGGCACCTCGATGAGCCCGGCACGCATGGCCGATCAGACCGGTGCATTTCGAACCTTGGGCTGAAGCGCACCGGCACTGAAGCGAGCCGCTTGGCCTTGGGGTCAGGCGGCTCGTCTCGTTTCGCGCTTCATCTTTTGTGATCGTTCACGGACCGTGCACAACTGCGTGGGCCGTGTCGGCTATCCTGATGCGATGCGCACCTCCCGCTTTGCCCGTTCGGTCCTGGCCGTCCTCCTGCTCGTCGCCCTCATCATGGTGCCCGACTCACCAAGCACCGCGCAGGATGCACCAGCGACGCGCACGCTCACCTTCGCCACGCTCGCCCCTCCAGGCTCGGTGCTGATGCGCGCGCTCGACGCTTGGAACCGCGAGATTCGACGACGCAGCAACCGCACGCTGCAGTTCCGCATCTACTCCGGCGGCGTGCAGGGTGATGAGCCCGAGGTCATTCGCAAGATTCGATCGGGACGTTTGGATGCGGGCGGCGTGACCTCGACGGGCCTCGCGCAGATTCATCGCCCCGCCCTCGTCTTTCAGCTTCCCGGTACATTTCGCACCTACGAGCAGGTGCGTGCTGCGCGCGCAGCGCTTGGACCGGAGATCGAAGCGGGCATCATTCAGCAGGGCTTCCGCATGCTTGGATGGACTGAGATCGGTCAAGCGCGGCTCTTCTCGAACCGCGAGCTCCACACGCCGCAAGACCTCGCGCCCTGCCGCTTCTGGGTGCGCAGCGGTGACCCGATCATGCCGACGCTCTTCCAGGTGGTGCGCACCAACACCGTCGCGCTCTCCGTGCCTGAGGTGCTCGGCGGTCTTCAGACAGGACGCATCGATACCTTCATCGCGCCCCCCGCGGTCGCCGTTGCCTTGCAGTGGTCCTCGCGCGTGACGTACGTGACCGACACCCCGAGCGCCATCCTCGTGGGCGGCACGATCATCTCCGAGCGCACCTTCCAATCGCTCACGCCGGAGCAGCAGACGATCCTCACCGAGAGCTCAGCGCAGGTGCATGCCCTTGGTCAGCGCAACGCTGTCCGCGCCGAGACGCAGGCCCTGGAGGCGCTCACCACGCATGGCGTGACCATCACGCGCCTGAGCCCCTCCGACATCGCCGCATGGCGCACCGTCGGACGCGAAGTACGCACACGCGTTGCCTCGCAGATCGCGAGCCCAGAGCTCATCGCGCGCGCCGCCGCGTTTGGCGAGCAGTGATGCGCATGGAGTGTTCCACACGGCCAACACGTGGCGGGGTTCCCCACGCCATCCATCGCAAACGCCTTCATTTTGAAGGCGTTTTGTCGTTCTATCGGAGGCACATCGCGTGCAGAGAAGGCGGCATGCGCACGCGTCTCCATCCGCTCCTCTCGACCCTGCTGAGCACGGCCGTACTCGGCTGCACCGGAGCGCTCGATGCCGGCCCTTCACCGACCTCATCGACGCCGCCGATTCCCCTGCGCGTTCCGCTCAGGCAGCTCACGCCCACCGAGCTCGACTACGCCCTCGCCGATCTGGTGCACGACGACACGCACCTCGCAATGCGCCTTCAGCCCACGCGCGTGCGCTCGGGTGTCGAGACACTTGCGTCGCCTGATTTCGCCTATGTCGATGCGCGCTCCGACCTCTTGGTCGAGACGATGTACGACGTTGCGTTTCATGCGACCGAGCACGACGCGCAACTCGCAGGTTGCGTCGCATCGAGCGGTGATGCGTGCATTCAAGAGGCACTCACCTCGCTTGCTGCACGCGCATTTCGAAGGCCGCTGACGAGCGAAGAACGCACGCGCTTCATGCGCGTAGTGACCGAGCTTGAGCCCACCCTCGGCCGACGCGAGGCCATCGCACGCGCACTTCAAGCGCTCCTGCTCACGCCTGATTTTCTCTACCTCACAGCCGAAGGAGAGCGGCCCACCGATGTCGATGTCTCGCCCTCGGAGCTGGCCAGTCGCCTCGCATTCTTCCTCTGGGCCTCGCTGCCCGATGAGGCACTGCTTGCCGCTGCCGCACGCGGCGATCTGAATGACGAGACCCTTCGCGCAGCGCAGGTGCGACGCATGCTCGATGACCCGCGCAGTGGTCGCTCGATGGCCCGCTTTGTTCTGGGTTGGACGCAGGCGCTTGAGATCAACACACGCCCCAAGGCCGACCCCATCTGGACAGGCGAGCTCGCACGCGATGCGGTGCAGGAGACCGATACCTTCGTGCAGGATTGGTTTCGTACCGATGGCAATGGGTTCGCGGAGCTCTTCGCCAGCGACCACACCTTCCTCACGCCGCGCCTCGCCGCGCTCTACGGTCTCACCGTCCCAAGCGGCACAGGGGAGAACACGATGGTGCGTGTCGATGGCACCGCGCGCACAGGTCGCGTCGGCCTCCTCACGCAGGCGAGCTTCCTCGCGGTGCACGCACACGACACTGCCACCTCACCCACGTTGCGCGGCCACTGGTTCATCGAGAGTGCGCTCTGCCAGAGCATCGGAAACCCACCGATGGATGCGCTCTCGCGCGCGCCGCTGATGACGAGCGATATGACCACGCGCGAGTGGCACGAGGCGCTCGAGGCCGCCCCCGGATGTGCTGATTGTCATCGCCGCATGGAGCCGCCCGGCTATGCGCTGGAAGGCTTTGATGCGATTGGCCGCGTACGCACGCTCGACCGCGGCGAGATGGTTCAGACCCAGACCACGCTCAGGACGAACTCGGATCTCGACGGCGATTTCCGAGGCCCGGTCGACCTCTCCGAGGCGATGGGCGAGAGCCTTGTGGTGCGTGGTTGCTTCTCGCAGCGCTGGCTCTCCTACGCGCTCGGACGACCCGTCAACGCAAGCGATCGCGTGCTCGTTCGCGGGGTCACAGAGGCCCTCGAGAGCGATGTCCAAGAGGCCGCATTCCGCATCGCAACCTCCGTCGAATTTCGTCGCGCGAAGGCGCCGATGTTCTCTCGCTAACGCACTTCCCTCGGAGCTGAACATGACCTCACAACGCTCACGTCGCGCCTTCCTCCTCGGTGCAGCCGGCACTGGCCTCGCCCTTCCCTTCTTGCCCTCCTTCCGCGGTTCAAGCGGAAACGGCGTGCTCTCACAGCTCATCGGCAATGGCCGCGCACACGCCGACACTGCTGCGCCCAAGCGTGTTGTCTTCTGGCTGGGCTCCTGGGGAACGATCCCGAATTTGTGGGACCCGCTCAACACCAGTGCAGACGGAACGCGGTGGGATTTGAACCGCATCATGGAGCCGCTCGCGCCCTTCAAAGACCGCACAACCGTGCTCAGCGGCATCAACATGGCGAGCCTCTTTCATCAGGGCGGCCGCACCGGGAATCACACCCTTGGGCACGCGCATGTCTTCTCGAGCGCAGGCCATCACTCAGAGTATCCGTATGCCCCCGACAGCGAATGGATCATGCCGAGTGGGCCCTCGATCGACCAGGTGATCGCGCGCACGGTGGGCAGCACCTCGCGCTTCTCAAACCTCTTCCTCGGCGATGGCTCCGAGCATCTCGATGCCTTCTTGCGACGCGAAGATGGCTCCACGCCCGGCATGCTCTATTGGCCGCACGAGCTCTTCGACAGAGTCTTTGCCGACTTCGCCGGAGACAGCTCTGAGCGCGCCCGCGTGCTGCTCGCACGTCGCTCGATGCTCGATGCGGTGGTGCCTGGCTACGAGCATCTGCGTGGTCGCATCAACAGCGAGGACGCGCGCACGATCGATGCGCATCTCACCTCCCTGCGCGACATGGAGCGACGCTTTGGAAGCCTGACGGCCTGCACTGCGCCGATGGAGCCCGTGCGCACAGGCTGGGACGGCTCGAACACCACCTACCCCGACCCGCGCGGCCCCTACGCGCCGCTCTTCGATCTGGCCGCACGCACCCTCCTCTGCGATCAAACCCGCGTGATGACGGTGCGCTTCGCTGGTGCACGCGCGCAGGTGCCGGCAGTGGTGCCGAACTTCGCCGACATGCGCCCCGAGAACCCCGAGGCCGACATGCACGGCTACTCCCACGGCCACTGGCGCGAGCCCGGCAATCAAGCGGTCTGGGCCGAGATTCAGCGCTGGCGCCTCGGTCTCTTCGTCGACTTCCTCCGCACACTCGACTCCGTCACCGACATCGACGGACGCACCGTGCTCGACAACACGGTGGTGGTGCACATCAGCGAGATCATGACGGGCCTTCACGACACGATGCCGCTTCAAGAGTGGGGCTACTCGAATCCGATGGACACCAGCGTCCCCTACCGCCCCAAGGGCCTCCCCTGCTTCTACGTCGGCGGCTGTGGTGGTCAGTTGCGCACGGGCCTGCACTTGGATCTCACGCGTGGAGACACCTACGGCGAGGCGCTCGGCAAATACTCCCACGGCGAGCTCTGGCTCACGATCGCCCGCGCGATGGGCGTGACACCCGAGCAACTGCCGACCTTCGGCACGCCTGAAGTCTGCCAGCGTGTGATCAGCGAGATGATGGTCTGAGGGTGCAGCGTTCACCACGCGTGGTGAAACTGGCATGAACGTGATGGTCAGTTCGTGATGGTCAGTTCGTGATGGTCAGTTTGTGATGGTCAGTTCGTGATGATGAAACTGGCACATACGCCGTGACGGTCAGTTGGGGTTGGCGGAGAGAGGGAGAGGGAACGCGACTGAACGCCGCGTTGGTGCTTGATGTCGACTCGGCAGCGAGGGCCACCTACCCTCGCTGGTACGCGTTCTGGGTTCCCTCGAACGCTGGCCTTTACGTCGTCACTGCCCGGTTGCGGAATTACCCAGAACACGTCCAGCGGAACCACGCTGACGCTCGCCCGCGAAGACCCAACAAGCGCCAACGCGGCGTACAGTCAACTTCTGGTCTCGCGCTCTGATCGTCAGTTCGAATCGTGATGGTCAGTGTCACCACCGAGGATGAAACTGGCACATACGCCGTCATGGTCAGTTGGGGTCGAGCGTCGGGGAGAGGGAACATGACTGGACGCCGCGTTGGTGCTTGATGCCGACTCGGCAGCGAAGGCCACCTCCCCTCGCTGGTACGCGTTCTGGGTTCCTTCAAACGCTGGCCTTTACGTCGTCATTGCCCGGTTGCGGAATTACCCAGAACGCATCGAACGAGACCACGCTGACGCTCGCCTGCAGAGACCCACCATCGCCAACGCGGCGTACAGTCAAACTCTGTTCTTGCGGGCCACTGACCTATTGCCGTTCACCACGCGTGGTGAAACTGACATGCACGGCGTGATGGTCAGTGGCCGTGATGGTCAGTTGCCGCGATGGTCAGTTCACCTCGCGAGTGCGCGCAGCGCACGGGCCAGCTCCGCCTCGGTCAGATCGCCTGGATGTCCGTTGCATCAAAAACACGCGCATCGTGATGGTCAGTTGCGTCCTGGTCATTCGCATCCCCTCCATCGTGATGGCGAGGGTCATGTTGGCTCAGTTGCGGACGAATCCTCGTCGAGAAATTCAAGTAAGCATGGCGGCCGAGTCCAAGGGTAAATGCTGATGTACCCGGGTGACGCCTCGATCGAGAGTTCCCCAATGGACGCGGATGAATAGCGAACCCTGACCGCCTGGCCTTGATCGAGACGTCGCTCCTCACCCCAAGGTTCGATCACAACCACAATCGCCTGGGGTTGCCGATTTCTGACGACGAGTATCCCGCTCATATACGTCACTCCAGTAGCCTTGCTGCCGCCATCAACTCGGATCTCCGCGCTCTACTGACCTGTTGCCGTTCACCACGCGTGGTGAAACTGACATCCACGGCGTGATGGTCAGTTGCCGTGATGGTCAGTTGCCGTGATGGTCAGTTCACCTCGCGAGCGCGCGCATCGCACGGGCCAGCTCCGCCTCGGTCAGATCCACCAAATTGAACACCGACGCCTGCCCTGCCTTCGTCGCACGGACGCGCGCCTTCGCCTTCGAAGCCTTGGCACGCAGCGCCGCATTGGCCTGCTCCACCGCCTGCCGTTCCTCGGCACTCGCGCTCCGACCGCGCGCCTTCTTCGGTGCTCCATGCGCGCGCACATCCTTGGCCGCTTCACGCAGCTCGCGCACGGAGGCCTTGCCCACATCGAGTACCGGCCCCTTCGTCCAAAGAGCGATTCGTGCGCCCTGCAGGATGGCCTCGGTGTCATCGGCTTCCGTCGCGGCGGCGAGGTCCAGCAATGCATCCGCGCGCGTCGGCTTGAGCTGCGCGTACTGCTCTTGCGTGAGATGCGCGACGGCCTGGAGCAGGCGATCCACCGTCGTGCGCGAGAGGGAGAGCTCGCTCTCTGCGAGCGTGTAGAGGTCGGCATAACCAATCACCTCGAGCATGCCCGCCGCACGCAGCTCTACGAGCGCCTGACCCAGGCGATAGAAGCCACGCGCCGACTCGCTCACCGACGCACGCGCACGTTCAAGCGCATCCGTCGCACGCTTGGTGAGGGCCTTCTTGGCATTCGCTTGAAGCGCGGTTGCCTGCTTCTGCAGACCCGCAGGAAGGCCCTTCAAGTCCGGGTCGAGCGTGGATGACTTCGCGGTCTTCGTCTTCTTCATGCGAAAACGGTGCTTGGTGCGCGGAGGTTGGGTCAAGCGCGATTTGGCGGCAGGCGTTTGGGCTTCGACTCGGGGTTGTCGGCAGTTCACCACCGGTGGTGAAACTGGCATGTACGTCGTGATGGTCAGTTGGGTCGCAGGAGGGAGAGGGAGAGGGATCATGACTGGACGCCGCGTTGATGCTCGATGTCGACTCGGTCGCGAAGAACACCTTCCCCTGCTCGCACACGTTCTGGGTTCCCTCGAACGCAACCGTTTGCGCCGTCATTGCTTGGTTGCGGAATTACCCAGAACGCATCGCACGAGGCCACATTCACGCTCGTTCGCGAAGACCCATCAAGCGTCAACGCCGTGTACGGTACAGCCAAGTTCTGATCTCCGCGCGCTGATGACCTTGTCGTTCACCACGCGTGGTGAAAGTCAGAGAAGGCTCGCATTCAACACCGGTGGTGAACGAACTACGGGATAGGCGGCAGGTCGACGCGCGACAGGGTCGCTTCCGCGCCTGGCAGGCTGAACGGCGCGGCTCTCCCTTGCACGAGCCAGACGGCATCATCGTGGAGCCCAGCGACGTTCTGGAACGCGGCCGACTCGACGATGCGCAACGAGCGCCAGCGCTCCACCAGCCATGTCCCCGAAAACGAGTCCGTGGCTCGAGCGACTGCGACGCCGTCCCCATCGAAGGCGGCAGATTCGACTGGTGTGGTTCTTCTGGCTCCCAAACTCGTGAAACGCCCGTCACGGCGCAAGTCCGCCAGTACGGGGACCGCCAAGTCACTGTCTTGCACCAGCCAACTGGACCCATCGACGCGCTCGTCGAACAAGCCCTCGTCGAGTGCGGTGTTGCCGAAGACCACCGCACGCTCGACGAACCCTGTTGGACCGAACACCAGCGCCGCCGAATGTGGGAACGCGGACTCGGTCACCACCGACACACCCTGGGCTTCGAGTGCGACCGCGTCGGCATAGGCGAGCACAACGAAGCCGCCCGCGGCCGAGGGCCAAATCGCGCGCGCACCACTCAGCAAGAGCTCGTCGAAGCGTGTCTCGTGCGGCAGCGCGGTTCCGTCTCGACCGAAGCGGCGCAGCTCCGGAGGACCAAAGACCCTCCCGGCGACTGTAACCAGCAATGCGAGGGACCCATCGCGCAGACCGGCCAAGCCGTAAATATCGCCACCCACAAGCGGTTGCGCCCACGCGATCTCACCGGTCGCGCGCGGCACGTATCCCAAGGCGAGTGGCCCCGTCGGCGTGAAGTGCGTCCCCAGGATGTCCGCATCTGTGTCGACGTGACCGACGAAATAGATGCCTTCGTCCGTGACCGTGATGCCATCCCCTGCATGGTGCCAATCGTACCTGTCCAAGGTAAGGATTGGCAGAGAGGTGATCCCCACAAGGTCTCCATCGCGATCGAGGCGCACGAGATCACGGGCAAAGGGGCTCGGGCCCGGAGCAATATCCTCAGCGGGCCTGTCCCCGTGAAAGAGCCGCGTCGGGCGCCCATCCGTTTCGAACACGATGTCCCCGTTGGGCGCAAACCAGACCATCCTCTGCGCACCCACATCCACGCCGTGCATCCATGTCGCGCGGTAGCGACAGAGGCCTGCCTCGCAGGTGGAGCCGTCCGGGCAGGCGGTGCATGAGCCGCAGTGGAGCGGGTCGGTCTGTCCATCGAAACACGCGTAGGCGCTCGCACCAGGATCAACGCAGGCGACTTGTCCGACGCCCGAGCAACGGCACTCGCCATCCACGCACATGTCTGCTGCGCCGCAGCTTGAGAAACAGCGGCCACAGTTCGCGACATCCGAAGACACCGGGCTGTCCTCATCGAAGCGGCTATCGCAGTCGTCGTCTTGCCCGTTGCAGACCTCGGCAGCGGGACGGCCTGGGTCCACCGGCCAGCAGTCCGTGCCGCCGCAATCCACCGAAGGGTTCCCGTCACCGTCTTGGTCAGGGCCCCACGCGTACTGGCAGAAGCCGCGACGACACCCCGTGGTTGGCTGACAGGGCATGTCTTCGCAGAAGTAGCTGCTCGTGCAGGTTGGCGAAGGGACGCAGCCTGGGGTTGGCGAGAGGGCGCAATACTCGTTCGCCGGACAATCAGTCTCATGCACGCATGCGCCTGTCGGATCGCAAAAGTCACGTGTGCACGCGATGCCGTCGTCGCAGGCGCAGAGCATCGCATCGACTTGGGATGCATCTGCCGGAGCATCGCTTGCGGGTGGAGCATCCGCGCCGCGCGCAGCATCCACAGCGGAAGCATCGAGCCAGGGCGCATCCTCTCCAGGTGCTGCGTCGAGACCACCGTCTTCGACCTCACGCGCGATGGGACATCCCGCCGCAAGGAGCGAGAAGGTCAGGGCAAGAAGGGCGTCTTGCGTGCGAGTGGATCGGCTGAACATGGCGACGCTCATGGAAGTGGGGGAAGTGGGATGCGCGTGATGGTGAAGAGCGCACCTGGAAGCACGAACCGACCGTCCTCCTGCCATATCGCACCTTCGCGAATCCCGGTCGGTTGGGAGCCGAAGCCGATGATGGTTGGCGCGCCCTCGCGGTACCTCTCGATGCCACCGCCATTTGTGAGCAGCGCAAACCCCGATCCGTCGTAGTCGCCTTCGAATGCAAAGGTGGGGCCCGCGAGGCGCCTTGATGTTCCGGAGACGTTCGTCTCCCAAATGGTCCCATCAGATGACCGCGCCATCAGCCACGCAGCCCGATCAGCGCGCTCGCGAAGCAACGCGGTTCCCTCGGTGTGGAACGCTGTCAACGGGCGCACGTCGGCATCGTGAAGCACGACGATGCCGCGGTCGTACGACGGCTCACCCAGTACGGGCAGCGGGAGTTCATCCGCCAACGCGTTCACAATCACCGCAACACCACCGTCCGGCAACGTCCGCAGGCCGCGTAGGTATCGGTACCAATCGCCGCGTACCTCCCCAAGCTGAACTCCATCCGCTCCGATCCGCCGCAACCCGTACTCGCCCCCAAAGCCCAGCCCGATGATCAGCTCACCACGGCCGTTTGCCGCCGCATACGACGAAGTGTCTGAACGCAACGCCCAAGTCACGCGACCCGCTCTCGGCACGTAGTAGATGATCGAGTTTGCATAGGCGAAGGTCGTGCTGCCGAGCGTGAACGGACTCGCCAAGATGCCTCCCACGAACACGCCATCCACCGTCGGGACCACAAAGCGCCAACTGATCCGCGGCACGGGTGTGGCCGAGACCAAGTTCCCCGCCGCGTCCAAGCGCACGAGATAGTGCATGGGCGTAGCCGCCACCGTGATCGAATCGGCCGCGCGCCCATCGCCATGAAAGAGCCGAGTTGGGCGCGTCTCAGTGAACAGAAGCACATCGCCATTGGGGGCGAGAAAGCTCGCCGGTCGGCCTGGGTCCGCTACACGCACAGCGTCCACGCCATGCATCCAATCCGGCCTGTACTCGCAGACACCCGCGATGCAGCGGCTTCCGTCCAGGCAGCGATTCTCGCAACTGCCACAGTGGTTCGGCTCCGAACCCAGCGTCGCGCACTCGATGTACCCGTACTCCGACGGGCACTCGACGCGCCCCGCATCGCACACACAGCTTCCGCCGACGCATGCATCCGTGCCGCATCGGTGAAAGCACGCACCGCAGTTCTCCATGTTGGTGGCGAGCCCGAGAACGCCGTCGTCGGTGGCCCCGTTGCAATCGTCATCCACGCTATTGCACGTCTCGGCGCGAGGAATCGCTGGGTCAAGTGGGTCGCAATCAGGCCCGCCACACTCGACGCTGCCAACGCCGTCCCCATCGAGATCATCGTCCCACTCGTAGCGGCATCGACCGTGCCAACAGCCAAGTGAAGGCTGACACGGCAAGTCCGGGCAACCCGAGCGATCGACGCAAGCATCCGTCGCCACGCAGCCTTCCCCCGCGTCACCCCAACGACACGCCTCGCCGTCCGCACAGGTGCTCACATGCACGCACTGACCACGCGCATCGCATGAGTCTGTGGTGCATGAGATGCCGTCGTCGCAATTGCAGACGAACGCATCTGGCCTCGATGCATCCACACCTACATCGTGATGGTCAGTTGCGTCCTGGTCGTTCGCATCCGCACCATCATCGTCATGGTCCGTTGCATCCAAGCTGAATGCGTCCTCGCCTGCATCGATCGGCTGCGTGGTGGGGCAGCCGAGGAGGCCGAGGGCGAGGAGGATGGGGAGATGGCGAAGGGGCATGATGGTCAGTTGTGATGGTCAGTTGCGGTGATGGTCGGTTGCGGTGATGGTCAGTTGCGGTGATGGTCAGTTTCATCATCGATGGTGACGGTGTTAACGGCCGAGGCTCATGGTTCGCGCCGGACTCCAGCCCAAAGTCGAGCCGCCCAAGCAAAAAAATCGTCCGTCTCGATGTCAGAGGTGTCCCTGGTTACATCCAGAGTGCGGGGCGGCGAGTAGCAGTACGTGTAGAGTTCCACCGCATCTTTGGAGATGCGAAAGCACCACTGGTGTGGTTGGCGCGAGTGCTGAAGAACAACACCATCTGAACCTCGAAACACTCGAGTTCCGACTAGAAATCTCAGCTCGGGTCGAAACAACATGGCGTGCCACAATCCGTTGCATCGGTAGGCTGCGCCGTCGCTTGGAGTCGGTGGACGCCTGAACCAGCGCACGCTGCCGTGTCCGCTGACGGGATCGAAGGCTACGGAGTGCCAAGCGCTGGGAAAGTAGTCGAGTAGGGTTCTCATAGGCCGAACATGCCGTTTACAACGTCGTTTGTTCTGCCGACGCCTTCCACTACAGCATCCCAGTTCTGTGCTCGTCTAAACAGATAGTCCGCGGTTGGCCCCGCAGCCGCACCATACTTCGCCCAATTGCGCAGGTTTAGGAAGAGCCTCACGAGCCATGGTCCGTTCGCACGAAGCTCCATCTTGAGTGCGTTGCGAAGCGGCACGAGAACCCTCGCAATCTCCTCCGATGTGGCCCCGGCGGCCCGCATGCGGTTTCCACGAGCGACAATCTCGGACACTCGGCGAACATACTCTTCTCGAATGGCTTCAAGGCTCTGGCCAGCACCTGCACCGCCTCCGATGGTGCAAATCGCGGGTATGAGGACGACCCCGAGTGCCATTCCAGGAACGCTCGCTGGATGTGCTGCGGTGTCCGAGGGGGCCGCCGCTCCCCACACCAGGATCACAATCGGTATCCCGATCAACCAAAACCACTCGCCATTGGTATCAACGTGGTTGATCGGATCACTCCCCGCGTACTCATACAGGTTCAGCCCGCCCTCAAAGCCCGACGGATCCCTCGCCGTCCAGCGGCGCATCTCGGGGCTGTAGTCGCGCGCTCCGAAATGCCAGAGGCCCATCTCGGTGGGGCCCAAGCCAGGGAGCCAGATGCCGCCTGCGTAGCCGAAGGGCTGCGCGGTGGGACGCGTGGCCGTTAGGAAGTTGCCCCACTCGTCGTACTCAAGCGTCTCTGTGACGACAGGTGTGGTCGCGGTGATGTCGAGCACGCGGCGGACGCTTCCGCGCTCGTCCGTGAGGTAGCGGTAGACCTTGTTGATGCCGTAGTTCGTGTCTGCGCAGTTGCTGTCCTCGTAGGCCAGATCGGGCACGTGGGGCTGGCTGCCGTAGACGAAGAAGAGGCACGTGTTGCCTCGCCTCCATGCGACAGGCTCAAGGTCATTCGCGTAGGCGAAGTACTGCGTGTTCGCGGGCGTCCCAACGTCGCGAATCGCGGTGAGTCGACTGCGGCCATCGTACTCGTAGCTGTACCGCAGGGATGCCGTCGCAATCGGCCCGGTGGCGACACGACGCAACTGACCGAGCACGTTGTAGTCGAAGTTGCGCTGCTGGCCGGCCGCGGTGCGCGTGGAGAGATGGCCGAGGCCGTCGTACGCGTAGGTGATTCCGCCGGGGATGGCCGTCAGTTGATCGTTCGCTAGGTTGGTGACCCACGTCGCTGCCGGCGTCGGATTGTTCGCGTCGTCGTAGCTGAACTCCGCTGTCGTTGTGGGCCACGCAGCGGCCGTCACCCCTGCGCATGTCGTCGCACTGACCGGGGATGCCAAGCCGCGCTGTGCACCCGTGAGTCGCCCCGCAACGTCATATGCGTAGGACCAAAGGATCGCGGTGTCGGTACCCAGCCGTTCCATGCGGCGTGTGATGCGGCCGACGGCATCGCGTGCACAGATGGTGTTGCTGTATTGGGCTGCGCTCCCGGCGAGGGTCTGGACCGAGGTGAGCTCGCCAAAGCCATTGGCACTCACCGTCGTGACGTAGTTCGTCGGGGCTCCCGTGGGGCCTCCGGTCGTGCTGACTGTGCCTTCGACGTGCGCACCTTCGTTGTCCACGAACGCAACCGGAGCCGCCCGTCCAAGCCGCAACGTCGCCGTGGACGCGGTGCCGCCGCGTGAGAATGTCGTCGTGTGAAAAGGCGACGAATCCACGCTCAGCGGTGCATACGTGTACGCCATGCGCGCAACGGGGTCGCTCGTGCCCGAGCCCATCACCACTTCGAGCGCGTTCATGCGCCCGGTGTCGCGCGCGATCTCGCGACGCACTATGGCGGAAAACGTACTACCGAGCGTGACCGTGTCCGAGGGGGAGAACGTGATGGCCGAACCACTCGCGTAGTTGAACGTATGCGTCATCGCGTAGGGCGACGTGAGCGCGATCGATGTCGGACGACCCAACGCGTCCGGTGTGACGCCCCATGTAGCGAGCGTCGTCCCGAAGGTGTTCACCGACGTGGTGGCGATGCTTGTGAGGTAGCCCGTGGTGGCCTGGTAGCTCGGGTCGATGATGTTGTTCGTCGCGTACGTGATCTGCTCAGGCCTCCCCTCGGCATCGTAGAGGGCGCCTGTCAGCGCAAGGTTGTCGGCGGTGAGTGGAAGGTCGCGAATGGTGTACGTGAACGCGTTGTTCGCGGCGTGTCCCGGGGTCCGCACGGTCAGCGGCTGATCGTCGTTGTCGTAGCTCAGGATCGAGAGTGACGGGTTTGCACCCGTGCGACCCGGCGGCAGCACGCTGCTCGGTGTGCCCGTCGGGTTGTTCGGCGTGATGGTTGTCGTCGACGTGCCCGCGCCTCCGGTCGGGCCGTCCGTGGCGCCCGTCAGCCAGCGAAAGGTTGGGTTGTAGGTGAACGCGGACACACGCTGTGGCGTGATCGCGGCTGAGTAGGTGCAGGTAGTAAATGCACCTTGGTAGATGCGATCGGGGCGTTGGTTGTTGCCCGTGTAGTCGAAGCAGATCGGATGCCGATTGGGCATCTGCACGCGACGCACACGGCCATTGCTATCGAGGTAGGTCGACGTCGTGATGTTGCCCGAAGCAGGCTCGGTCGAGTTCGTGGCGGAGAGCCCCGTGCCCGAGAGGATGCTGTCGATACGCTGCACTGCACCGAAGGTCGTGTCCGGTGTGAGGCGCGTGCGACCGAAGACGCCCGAGATGGCCGCGATGTTTGTCTGCTCGATGAGCGTGGTGCCTGCGAGGAAGCGCGAGGTGAGAATGGTGAGGGGTTGCAACGCACCTGCGCAGGCACAACCAGCACCTGTGCAGCAAGTCCCACCAGGAAGCCTGCAGCCAGCGACCGGTGGGGTGCCCGTTGTGCAGGCAACCGGGGAGGCGATGCCTGCCTCGGTGCAGTCCGTCGTGTCTCCCGGCATGCAGACGCGTGTCTCCGCGGCGAACCGCGCCTGGTCGAATTCACCGCGTGGGTCGATGCCCCAACGCACATAGCTTGCGGAGCCGTCGGCGGCGGTTGCGTAGGCAGTGTCGCTGCCGCGCGAGACGCTCTCCGAAACGATCGTCGGGCTTCCCGCCGTCGTGCTCGCGCGAAGATGCTGCCTCCGAACGACGGAACCCTCCTCGACCGCCATGCGGAAATCTTCCGAGACGCCGGGGCCAGAGCGCGTGAGATTCACGTTGGTGAAGGTCGGTGGAATCGATGCGAGCGGTGCGGGCGGTGCGGGCGTGATCGTGCTCGTCGTCAACGTCGCCTCGGGGACAGGGCGGCCAGAAGCGTCAGCCAGGCCCGTGTCTGTCCACAAGCGGCCGGTGGAAGGCTCGTACGTGAAGACGTGATTTGTAGACTCATCAGGCTCGCTGAACGTCGTCATCAAGCCATTCGTGCCGAGGTTGAAAATCCACGTGCGCGTCGCTCCGCTCGGTTCTTGAACGCTCGATGCGTAGCCGGTGCCGTTGATCGCGATCGTGGTCGCGAGTGGGCCGGGCGCCGTGATCGTGATCTGCGAGGCGGTGTAGCTGATCGAACTCGTTTGCCCCTCAGGGTCCATGAACGAACTGAGCCTTCCGGTCGCGTCGTAGAAGTACCTCCAGCGCACGGCGCGGGTTGCGCCATCGAGGGTGCGCAGGTGACGGCCGCCCGCATCAAACTCGTAGAGTTCACTGCCGTCTTCGCTGGAGATGGTGTGGGCGGTGGTGAGGCCGGATTCGTTGGCGGGCTCGACTGCGTAGAGGTTGTTCTGTGCGACCAGATACATCGTCCCGTCGCCACGGAAGTCGAAGTCCATGCGGCCAAGTGAGTTGTCCACATTCCGAACAGTGCGCGCACCTACAGGAGTGGCACCCACGCTGCCTAGCGGCACCCCCGGCTGAATCATCGCGCCACTAGCGTTCATGCCCAATACGGGAGCGCCGACGTAGGTGTAGACGCGGCGCGTCCGACGATCGAAACGAAGGATGCTCCCACTCTCTGGCCCGCCGGTTCCCGTGGTGAAGGAGTTGTTTGAAAAGTAGATATCGCCCGCGAACTCGGCGAGCCCGCTGCGGCTCTCGAACTGCTGGTTCGGATCCGAGTTAAAACCCACGTAGCTTGGCCCTGACAGGCCATCACGAATGTCGTTACCGGTCGCCAAAGAGCCGATGGGCGTCGTCACATTCCCTTGAGAATCAATGCTCTCAATCACTGACCCAAAGCAGTGCGAGCGGAGGAAGCCATCGGGCGTGGCGGCAATCGAGCCGACACCTTGCGTCGTCGGTGTGGTGGGCACGTCACCACGCATGACGTACTGAATCTGTCCGTCGGTCGCGTCTGGCACGTAGCGAAGAACTCGGTCGTCGACGACCGCGCGATTGTCGGCGAGGTAGACGCTGCCATCACGGTGCACAAACAGGTCGCTCAACGCCTCGAGGTCGAGCAGCGCCGTGTTCTCAAGCGCCCCTCCCATGGCACTCAGCCCGTCAGAAGGTGGATTTGGCCGTGGCAACGTCGGGGTGCAGTTGCCAAGGGTTCTGAGCAAGGTCGCCGTCGGTGCCCCAAGCTGGAGCTCGCGGACGCAGTGCCGCCCACCCACGTACAGGCGTGTTGAGGACACCGCCAGCGCGCCCACCCACTGAATGCTGGAACCTGTGTAGACTGCCTCGTAGCCTCCTGGGGCCGATGGGTTCAGCCGATACACGCCATCTCCAGCCTGAGCGTTGATGACACTGCCGTTGTCGAGTCCGAAGTAGACCGTCCCATCGGGAGCAACAGCGACTGCCGTCACTGCTGTGAACGGTGCCGTCGGTTGAAGCAGCCGCCGGATGCTTGCGCCGTTCCCCTCGTAGCTACGCCGCGAACCATCGCCGAAATACAGGATGCGTTCCTGTGGATCGTAGGCGTGGTGCTCCGTGAGCGTGAGCCCGCCAAAGCCTCGAACGCGTGCATCAAGGGTGCCCAGTTGCACGGTGAGTTCACGCTCGCGCCACATCGGTCGAAGTGTGCAACCCGGCACCACAGAGCCAGAGCCTGCTGACACTGAGCCAAACAGGCGCCGCCCGCCTCCGCCTCCGCCTCCGCCGCCGCTGCTCGTGGGGCAGTTGAAGGGTACGCGGATCTCGTACGAGAGCCGAACCGTCGCCGACGCAACGCCGAGGGATTGACGGCCAAAACCATCGAGCCCATCCCACTCAAGCATCACCGTCGCGACGTTCGGGTCACTGCTGATCGCCTGGGCGGCACCCAAAGTCTGCCAGGGCAGGATGCGACCCGCGACCTCGAGTCGCAGCCGCACATTCTCCAGTCCAGGGAGCGGCTCGCCTGCCCGCACTGGCCGCACCCCAACTCTGAATGCGTCCCTTCGACCGAGCTGATTTCCGCTGTGATACGCAAGGCTCTGCCCGGTCCCGATGGCGGGCATCACCTCACCAAGCGCACGCCCCTCGCAGTGAAGAATCGACCCTGCACGGCAGGTGCTCGATTCGGGTGGACCTTGTGCGATGAGCTGCGGATTCGGATTCGGTACCTCCTGCCCCGCATTGCAGTCGCTTGGCGTGAAGTGTCTGACCGGCACGCGCCAGAATCGAGACACGACGCCCGCTGGAGCCAGCGCACAGAGCCCGGTTCTTTCTGTACTGGGCGCCCAGGCGGCAATGTCCTGCACGGCGCATGTCGCGGTCGTGCGATCGACCTGGACCACGACGCCGTCTTCGCCCGGGATCCACGAACCGAGGGACCTATCGTAGTAGCCGTAGGGAATGGCCGTGCCGACCGGAAAGTCCACCGAGTCGTTCGGTCCTGCACTGAACTGGTCTGCCCTGACGTACATGAAGATCGGGCTGTCCACCCCGCCATTCTGGAAGCGCGCGCCCTCACGGACGGTGCCCGGATCGCTGGCCCCGGTGACCTGTCGGATTTGCCCCTCGCTAGCGTACGTGTAGCCCGTATTCGTCGCGATATCGGCGGGCATCGCCGCGTCGACAATCAAGCCCGAGTTGCCAGGCGCAACGGCCCGGGTGTACTCGTCGTGGCAAAGGCGCCATTGCGAGATGGCGGTACTCCCCTGCATCACGTTGGTGGAGGGGGGCACATAAAACGCGACGCTTCGCGTGCCGCGCGTATCGGTCACGCTCCACGCGTTGCCGCCCGTCGAAGTACAGGTTCCGCCGACGCACGAGGTGTTACCCGTGAAGAACCCCGTGGAGCTGCCGCTCGTGAGCACGCCTGTACAGCCCGTGGGCTCGCGTTGAAGAATCACATCGGGTGCGCTCTCGGCACCTCCCCAGCTGACTTCAACGATGCGCTGCGCTTCAAGGTAGCCAGGTTTGCGGAAGACAAGCGTGGCCGTGCCGCCGCCGTTGATCACGAGGTCAAAGAGGCCATCGGCGCGAGAAAATGTGCGCCCAAGCTCAGGGCGGCCAAGCACCGAGATCTCCACGCCCGCGAGGTTGGTGGTGTCGTCAGGAGTGGCGGGCGTTGCCGCGTTGAACTCGTAGATGTGGCCACGAAGGTGGGCTGCGCGGTCCGGCGAAATCGCATTGGGCCCAACACCGACTTGGATGTTGCTGCCGACGGGCATCCCAGGTGCGTTGAGATCCCAGATGAAGCGCGTCGCATCGAAGGTGTTGGTGGGCGTGCCGCGATCGAGAGGCGGAGGCGTTGAGAGCACGGGAACGATCCCGCCTGCCGCGTCCCAAGCCATGAGAAGCGTCGGGGCCGATGCGGCTGCGGCATCACTTGAGTAGAAAAAGGTGCTTCCGAACGGGCTAACAGCGCTGATCAGATAGCCGTTGATGGAACCCCCGAGTTCGCCAGTGGAGACCCACTCCGCCATGTCCGCAGTCAGGTCGAACGTGACCGTCGACTTGTGGCAGTAGCCGATGCCCACCACGGCCGTAGGCGCCCATTGCAACGCCGCCTGCCCGCCATCACAGCCACTCTTGGTACTGCCGTTCAAGTCAGAGCGACAGGCCCAAGTCGCTGTCGCGGGGTCCCAGTCCCAGCCCGGCGGAATCCGGCGCGCTTCGAACATTGCACCACTGCAAGGGCTGGTGGATTGCAGCGTCAGCACGGCACTCTGGACGACCGCATCGCTCGGCGGCGCGATGGTCAAAGGCAGCCAGCTGATGAGCGCGTACGCACGGCTCGTTCCACCAGACGACACGCTCATCGTGGGTGAGGCGGAGAAGTTTGTGTCGGGCTGCGTCTCGTCGACCGTGGTGTCGACCATGACGTACTCGATGTATCCGAGTTCGCCTTGCGAGACGCCCACAGGCCCCCAGCTCACGCCATCGCAGCTCAGCAACAAGCTCGGCAGGAGCAAGCTACTGAGCGCTACGAACGAACGAACGAACGAACGAGCAGTCTTCGTACCAGCCTCAAGGGGCTTCTTCACCAACGACATCACGGCCTCCATCATCGACACACGCACTGAGCACAAACTTCGGCTCACCCGAACAGACCGCGGTCCCGTCGGTCTGGGCGGACTATGAGGAGGCCGGCGCGAAACTGTCAAGCGCGCGGCTGACCCGGTGATCGTCGTTGCGAGATTGTCACGACGGTGAATCGCCGACCCACATCAACCGCGATGATCGGAATGGCCCCTTCGGCTCGCTGATGGTCAGTTCGAGACCTAGGCGTCAGTTCACCACGCGTGGTGAAACTGACATGCGCGGCATGATGGTCAGTTGAGGGAACATGAGAGGCGAGAGCGCGAAGGTGTTCGTTCACCACGCGTGGTGAAACCGACATGCACGGCGTGATGGTCAGTTGTGATGGTCAGTTTCATCACCGATGGTGAAACTGGCATCTACGGTCAGCGCGTCGATGCGTGCTCGCAGTGCAACAGCCTTCAATCGCCTCTCATGCGCGATGATGCTCCCGCGCAGGAGGGTCACCGCGACAGCAAGCACGAGCATCAACCCAAACCCAAGCTCGATCAGGCTGACGAGCATCTCAACGTCAAAGCCGTCGTAAGGAGTTCTCCCAAAGGGATTCCTCACGCAGAACTGGATACCTGCGAGTGAGGTCAACATGGCCAGCATCAGTCGCTCCTTGCCGAACTCGGGCGATCGCGACAGCGCGGCGGGGATCAGGGGCGCCACGAAGAGCAGCCACGGCCAGGATGCTGGCGGGAGGCTCAATCCGAGACTGAAGTATTCGATCACCATCAAGGCCACGATCCCCAGAAGGGCCGCAAGCGCGACACGCTGTGACCAGACAGCGCTTCGCGTATCCACGGTGGGCCGCAGTGGCCTCGCATCGAGCGGCATTCGAACGAACACGACTGCGAGCGCGATCAGCACCGCAGTGCCCGCCGCGGATGACGCCAGCCAAGTCAACGAGAAGGCATTGGGCAGCGCAAAGAAGAAGGAGAGAGGCGAGAGCGCGAAGGTGGCGAGCAGAGGGATGCGCTGGCGCTTGGAACGAGCTTCGATAGCCACCCCGGCGAGGAGCCACCCACCGAGGAACTGCGGGATGGAGAGCGGCGGCACGAGGTGACGCGACAACATCCCCTCGGCGAAAGCGAGGACGAACAGCACCGACGACAAGATCGCCGCCACTCCAATCCAATCGCGCCGATCCATCCGCATCGTTCCCTCAAGCCTACCCGAACGCGGGCGCCTCGTGTTCGTTCACCACGCGTGGTGAAACTGACATGCACGACGTGATGGTCAGTTGGGCAGAAGAGGGAACATGGCTGGACCGTACACGGCGTT
>JBILQT010000289.1:0-8987 GCA_044373065.1 Sandaracinaceae bacterium
GTCTGGTCAACGTGGATTTCGCCCCCACGTTGACCAGACCTCATGACGAGTAACAGCTCGTGTGAAGCGTCGAAAGAAATCGGCGTACGCTGCGCGGATGGCCCTTCGAGACCTCCTCCGTGAGCGCGCATCCCTCGCCAACATCCGTGATCATCTCGATGGCCTCGCGCCCGAAGTGCGCACGTTTGAAGCGAACTCGCTGACACGCAAAGAGCAATCGCAGCTCTTTGATCTGGCAGGCGAAGGGCCTCCGATTCGGCTCTCGCATTTCGTCCCCGATGAACTCGGGACCCGTCGCGCGGTGCATCACCCCGGGCTCAACACGGTCCCCACGTTCAACTACTTCAAGCACTTCCAGAAGCGCTTCATGAAGCCCGAGGAGCCTTCCAATTCGGGCAAGTTGGGCGGTTACAACGCATCGAACGCCTGGTTCATCCGGCCTGGGTACTTCGTTGCGTACGAGACCGATGGCGTGCACACGCCTGCCGACCGACGCACCGAGTGGAGTCGCCGGGGCGGCGTCGTGATCGACTACTTCATGGTTCCTGAAGGCTGGGCGACACCAGAGGGGTGGCCGAAGGTTGTGCCCAACTCATCGGGCCTTCAGCGCTTCGTGTACTTCCAGACGCGCGACTTCATGCGCGGGGTGTCCAAGCACGTCTCGATCGGCAAAGCCGCGACGGAGGACAAGAAGGGCGACCGCGAGCTCGACTACTGGTTCACGTTGGTGCGCGAGGAGCCGCGTCCGGCCGCGCTGTTGCGCTGAGTCGTCAGCACGAGTGCAACGAGCACGAGATACGCGAGGAGCACCAACGCAAGTGCGACGAGCCCGCTCGGCGAGAGTTCGTCCCATGTGCGAAACACACCGCGCGCAGTGAGGCCCGCAAGCACGGCGAAGAACGCGAGCGCGTCTCGTCGGAAGCCTTCGCGGCCTGCTGTGCGCAGCCATCCTGTCATCGCCAGGGCAGCGAGCAGAATGCCGAGCGCCCACCAGATTGCGCGTACGAGCGAGGCGCCGAAGCGCCCAAAGTGAAGCGTGTCGACCACATCCGCGGCGAGGTCGAGCGGATGGTTCGAATCGGCAAGATGGACGCCGAGCACCCTCCCCTCACAGCGATCGACGACCGCAAAGGAGCCGATGTTGCGCACGAGGCTCGTCGGGCCCGGGCCGAACACCGTGAGTGCGTTGTCATCCTGGGTGAAGGCGACCTCGCGCGGTGAGAGCCCAGGCGATGCCTCATGCACCAAACGCATGACGTCCACGAGCATCATGCGCGTGGCGCATGACCCGGGATGCGTCTGTGCGCGCGGCGGAACGACCTCAAGCGAGCCTCCGGAGTCCTCGACAAGCGTCTCGGCGATGTAGAACGCGCCTGTCACGGCAAAGAACAATCCCGGGACAAACGCGTAGCTGCCGAGCACGCGATGCCACGATGAGAGACGCGCCTCGCGTTGCATGCCCTGTGGCTTCCAGAGGAAGCGCTTCTGGCTCAGCACGCCACTGATGAGCAGCACCATCAGAAGAAGCGAAGTCGGTGTGACGGCGTAGAGCCCGACATGTCCGAGCAGGAGCGCGCGATGGAGATCACGCAACACTTGAACTGCACCGACGCGAGGAAGACGAGAGGAGACGCTCCCGTCTTGGCGAAAAAACGCGCGCTCCAAGAAGCCGTCCTCGCGCCGCACGAGTGCCCATGCGCCGTGCTCTTCACTCGGGAGCATCAAGCGCAGAACCGTCTCGCCTCGTGCACGCTCGCTCGACTCAAACGCGTCGAGCGCGTGATCCGAGAGCACCGCTGCACCAGGTGCTTCCAACATGCCTTCGAGGTCGATCGAGACTGCGGCGAATGCACCGCTGAGAAGCACAAAGAGAAGGACTGCCGCGAGCGCGCGTCCAAATGTTCGATGCAGGGCGAAGGCGCGCTTCACGAGGTGCGGGCGCGCAATCGCTGAGCCACGGCGAAGGCCAACTCAAGCGCTTGGCGATAGTTGAGGCGTGGGTCACAGGCCGTGGCGTAGTGCTGCGCGAGGTCGTGCTCGGTGAGACCGTCCGCGCCGCCAATGCACTCGGTGACGTCCTCACCTGTGAGCTCGACGTGTGCACCGCCGAGGATGCTTCGCTCTGCATCGTGGACGGCCATCGTCTCTTCAAGCTCTGCGAGAATCGCCGCGAAGTCGCGCGTCTTTTGGCCGAGGGATGTCGTCATCCCGTTGCCGTGCATCGGGTCACAGACCCAAAGAGCACGTCTTCCTTCATCGCGCATCGCGCGAATCCACGGCGCCATTAGGCCGCTCTTTCCGCGCCCCATGCGGGTGATCAGCACGAGCTTGCCGGGCTTGTTCGCGGGGTTCAGCGCCTTCGAGAGCGCGACCACATCGGAGGCGCTCGCACTCGGCCCGAGCTTCACGCCGACGGGATTCTCGATGCCGCGAAAGAACGCGATGTGTGCGCCGTCGAGCCTTCGCGTCCGCTCGCCTATCCAGGGCAAGTGCGTCGTCAGGCAGTAGTAGCCATCACGCCGCGGGACACGGCGCGTCTGGGCAGACTCGTAGTCGAGATGCAGACCCTCGTGGCTCGTGAAGAGCTCCACGCGCGAGATGTCGGTCGCGCTGCGCTCACCCATCGCCTCCATGAAACGGAGCGCCTCGATGATGCGCTCGACGGTGCGTCGATAGGCATCACGCAGTCCGTCGGGGAGCTTCGCACCGGATGCAAAACTCAGATCCCACTGCTCAGGGCGATGCACATCGGCAAAGCCGCTGGCCGCGAGCGAGCGAACAAAATTGAGCGTGAGCGCCGAGTGCTCGTAGGCGCGCAGCAAGCGTTGCGGGTCAGGCGTGCGTGCGGCTTCCGTGAACGCGAAGTCGTTCACCATCTCGCCGAAGTAGCTTGGCAAGCGCTGCTCGATTCCGTCGACGACGCGCGTCTCAAATGCCTGCGAACGAGGCTTGGCGTACTGGCCCGCGAAGCGACCGATACGCACGACTGGCTTCTGTGCGCCGTGCACCAAGACCAACGACATCTGAAGGAGAATCTTCAGCTTCGCCGCGATGGTCTCCGACTGGCAATCGGCGAACATCTCGGCGCAATCACCGCCCTGCAGAATGAAGCGCTTTCCTTCTTCGGCCTCGGCAAGCTGCTCGCGCAGACGCTCGATTTCCCACGAGGTCACGAGCGGCGGGAGCAGGCCGAGCTTGGCGATGACAGCACGCAACTCCGCCTCATTGGCGTACGCGACAGACTGATCCTGCGGCGCATTTCGGTAGGAGGTCGGGTGCCATTCGGGGGGCGTCACCTGCGAGCGTTAGCACGCAACAGAAGGGCCCGTTCGCGTAGGATGCGCGCATGAAGACGATAGCGGACCTGGGCACGCTTGCAGATGATCGAATCCGTCGAGGAGAGCTCCTCGCGGCGCTTCATGCATACGGCGCCATCGTGCAGCTCCAGCCAACGAATCTCGATGCGCGCATGCGCATTGGTGACGTGCTCTTGGCGATGGGCGAAGCACAGCGCGCGGCCGTGGTGTGGACCTCGCTCGCAAAGTTTGCGGCCAACGGTGGCTATCCGCTCCGCGCGCTCGCCGCGCTGAAATTACTCACGGCGCTCGAGCCGCAATTGGTCAACCTCGTGAACGGTTTGGGTGACCTCTACTCGGTGGAATCACCGCGCCTCGGACGTGGCGTGCGCCTCGCACCAGGTGACCCGGATCAAGCGTTGCCAGCGGGCTTGGATCTCACGAAGCTGCCCAATGCCGACGTGCTCTTGCCGAGCGTGGAAAGACTCGCAGCCGACCTCAGTGGCGCGCAGTTTCCCGAGAAGCTCCCTCCAATCCCGCTCTTCAGCGAGCTCTCCGCGAATGCGTTCGCGTCCATTCTTCAGCGCCTTCAGCTTCGACGTGTGCCCGCTGGAAGTGTCGTTGTGGCCGAGGGGGATCCAGGCGCTTCGTTCTTCGTTGTCGCCTCGGGCGAGGTGCGCGTCACCAAGCAAAAAGGCGATGCGGCCATTGAACTCGCGCGGCTTCATGAGGGCGCGATCTTTGGCGAGATGGCGCTCGTCTCCTCGGCGCCACGCAGTGCAACCGTTACTGCTGTGAAGGACACGGACCTCCTTGAGTTCGACAAGGAGGCGCTCGTCGCAGCCCAAGGCGAAGTGGCCACATTGGCCGTCGCGCTCGACAAGTTCACGCGCGAACGCTTGCTCAACAACCTCCTCGCAACGTCGCCGATTTTTGCGCCGCTCGATCGCGCGCAACGCCTCGACCTGGTTCGACGATTCAGTGCGCACGATGTCCCCGCGGGCGTCTCGATCCTGCGCGAGGGTGAGCCTGGGCGCGGCCTCTTCATCGTGCTTTCGGGTGAAGTTGATGTCTCCAAGATCGATGGCGATGCGAAGGTGCTGCTCGCAACGCTCAAGCCCGGCGACATCTTCGGTGAGATTTCGCTGCTGCACGATGAGCCCGTCTCAGCGAGCGTCTCGGCTGCGCGCGCGTGCACAGTGCTCGTGCTCGAGAAGGCAACCTTCACCAAGCTCGTGAGCGCGTTTCCCGCGATTCGCGAGTACCTGAGTCAGCTTGGAGACGACCGCGCGATGGACACGCGTCTCTTGCTCGAAGCGGGCGTCGACGAGATTGAATTCTCCGACGACGACATCGAGCTCGAAGAGATCTGAACGGTGAGACGCCCGTCGGCCCACACGCTTGAGTCGGCGGCGCTCTTCGCACTCGCCTTCCTCATCACAACGCTCGCGCATGAAGCGTCGCACGCGGCGATGGGTCTATGGCTTGGACGCGGGCCAACGATGTTCACATCGAGCGTGGCCTACGCGCGCGAGGTGTCCGACGAGGCCCAGATGTGGACGGCGCTCACCGGTCCCATGCTCAGCCTGGCTTCCGGCGCTGCGCTCTTCTTCGTCGCGCGCATTCCCGCCCTGCCCCCGCGTGCTCGGCTGATGACGATGTGGCTCGCCTATCACGGGCTCGTGAACTTCGTGGGGTATGTCTTCACGTCGTGGTTTGCACCGACGGCCGACATGGGTCGCGCGATGCGGATCGCGGGTGCGACGACGCCCACTTTGATGGCACTCACTGCACTTGGATACGCGGGCATTCGATTCGTCGCGCGACCCTTCGGAAGAGGCGTCGCCGAGCTCTCGCCCACTGCCCTCGCGGAGGAGGCCGAAGCGAAGACATGGGCCAAGGAATCGATGGTCTACGCCGGCGCGCTCGCAACGCCCTTTCTCGTGCTTGCAGCGCTGCCCGTGCCGCACTGGCTCTCGCTGATGTACGTGCTCACATGCCCCCTCGCGCTTCTGGATTTGCCCAAGAGTGTCGCCGCGCATCGCGCTCAAGCCGCAACTGCACCGTGGGCATCGCCTCGTCCAACAACGGCATGGGCCATCACGCTGTGTGCGTGGGTCGTTGCGCGCCTTGTCTTTGACGGCGGCGTGGTCTGGGCGAGTTAGCGCGAGAGCACGATCAAGTAGAGGAACGCGATGACGGCGATGACGCTGATGGCCACGCCCACGGCGATTCCGTTGCGCATCCCGCGCCAATACCAATCGCGCTGAAGGCTGGTCATCTCGTTGAACTCGGATGAGTTGGTCGGAAACTCACCCTTCAACTTTGCAAGTGAGACAAGCGGCGTCTCATCGACCTCCGCTGGAGCCTGCCTCGGTGCGCTCACAAACTTCGCCTTCAGACGCTCCGCCAACCTCGTGAGTTCCGGATTGGCTGGCGCCCGAGACTGGACGACGGGCTTGGAACGCTCCTCTTCGCGCGCCTTCTCGGCATCACTGAGTGCGATGTCACCCACCATCGCCTTCAGAGAAGCCAGCGTGTCTGCGACGTCCTGCGAGACGGGCCCTGCGCTCGCGACGGGTGCGCGACGAGGCAAGTTGGGCAGGGGCACCTCCGCATCTCGCACGCGCAGTTCTTCATTCTCCGCCTCGAGCTCCGCGAGCCTCTCTTCAAGGCTCGCCACCCGCATCCGCTGCGCCTCCTGGTCGTCGCGATAGCCGCTCATCGACATGCAACCTACAGGTTGCGTCTGTATTCGCCGCCGACCTCGTAGAGGGCATTGGTGATCTGCCCAAGCGAGCAATGTTCCGTGGCCAAGATGAGCTCGGCGAAGAGGTTGCCGTTCGTCAGCGCGACTTGCTGGAGACGTGCAAGCGCAGCCTTCGCCTCGTGCTGATGCGTCTCTTGGAACGAGCGCAAACGACGAATGCACTCGCTCTTCTCTTCGGTCGATGCGCGACGAATCTCAATCTCTTTCGGGATCGAACTCTCGCCCGCATTCTTCGCGAGGAAGGTGTTCACACCGACGATGGGAAGCGCGCCCGAGTGCTTCAAGTGCTCGTACTTCATCGAGTCGTCTTGGATCTGCCCGCGCTGGTATTGGCGCTCCATCGCACCGAGCACACCGCCTCGATCCGTGAGCCTGTCGAACTCGGCGAGCACCGCGGCCTCGACCATGTCGGTCAGCTCCTCGACGAGGAAGGAGCCCTGCGTCGCGTTCTCGCAGAAGACCATGCCGAACTCTTTGTTGATGATCTGCTGGATGGCCAAGGCGCGTCGCACAGACTCTTCCGTCGGCGTCGTGATCGCCTCGTCATACGCGTTCGTGTGAAGGCTCTGCGCGTTGTCGTAGGTCGCGAGCAAAGCCTGCAGTGTCGTGCGGATGTCGTTGAACTGAATCTCCATCGCGTGCAGCGAACGGCCGCTCGTTTGGATATGATATTTAAGCATCTGGCTGCGTGCATCGGCGCCATAGAGACGCTTCATCGCGACGGCCCAGATGCGACGCGCGACACGGCCGATCACCGTGTATTCCGGGTCCATTCCGTTCGAGAAGAAGAACGAGAGGTTGGGCGCGAAGTCGTTCACGTCCATGCCACGCGAGCGGTAGTACTCGACGTACGTAAAGCCGTTCGAGAGCGTGTACGCGAGCTGATGGATCGGGTTCGCTCCAGCCTCGGCGATGTGATAGCCGCTGATCGACACCGAGTAGAAATTGCGGACGTCTTCGTCGATGAAGAACTGCTGCACATCGCCCATCGCGCGCAGTGCAAACTCGGTGGAGAAGATGCAGGTGTTCTGACCCTGATCCTCCTTGAGGATGTCGGCCTGCACGGTGCCACGCACCTGCTTGAGCGTGTGGCTGCGGATGGCCGCGAACTCTTCGCCCGTAAGCAGCGCACGCACCTCGCTCCACACGGCTCCGCGAAGCCTATCGGGATGAAGCTCTTGCTCCTTGGTGATCGAGAGACGGCCCTTCTCACGCAGAAAGCGTCGGCACTGCTGACGAATCGCAGTGTTCACGTAGAAGGCCAACACGGTCGGCGCGGGCCCGTTGATCGTCATCGAGACACTGGTCGCCGGTGCACACAAATCAAAGCCTGCGTAGAGCTGCTCGGCCTCTTCGACGGTGAAGATCGAGACACCGCTCTCGCCGATTTTTCCGTAGATGTCGGGGCGCTCATGCGGCTCTTCGCCATAGAGCGTGATCGAGTCGAATGCAGTCGAGAGGCGCGCTGCAGGCTGTCCTTCCGCGAGCAAATGGAAGCGCTCATTCGTGCGCTCGCTCGGGCCCTCGCCCGCGAACATGCGCGTTGGGTCTTCGCCCTGACGCTTGAACGGGAAGGTGCCAGCCGTGTACGGGAACTCGCCTGGGACGTTCTCCTTGAGGCGCCAATAGAGACCATCGCCTGCGCTCTGCGAACGCGGCAACGCGACCTTCGGCACCTTCAACTCGGAGAGCGTCTCGCGCTTCGCATCGACGGCAATCGTCTTGCCGCGCACCTGGTACTCAAACTTGTCGGCGCGATAGCGCGAGGCCCACGACGACCAATCCTTGAGGAGGTCGCGGCAGTATGCATCCATGCGCAATAGCTTCACATCGTGCTCGCGCATCAGGTCTTGTGCGCGAGTTGTGGAGGCTTCGATCGTGGCCTCGCCAAAGGGGACGAACCACGTCTTGGGGCCGCCCAGAAGCTCGCTCGCACGGGCCAGCGCTGCGACATCGTCGGCAAGGCCGACCTGCTCGCGCGCCCACTGGTCGTACTCGCGACACGCATCCGAGATCTCGCTCAGGTAGCGCTCACGACCCTGCCCGATGATCTGCTGATTCGTGTCGGTCGTGCGGTGCGAGGTCGCTTGAACCTTGGAGCTCCAGCCGAGCGCGAACTTCGCATTCATGTGCTCGACGAGGTGCGCGTAGAGCGCCGAGACACCGTTGTCGTTGAAGTGCGCGGCGCTGGTCCCAAAGACCATCAAGCTCTCGGCCTTGGTGTCCCAGAGCTTTCTGTTTCGCTGAATCTGCCTGCGCACATCGCGAATCGCATCAAGCGATCCGCGCCGCGTGAACTTGTTGATCGCCACGAAGTCTGCGTGATCGAGCATCTCGATCTTCTCGAGTTGGCTCGGCGCGCCGTACTCCGCCGTCATCACGTAGAGACTCACATCGCTGATATCGACAATCTCGCTGTCGCCCTGACCGATGCCGGCCGTCTCGACGAAAATGAGATCAAAGCCATGCGACTGAAGCGCAGCGAGCGCGTTCTTCGCGGCGTCGCTTATCTCCGAGCCTGAACCGCGCGTTGCCATCGAGCGCATGTAGGCGCGTGGTGACTTGAGCGAGTTCATGCGGATGCGGTCGCCGAGGAGTGCGCCGCCCGTCTTCTTCTTCGTCGGGTCGATGCAGAGGACAGCGACCTTCTTCTCGGGGAAGTCGTGCAGGAAGCGACGCACGAGTTCGTCCGTGAGCGAGCTCTTTCCAGCGCCGCCTGTGCCTGTGAGGCCGATGACGGGCGCGAGCTTCTTCGGTGCAGGAAGCGATGCGGCCGAGAGCTCGCCGTTCTCGACGCGCGTAATCGTTCGTGCGAGCTGCATCCACTCGCCTGCGCCTTCAGGCAACGCTTGTGTGGTGCTGAAATCACAGCGCTCCACGACCATGTTGATCATGCCCTGAAGGCCCATGTTGCGGCCGTC
>JBILQT010000290.1:0-8928 GCA_044373065.1 Sandaracinaceae bacterium
GATGACGAAGGGGCTTGCGGCGCTTGTGTTCGCGCGCTCGCCATCCACGAAGACAACCGAGTCGGTCGGGACCGTCGCGAGGCTCACGGTGCCGGGCTGGGAGCGCATCACAAACCAAGCACCGAGACCGATCACGACCGCGGCCGCGATGCCCACGATGGCCAGGACTGCGCCCATGCCTGTGCGGGGCGTCGTCGCGCTGCTGTTGCGGACGACCGAGGTGGGCTCACGCGCCGCCTCCGAGAAGGGCGAGGGGCTCCCTTGGACGGGCGCGGCCATCAGCGGCGGTGCAGGCGAGGCCGCCGGCGATGGACGAATCACGATCGGCCCGGTGAAGGGCGAAGGTGCACCCTGCGCTGGCGCGGGGCCGCTCACGACGACCGGGATCGGCGCTTGCGCAGGCGCTGCGGTGACGCGCGGACGATCCACCCCGCCCATCGGCGGCAGATCCGGCAGAAGCGAACCGCCCTCCGGCTTGTCGTAGATCTGCGTCGAGAGTTCTTCCTCGTCCCACTCCATGTCGAGCGGAGGGCCCGATGCGCGGATCGGCGGCGGTGCCGCGGCGGCGGGCGCAGGAGGCTGTGGCGCAGGCTGCGGCGGGCTCGGAATGCTCGTGCGGGGCGGCGGTGGAGGCACGCCCATCCCGCCGAGCATCGTCTTGCGCGGCGGCGGTGGAGGCTTCGGAAGCTCTGCAGAGGAGGGGCGACCTGGCGCAGCCGTCGGTCGCTGTGGCAGCGCCTCGGAGCCTGAGATGTTGTCGAACTGATCGAGGCCGCTTCCTGAGTTGCGCCCCAAGTCCTGCTCCATCCGCCGGTACTCTTCCTCGCGCGCAGACTCCTTCGCGATCTCCTCGGCGAAGGCCTTGCGCATGTAGGAGCTCAAATCCTTGCGCGAGAAGAAGTTGCCGCTCGTGTACATGAACGACTGAAGGTCGTCATGGAGGTCCATGGCCGTCTGGTAGCGGTCCTCGACATCCTTCGCGAGCGCCTTGAGCACAATGTGCTCAAGCTCTTCGGGGATGCGGCGGTTGTACGTCGAGGGCGGCATGATCTCGACGTTGCGGACCTTCTCCAGCGTGGAGAAATCGCTCTCGCCGACGAAGAGTCGCTCGCCCGTGAGCAGCTCATAGAGACAGATGCCGCAGGCGAAGATGTCGCTGCGTCGATCAAGCGGAAGGCCACGCACCTGCTCGGGCGACATGTAGCCGAACTTGCCCTTGAGGATGCCCGCCTGCGTCTGCCCCGCCTTGCCCGCGGCCTTCGCGATGCCGAAGTCGATGACTTTGCACTCGCCGTCGTAGCTCATCAGGATGTTCTGCGGGCTCACATCGCGGTGGACGATGCCAAGGTCGCGTCCTGCGGCGTCCTTCTTGTTGTGCGCGTAGTCGAGGCCCTCGCACATCTTCATCGCGACGTAGCAGGCCATGGGCACAGGCACCGTCTCGCCACGCTTGCGCGCGCGGTCGAAGATGGAGCGCATGTCCTTGCCGTGAATGAACTCCATCGCGATGAAGTAGGAGTCACCCACGCGGCCCAGATCGAAGATCTGCGCGACGTTCGCATGCGTCAGCTGCACCGCGATCTTCGCCTCGTCGACGAACATCGTGATGAACTCTTGGTCCTCCGCGATGCTCGGCAGAATGCGCTTCACCGCGATGAGACGCTCGAACCCTTCAACGCCAAAGGTCTTGGCTTTGAAAACTTCGGCCATCCCGCCGACGTTGATGCGTTCGAGAAGTAGGTATTTTCCGAACGTTATCGGCTTTTTCACGTTCGTCCTCGTGGCGGAAGCGTCACACATGTGACGTTTCGGGCGCGCGGAGTGTAGGAGTTGTGAACGAAGAGGGTCAACATCGGTTTCGCCCGGGTTCGCACGAAAGATGCGCGAATCGGAGAGGATACCTTGCCGCGCGCGCTTGCGTCGAAAAGGTGGGGTCCCCCTGGTGAGCGCCTGATAACAACGTCTCTGTGACGGAACATCCTTCCCGCCAGGGAAACCAGCAGCCCGAGACTCTCGACGAACGCGCCGCCGCCGTGGGGCGCGTCCTCCCTTCCGGCGTTCGCAAGCTCTGCCGCGTGCTCGCCGAGAACGGACACGGCGCCTGGGTCGTCGGCGGCTGCGTGCGCGATGTCTTGATGGGCCGCGAGGCGAGCGACTGGGACATCGCGACCTCCGCGCAGCCCGAGGTGGTGCAGAAGCTCTTTCGCCGCACGATCCCCACGGGCCTTCAGCACGGCACGGTCACGGTGATCCTCGACCGCGAGCATTTCGAGGTGACGACGCTGCGGGGCGAGGCTGAGTACAGCGATGGTCGACGTCCGGATCATGTCTTCTTTGTCACCCGCATCGAGGATGATCTTGGGCGCCGCGACTTCACAGTGAACGCCATCGCGTTTGATCCGGTGAGTGAATCCCTCGTTGACCCCTGGCGCGGCCTCGACGACCTAAGCGCAAAGGTGATCCGCGCCGTGCGCGACCCGATGGAGCGCTTCCACGAGGATGGCCTCCGTGTGCTGCGTGCCGCGCGCTTTGTCAGCAGCCTTGAGTTCACGCTTGATCCCGCGACCGAGGCGGCCATCGCGCCCAACCTGCCGACCTTCGCGAAGGTCTCCTCCGAGCGCATTCGCGATGAGTGGGTGAAGGCCTTCAAGGCGAGGTCTCCCTCGCGCGCGTTTGAGATCATGCGACGCACCGGCATGCTGCAGACGTGCTGCGCGCCGCTGCACAACCTCGATGAGGCGGCCTTTCAACGCACGATGCAGCGCCTCGATCAGAGTCCGCGCGATGTGTCGAGCGAGCTCATTCGCGACCCCTTCCTCGCGCGCCTCGCCGCACTGCTCTGGGATGTCGACGCGAAGGCTGCGGGCGCCTGGCTGGAGGCGATGCGCTTTGCGAACCGTGAGCGCGAAGTCGTGCAGGCCTCGCATCTCATCCGCACGCTGGAGGGCACGCCGAGCGATGCCCTCCTTCGCAAGCAAGCGGCCTCGCTCAAGCAGGATGTGCACTGGCTCGCTGACCTCTTCTTGCTCGATGCAACGCTGCGCAGTGACGCCTCGGTCGCGCCAACGCATGCGCGCCTCGTTCAAGTGGTGGAGCGCGGGGAGGCCTTCACGATGAAGTCCCTCAAGCTCACGGGTGCCGACGTGATGGCGATGAGCGGCAAGGGCCCGGGGCGCTATGTCGGTGTCGTGCTGGAGAAGCTGCTCGCGATCATCCTTATGGACCCAACCCAGAATGAGCGCGAGACGCTCTCGGCCCATGCGCAGCGATTGCTTCAGGAGATCTCATGAGCGGCTATGTCGACCTGCACTCGCACTACCTCCCCGGTGTCGATGATGGCGTGCGCACGCTCGATGAATCGCTGCGCTTGCTGACGGGCCTCAAGGCGCTTGGCTATGAGGAGGTCGTCGCCACGCCGCACATCCGCACGGCGATGTTTGAGAACCGCAAGCCGGGCCTCGAGAAGGCCTTTGCCGAGCTCTCCTCCATCCTCGATCTGAAGACAGTGCCCAAGCTCTCGCTCGCGGCCGAGCACTACTTCGACGACGTCTTCTTCGGCCTCTTGGAGAAGGACCAAGTGCTCCCGTATCGCACCAACAAGTCGATCCTCGTCGAGTTTCGCTACGAGGCTTGGCCGATGAATTTGGAGCAGCGCATCTTCAAGATTGAGCTCGCGGGCTACATGCCCGTCATCGCGCATCCGGAGCGCTACCACTCGCTCTTCTCGCGCACCGACTCGCTCGACCCGCTGCTCGATGCAGGCTGCGTGACCTTGCTCGATACGATGTCGCTCGTGGGCAAGTACGGTGAGCAACCCAAGCGCGCCGCAGAGCGCATGCTCGAGGAGGGTGCCTACGACGCGGCTTGTTCGGATGCGCATCGGCCCGAGGACATCGATGTGATGGCGCGCGCGATCGAGCGCTTGAAGAAGCTCGTCGGCAGGGAAGAGGCGGATGCGCTTCTGGGGACGAATGCGCGGCAGATTCTTGAGGGGACGTACGCGCCGTAGGCGGCGTTGCTTGAGCAGCAAAGCCGCTTTGCATCGTCTCGGGCCACGTTGCGCGACCCGCGAAGCCGCTTTGCACGAGGTATTTCCACGTTGCTCGACCCGCGAAGCCGCTTTGCATCGTGCAGTCCCACGTTGCTCGATCGGCAAAGCCGCGCGGCATCGTCTCGGGCCACGTTGCGCGACCAGAAAAGCCGCACGGGTCCTTCCGCCGATTATTTGTGTTTCTGGACGCGCTCTCTCTAGGGTCGGGCCATGCGTTCAGCCCTCGCCTTGGTTGTGGTCCTCGCCTCGCTCCTCTTCGCGCCCACCGCGCAGGCACGCGTCGCAGGTGATGTCTCGTACTCGTACGCGCAGACATGGCAGGCCGCGATTCGCATGATCCGCGTCGACCTCGCGTGCCCGCTCACCGACCGCGATGAGGAGAACGGCTTTCTCCTCTTCGAGTACCAGCACAGCGGGCGCAGCTATCCGGGGAGCGTGGAGATCGTGCGCAACACCGACGAGCGCGGCGTCGAGCACATCCGTGTGGCCGTGCAGGTCTCCGCGATGCCGACCTACGTCGAGCGCATGATGCTCGATAGGCTCACGCGAAAGCTTCGCGACGACTTCGGTGAGCCACGTCGCCCGCGCCCTGTGGCACCGACGCCGCCCGCCGAGGAACCCGCCGAGCCGCCCGCCGAAGCGCCGGTGGAAGACGCACCCGAAGCCTGATGACGAAGCCTCCGCAAGGAGGCTTTTCGCTGCGCATTCACCTCCACCTCGCGATCCATTTGCTTCATCCTCAAGCGGATGAACGACAAGCCAGAGCCAGCCGTCCATGAGAGCCCTGCCCTTCGCATCGGAGCGGCCATGCGCACGCGCTTTGCCGAGGAGCGGCGTGTGCTCTCGTTCGATGAGTTCTTGAGGCTCGCGGAGAAGGAGCCGTACAAGTACACGCGCGATGCGGCGCGCACGATGCGCGATTGTTTCGACCACTACGGCGAGAGCCACATCGAGACGCCGGGCGTCGCCACGCATCGTCGCTTCAAGCTCTTTGATCTGCCCTTCGCACGAGGCGTCGATGGCGCGCAGAGTCGCGATGCACTCGTGGGGCAAGAGGAGATTCAAGAGGCCGTCTACCGCGCGCTCTCGAACTTCGCGAAGGAGGGGCGCATCAACCGGCTCATCCTTCTGCATGGCCCGAACGGCAGCGCGAAGTCGACGTTTGTGAACTGCATGATGAAGGCGCTTGAGGCCTACACGGCCGAGGATGCAGGCGCGACGTACGCCTTCTCGTGGGTCTTTCCGCGCGGCAAAGATGGGCGCGCGCTCGGCTTTGGTTCGACCGATGAGGGCTCGTTCCGCAACGTGGAGAGCTTTGCGCATCTGCCCGATGCAGCGATTGATCTGCGCATCGAGAGCGAGCTCCGCGAGAACCCGCTCCTGCTCCTTCCGCGCGACGAGCGCCGCGCCTTCCTCGATGAGTCCTATCGCAAGAGTGGCGAGACGAAGGAGGCGCCACCGCGCCTCATCAGCGAGGGTGAACTCGGCGGCAAGAATCGCCTCATCTTCGACGCGCTGATGACGGCCTACCGCGGTGATTTCGTGCGCGTGCTCGCCCACGTGCGCGTCGAGCGCTTCTATGTGCTGCAGCGCTACAGGCGCGGTGCGGTGACGATTGGGCCGCAGATGGCCGTCGATGCTGCGGAGCGCCAGATCACGATGGACAGGTCGCTCTCGGCGCTGCCTGCATCGCTCTCGTCGGTCTCGCTCTACGAGGCGCAGGGCGATTTGGTCGATGCAACCAGCGGCGTGCTTGAGTTCTCCGACTTGCTGAAGCGCCCGCTCGATGCGTGGCGCTATCTGCTCATCGCCGTCGAGGAGGGCGAGGTCGCACTGCAGGCCTCGGTGTTGCCGCTCAACACCGTCTTCATGGCGACGTCGAATGACATCCACCTCAAGGCCTTTCGCGAGCACCACGAGTACCGCTCGTTTCGCGGAAGGCTCTCGCTTGTGCGCGTGCCCTACCTCGTCGACTACAAGGCCGAGCAGAGCATCTACGACGCGCAGATTCGTCCGCAGATCTCCGGCGAGACGACACCGCATGCGACCTTTGTTGCGGCGCTCTGGGCGGTGCTCACGCGCCTTCGGAAGCCCACTGCGGATCAGTACGCGACGCCGCGCCTGGGGCAGGTGATTGCCTCGCTCTCACCGCTGGAGAAGGCCGAGCTCTACGCGGAGGCACGCGTGCCTGAGCGCCTTGCGAATGACGATGCGGCGGAGCTGCGCGCGCACATTCACGAGGTGCGTCATGAGCCCGACATGAACGAGGGCGGCACAGGCGCCTCGCCGCGCGAGATGCGCACGCTCTTGCTTGATGCCGCACAAGACGCCGAAGTCGGCGGGCTCTCGCCGCTCTCGGTGCTGCGCAAGATTCGCGAGCTCTGTGAGCTCGATGACTACGACTTCCTCAAGGAGAGCGTCGTCTCCGGCTACCACGATCACCGCGGCTTCATCGAGGTCGTGCGGCAGCGCTGGCTCGACAAGGTCGATGGCGAATTGCGACGCGCGACAGGCCTTGTGGAAGAGGCGCAATACCTCGACCTCTTCGACCGCTACGTCACGAGCGTCTCGTATTGGCTGAAGAAGGAGCGCATCCCGAACCCGCATACCGGCAAGGATGAAGAGGTGGATGTGAAGTGGATGGAGAGCGTCGAGGCGATGCTGGGCGCGCGCTCGAACCAAGAGAACTTCCGCAAGGACTTGATCAGCGTGGTCGCGGCCTACGCGATTGATCACCCAGGGCAGCGTCCCGTCTATGCGCGCGTCTTTCCGCGCTACATCGAGCAGCTGCGTGAGGCGAGCTGGGCCTCGCGTCGCAAGCAGCTCGCCGAGATTGTCGAAGACATGCTGCGCATCCTCTCTGTGCAGCCCGTGCAAGATGCCGAGCGCGCGCGTCGTGCCGCGCAGACCTGGCAGGCCCTCCACACGCAGTTTGGTTACCCCGAGCAAGGCGGACGTTGGGTGCTCGCCGAGCTCCTCGCGCGAAGGTATGCAGCGGCATGACGCCCTCTTTCGAAATCGAGCGCTTCACCTTTCGACAGGTCGCCTTGCTGCGGCGCGATCAGCTCAGCGCGAAGGCCAAGCAAGCCTGGGATGTGCTCGACCCGAACGGCGTCACGGTCGCGCAGGCCGAGGTCTTTGAAGGGCAAGAGCAATGGGGCGTGCGCCTCTTCGACAAGCTCCCGCAGCTTGATCCTTCGGACCTCGTGCGCGTCGTTGCGCGCATGCTCGTCTGGCATGCGAACTGTCCGAGCGAGACGGTGGAGCTGCGCATTCAGCGGCCGGGTGTGCAGTCGCAGATCCTGGTGCGCGTGTCGGGCGACTACGTCTGAGGCTGACGTCACTCCTCGGGCGGCTTCTCGTTCACCAAGATGGCGCGGCCCGTGCGCTCCAAGAGCACGTTGCGCTCGATCTCTGCGTTGCGCAGGCGACGCGTGATGGCCTCGCGCAGGGCCGGGTCGGTCGTCTTCGCGAGCTCTTCGCGCAGGCGCTTCACATCGCGCATGCGCTCCACTTCGGGAGGCGCTCCGCCCACGCTTGCGGCGATGCGTGCCTCGATGCGTGCCTCGGCGGGGAGGCTCGCGAAGTCGTCGTTGATCGGGCCCTTCTTCGTGGTCGCAAAGAGCCCACGCGCTCGCGCATCGGCGATGCGTGCTTCGATGAGGTCGAGCCAGTGGCGAAACATAAACAGCTTCACTTAGAGATTGGATCATAGAAAGCGCGCAACGTGACCAGCGATGAGTGATGGGTTCGACTGGAACGTGCCGAACGTTGAGCAGAGCGCTGCGTCTCTCTCGGTTGTGGTTCGGTAGAAGGTATTGTGCGTCGTGCTCTTCTTGGTCGCCTTCCACACGCCCTCGATCGGGTTGTATTCCGGCGAGTACGGCGGCAGGCGGAACAGCTCAATACGCTGGTGATTCTTCGCCAGCCAAGCTCTGCCGTTCTCGTCGAGGTTGTGGCAGGGCCCGTTGTCGATCACGAGGAACGTTTTGCGTCGGCTTCGATGAACGATGTGCTTGAGGAAGCCGAGGAACGTCTGCGCGTTGAAGACTTCGGCGAAGAGGTAGTGCAAGCGCGGGCGCTGTTCGAGTGAGAGCGCGCCGAAGACGTGTGCGGTCTTGCGCATGCCGAATGTGTCGACGCGTGGCTGTACGCCGACGCGCGACCAAGTCTGATGAAGCGTGCCATCGAGCCAGAAGCTCGCCTCATCTCCGAACCTCACGACCCCACGGCAGGCCGCAGCTTTTTTTTGATCGCTGGGAACTTCTCACGCAGCCATTGGGCCTGCGCATCTGCGTCCGCGCGAGCCAAGCGCTTGCGCGGTCGCTGCACTGAAAAGCCAAGCTGATGCAGGAGCCGTGGCACGTGCTGGTTGTGGTACCGCACACCGAATCGACGCTCGATGACGTCACCAATCATCGGCCCCGTCCAAACGCCGCTCGCGTATCCAGCTGCTTGCGGACCCGCCTCGACCAGGCCGATCAGCTCCTCGCGTTGCTCGTCGGAAAGCAGCGGTGCGCGTCCCGGTGCAGTGCCCGTGAGCAGCCCATCAACCCCCATTGCCTCGTACCACTGCAGGTACCGATTCACCGAGCCACGGGTCACATCGAGCTGAGCCGCGAGCGCGATCACACGCTGTCCCTCGATGTATCCGAGAACCGCGCGACCGCGCCGCCACGCATCAAGATCCGAGCGTTCCTCCGCAGCCGCGATGAACTTCTTGAGCTTCTTGCGCGCGGTCGCCGTGCGCCCCGACGCGCTGATTGCTTCGCCTGTCTTCGAACGAGTCATGACTCCTCCAGTGCGAGTGAGCGATGCTGATCCTCGTCGGATCAGCCGTCAACAGCACTGGATCGGGCTCTCAGTGATTCTGTTTA
>JBILQT010000042.1:0-35072 GCA_044373065.1 Sandaracinaceae bacterium
TTGAGGCGTGGTTGGAGAAGCGCCGTGAGGAGGAAGACGACGAGTTCGATCCGAAGAGCGAGATTGTCTCGGTCGAGGTGATCGAGGGTGGCCCGGAGCACGCCTGGCCTCCCGAGAAGCCGCTGGTTCAGGGCGATGCGCTTGCTGATGCGCTGATTGGCCCGCCCGTCGTGCTCGAGGTGACGGTGGAGCGTGCGGGGATGCTCGCGCACCTCACCGTGGGCGCGCGTTGGGATTTCTACCGTCCCGACCTCGTCGATGAGGCCTACGAATTTCGCGGCGGCAAGGATGCGATCCGCGCGTGGAAGCGCCCGCGCAAGGCCCCCAAGCCGAAGGCGCCGCCGCTTCCGCCCGAGCCCGAGATGTTCGCCCTCGCACGCATTCGCGAGCAAACCGACGCAAGCGTGCTCGTGGAGTTCGTCACGCTCGGCGATCTGCCCGCGCTTGAGTTGGTGTGCTGGCGAAGGCTCTTGGAACGGGCCTATCCACTTCTAGGCAGCGTGCACGCCGACTACGTGGCGCGTCATCTCGGCGCCGTGACGCTCGTCTCGGCGGATGTCGCAGACGAGACCATACAGGGTGTCTACGAGACCAAGTTCCCGAGGGACGAGGTGGGTCGCAAGAAGCACAAGCTTCCGCCTCTCGTCGCGCTGCGCCCTCTGCTCGTCGCAACGGCGTATCGCGTCGACGCAGCCGCAGACAAAGCATGGCTCGCGCAGTACAGCACCTATCACGCACGGGGTGACTGGTTCTCGCCCTTCGGAGATCCTCTCGCCGCGCGACCCAGGGCTTCTTCACCAAGCGAGGTGAGTGAGTTCAATGAGCTGCTTGAGATGGCGCGGATGGAGGGCGCCGGAGCGCATGTCGACATGCTTGCCGAGGGGCTCAAAGGCACATCGGAGGTGGTGAAGATTTCCCTGAAAGACGCCACGGAATTGGGTGCGCTTGCAACGCCGCTGGGCGCAAGCCTTGGCCCCTTGATCGGCTCGTACGATCCGATGACGGCCTGTGCCGCGCTCGCACTCGCCAAGCGCATCCCGGGCGACGCGGTGTTGCCCTCCGTCGTGCTGGCGACGTGGCGTCTTGAGGAGGAGGTCGCGACCCTTGCCGTGGAAGCACTTCGCGCGTTCAGCGCGTTGCCTCCATGGGCGGAGAAGCGTCTTCAGCGCGAGCCCTTTCTGCCGCCGGGGATGAGTGCGGAGGATCTGCACGCGGTCTACATGCGCCATCCCTATCGGACCTCGCGCAAGTGACGGCTTCATGAAATGCGTATGTTCGCAATAAGAATTCGATAAGAAGTCGATATGAATAAAAACGTCCCCAGAGCTCTCGCTGTGGGGACGTCTTCTTTCGGAATGGAAGTCTTGGTTACTTCACTGGCGTGGCCTTCAGCGCCGCTTTGCCTTCCTTCACGTAGACCGTGAAGCGAACGCGTGCCGTGCCGTGGCTCTGCTGGATCTTCTCTTGGTTCTTGCGGAGCGTCTCGCGGAACTTCTCGTAGGTGAGGCCCTCGGTCGCCTCGCCGCATTGCTGCTTGGTGGCGACGAACTGCTTGAAGACATCCTTGAAGTGCACTTCATCTGCGTTGCCCGTGGAGAGCGCGGAGAACTGCCCGGTCGCGGACTGCTTGATGAGCTCTTCCGGGACGCGTGCGACCTGCGTGGCGCCTTCTTCCTCGTCGTCGATCGGAGAGAACTGCGGACGCATGCCCGTGAGACCGGAGGAGGCTTGCACAGGCGCGCCGACTGCAGCGCCTGAGACGCCGAGACCAGCCATCGTGCTGTTCAATCCCCCGGCGGGCGAGGTTGGGGCTGGAGGCTTGGGGGGCACGGGCGGAGGCGGTGCAGGAGGCGCCGCTGCAGGTGCGGGCGGGGGAGGCGCGGGGCGCGGAGGAGGCGCGGCGGCTGGAAGGGGAACGACCGGCTTGGTGGGCGGGTTGTTCGGCACGCTCGACGGGATCGCATCGGCGGAAGCTTCCTTCGCCGCATCGCCACCGAAGCCAAAGAACGAGGGCGCAGCGGAGGGAGCCTCACCCAAGATCGAATCGAGGTCGGCGACCTTCTTCTTCGCCTGGCCTGCGTGCTCCTGCATGCGATCGAGCGCCTCATTCACCGACGAGGCAGCGATGCGCAGCGGACCACCGAAGTCTGCAACTTGATAGCGATCCATCTCGCGCTTGCCGACCTTCACCGAGGCATCACGGAAGCGTCCAAGGGGACGATCGCGCTCAAGGTAGACGAGGAGCATCGAGAGCAGAAAGAGTGCGAGCGTCACGCCACCAAGGAGGGGAAGGGCGGCGCGCCAATCGTCGATGGAGGCGAGCTCCATGAAGGCGACGGGCGAGGCCAAAGCCTCGGCGGGACGTGCGAGTGCGTAGCCAGCTTGCGCAAACGAGGCGCTGCCGACGATGGGCGCGTAGATCGCGAAACCGCCGGTGGGAAGTGGCGATGCGTCGCCGACCTGACCGGACGAGAAGAGCGCGCCGGTGAGCAAGCTTGGAAGGGGTGCGGCCATGTCGTCGCGGCGGGGTGCGCCTTGGACGTTGTCGGGCATCGCGCTGCCGACGATCTGCTCGCGAAGGAAGAACGCGAGGCTCGCACCCGAGAGACGACCGACGACGCGCGAGGCGAAGGCATCGTCGATGCGCTTTCCGTGCACGATGGCGCCGATGTACTGACCGTTCTCGACCACGGGGCGTGCGGCCATGCGGTAAAGCTCGCCATTCCAGGCCCAGACGTCATCGCGGACGTAGCCTTCGAGGGCGCGCTGCACGAGCGGGAAGGCACCAAGGCCGGCATTCGCGGGCGGCGGTGTGCCACCCACTTGCGCGATGATCACACCGCGTGAGTCGACGCCGAAGAGGAGATCGCCAGCCATCTCGCCGAGCTGCGTGTTGAGCTCGCCAAGGCGTGTGCGAAGGCGTGTGCGAAGCGCCTCGGGCGTCTCCGTCCCGGCTTGCCTTGCATTGGCCTCACGGAGCGCCGTGCGGATGTCTCCGTTGGCAGCGAGGGGCGCGATGGCATCGATGCGTGTGCGTGCATCGAGCTTGAGGACCATCTCGAGTTCGAGTCGATCGCGCGAGAGCTCAGAGCGGGCCGTGAGCGACGAGCGCTCATCGACGAGCCGTGTGGCGATGACGGCCACAGCGAGGCCAGCGCCGGCGGCGAATGCGAGGATGAGGAGCCAGAATCGGGTGAGCAGCATGCTGGTTCATCCCTCTCAGCGCTGAAGCGCAATGGGTGCAACGGTAAGCTCGCGGTTGTCACCCACGCTGACAGCCTGCGCGGGCGCGATCTCGCGCTCTCCCTGATACACGTGAAGGTTGTACGCGCCGGGTTCGACGCCGCGGAAGACATAGCCGCCCGCAGGTTCGACGAAGGCGCGCGCGACGAGGTCAGGGAGCGCATGCAGATGCCCCTGCACATGCCCGTAGTTGCGATCGCGCAAGGGCCAATGCCCCGCGGCCGACACGTTGATCGGGCGCGCATTGCCTGGTGCGGTCTGCACGGGGCCAAGCTCCTCGTTGCCCTCGGCGAAGATCTCGTAGCTGCACGCATCGTCGTTGCGCAGATCGTTTGCGACCCCCACGCGAATCACGAGCGTCGACGGGAAGAGCGAGCCGTTGTGCAGGCGCAACGTTGGCTGCTCGCCCATGGATGCGGCTCCGCTTCCGGTGAGGACGACCGCGATCTCTCTCGCGACATCGACCCGATGGGGACGTGGCTCCAAGAAGCCATTCCACTCATCCCAGTAGCGCAAACGCGCGGCGTCCGACTCGGCCGGAGGCGCGACCACGGAGGGGAAATCTGTGGGCACCGTCAGGGAACCCCGTACATCGCCGAGCGCGGTGGCCGCGACCAGCGTGAGGGCCGATCCGACGGCGAGCGCGGAGGCGATGTTCCGCAAAGGAGAGGCCGGTTTGGACTCGGAACGAGGAAGGCGAGTGGGCATGGGCGCGGCCAGGGTATCCAACGCATCGGCAACACCACAAGCATTGCGCGCGCTTGGGGGCCGAAACGGTGAAACGTCCACGTGCCGCGACGGAAAACAAAAGGACTCCGCCTTACGGCAGAGCCCCTTGATGATTCACCCGAAGGCGATTCAGAAGACGTCGCGGAAACCAGCTTCGGGCTTTTTGCGGCCCGTGAGGATCACGTTGATCGCCTTGACGATGCGGGTCTTGGCGGGGCCAGGAACGGCTTCGCCGCGCATCGCGCGCTCAAGCTGCGGGATCGTGACAGGGCGACCCGAGCGGGGCTTCGCCTTGCTGATCTCTGGGTTCTTCTCCGCCGTGCCCGCCTTGATCGCCGCCTTCTTGGCGATGAGCTTGAGGTCTTCGCGCGTGTGGCGCTCGACACCCTTCGAGGCAAGCGCGATGCGGCGCGGGTCAATCTTGTTCGTCGTGAGGTAATCGCTGAGCTTCGACATCGTGATCTCGTCCTGGTGCGCGCTGGTCGCGTAGCGGCAAAGTCGCTAGCGGGAAAGTGGGCGCGGAAAGTAGACGCATCGCGGACATTGCGCAAATCACTTTTGATCCGATTCGACATGCGGATGCGAAAGGTCTGGCTGAGGGGCCGCTTGCCACTGATGGGATGATGGTTGTAATCTTATCGGATGCGATATTCGGAGGCCCACAAGGCCGAGGTACGAGAGACGCTGCTGAACCACGCGACGCGACTCGTGCGAAGCGAGGGTGTGCTTGGGACGAGCGTGGCGCGCGTGATGGGCGCGGCGGAGATGACGGTGGGCGGCTTCTATCGGCACTTCGACTCGCAAGAGGCGCTTGTTGGAGAGGCGCTGGCGCGTGCGTTTCGCGCGTCGACCGAGGTGCTCGTGGAGGGGCTTCCCGAGGGCGAGGAGTTCACACGGGGCTTGGTTCACCGCTACTTGAGTGAGGCGCATCTGGCCAACGTGGATGCGGGATGTCCTGTGGCCGCAAATGTCTCGGAGCTCAGTCGGCTTGCGCCCCTTGCTGCGCGTCCGCTGCTCGATGAGGTGGATGCGTTTGTCGCGGAGAGTGCCCATGCCGATGGCAATGGGAAGGCGCGCATGTGGATGGTGCTCGCATGCTGTGTCGGTGGCGTGGCGATCGCGCGTGCGCTTGGTGATGAAGGCCCGGCTGTACTCCGCAGCATCCGCAAAGAGCTCTTGAGCACGCTGCCACCCAAGGCCCCGAAGGCGTCGCGATGAAGTCGATCTCCTCCGTGGATGCCACGCGCGATGGCTTCTCCTTCAACCCGTACCGCTACATCGTGCGACAGAAGGTGCTGCGCAGCTTTGCGCATCTCTCCGTGGGCGATGCGTCCGAGGCGCTCGCATTGATGGCGCGCGATGTGACCTACACCTTCGAAGGAGAGCACGCGCTCGGCGGAACTCGTATCTCGCGCGCGGGTGTCGAGAAGTGGTTCGCACGCCTTCTTCGTTTGCTCCCGGGCCGCTTTCAGATCCGACGTATCGATGTGATCGGCATGCCTTGGCGAACGCGCGTCTACACCGTCTTCGAAGACACCGTGACGCCTGCTTTTGGTGCGCCCTACGTCAACCAAGGCGTTCAAGTCGTGGAGCTTGTGTGGGGAAGGGCCAAGCGCATTCACACCTACGTGAATACGGCGAAGATGAGGCACGCACTGGATGTGCTGGCGGAGCACGGTGTGCTCGAAGCGCGTGCCGATCCGATCGCGGAATGATGACCCCTGCACACAGTTGAGAGAGCGTGAGCGGGATGATGCAGCCTGCGCATCCGTCGACGATCATCAGGGCAGCATCGCTGTTGCGACACCGAGGTAGACGAGCAGGCCGATCACGTCGCTCAGGGATGCGATGAAAGGCGTGGAGCTCACGGCGGGGTCGAGGCCGACTTTCTGAATCAGAAGCGGCAAGAGCGAGCCCACGAGACTGCCCACCATGACGACGCTGACGATGCTGATCGAGACCACAAGGGCCAACGCGAGCGCGTGTTCATCACTCGCGAAGTAGGCGCGCGCAAAGCCGAGTACACCGACGACGAGACCCAGCGCGACGCCCGCCAGCGCCTCGCGCCCCAGCACCTTCAGCCAATCACCGGGCCTCACTTCACCGAGCGAGAGTGCGCGGATCACGAGCGTCGCCGATTGCGAGCCGGCATTGCCTCCGGTGGAGATGATGAGCGGGATGAACATCGCCAACTCGATCACACGCTCGAGCTGCGATTCGAAGGAGTGCATGACGTTCGCAGTGAGAAAGCCACCGAGGAAGAGCACGACGAGCCAGGTCACGCGGCTCTTCCAGTAGGCGAAGAGATTCGTCTGCAGGTAGCCATTCTCCATCGGCGAGACGGCGCCCATCATCTGCGCGTCTTCGGTCGCTTCGCTGATCACGACATCGACGACGTCATCGACCGTCACGAGGCCGAGCATGCGCCCATGCGAGTCCACGACGGGGAGCGCGTGAAAGTCGTACTTCGCGATCGCACGCGCAGCTTCTTCTCGGTCATCGCTATCGAGAATGCGGACGACATTCTCGGTCATCACATCGCTCAGCTCCTGGCTCGGGTCGGCCAGGATGAGGTCGCGCAGTGAGACCACGCCCACGAGCTTGTCGCTGTAGGCGACGCCGTAGACGTAATAGATGATCTCCGCCGCACCCTCGCGCGAGAGGCGGCGAAGCTCGTCGATGGCCTTCCAGATTTTCGTCTCGGGTGCGAGTCCGACGAACGCGGGCGTCATGATCGAGCCGACCGAACCCTCGGGGTAGCGCGCGAGCTCGCGGACCTCATCGGCGGCCTCGGGCTCGGTCTTGTCGAGCTCAGCGAGCAGCATCGCCTGAAGTGGAAGCTCAAGCTCTTGCACGGCATCGGCTCTGTCATCGGGCGCCATCTCGGCGAGCAAGGTCGCGGCTTCTTCGACCTTCAGCTTCTCAAGAATCTGTGTGCGCGCTTCGTCGGTAAGGCGCTCCAGCACGCCTGCGCCGAAGTCATCGGGCAGCACGCGGAGCAACGCGACGACGTCTTCAAGCGGCAAATCCGCGACAATTTCAGCGATATCCTCTTCGTGAAATTCCGCGAGCGCTTCGCGAAATGCATTCGGATCCTCCGCCAGCGTGGCGTGGAAATCCGGTCCGAAGAGCGTCGCGAGCCGCATGGGGCGCGACCATACAGCGAAGCACGTGATGGGGCCTGTTGAGATGCTTTGACGCCGTTTGATAACCGTTGATGCGGGGCCTCCCTCACAACTCATTTGTGGCCGCGATGAAGCAGCCACGAACGAACGAAACGCTCGAACAAGGAAGCCGCCATGTCCCTCTTCTTCTCGGATCTCTACGTCAACACGGTCGCCAAGGGTCTTCTTCAGCCGGGTGAGCAGGTGCTTCACCGTGTCAGCGCGAGCCATGCGCCGTGGTGGTCGATGGGCATCCCGATGTTCGCGAGTCAGTACCTCGTGCTCGCCACCAACGAGCGCCTTGTGCTCGTGAAGCACAAGAAGGGCCTCCTCACGGGCGACCGCATGGAGAGCGTGGACTCGATGCCATGGCAGTCGGTCTCGAACGTGAAGCTGAGCGGCATGTTCGCGAAGAAGAAGATGCGCGTCGCGGGCGATGCCGGTGCGGGCAAGGTCGACCTCGCGTTGAGCGTCATGGGCGGCATGTTTGAGATCCCGAAGAACGTCGATGACGGCAAGGCGATCGTCACGCGCTTCTCGCAGATGAAGGCTCTTCCGTCTTGAGTGAGCGGTCTCTTTGAACCCCGCATTCGCGTCTTTTTCGGGACGAAGAATGCGGGCTTCAAGGTAGCTTCCGCGCATGACGAAGCGCTCCTTTCGAATCGCACTGCTCCCTGGCGATGGCATCGGCAAAGAGGTCCTCGCGGTCGGCAAATCGCTCCTTGAGGCCATCCGAGAACGCCGCGGCCTCGACCTGGAAATGGTCGAGCTCGATCTCGGTGCCGATCGCTTCCTTCGCGACGGCACGACCTTCCCCGAGGCCGACCAAAAGTTTGTGCGCGAGGAATGCGATGCCGTTCTTTTGGGTGCGCTCGGCGACCCGCGCGTGCCCGACCTCAACTACGCGCGCGACATCCTCTTTGGCCTGCGCTTTGGGCTCGAGCTCTATTGCAACGTGCGCCCGATCATCTGCCTCGCGGATTCGCTGATGCCGATCAAGGGAAAGTCTGCATCAGATTGCAATATGGTCGTATTCCGTGAGAACACGGAGGGCGTCTACGTCGGCATCGGTGGCAACTTCAAGAAGGGCACGCCCGATGAGGTTGCGATCAACGAGGACTTGAACACGCGCAAGGGCGTCGAGCGCGTCATCCGCGCGGCGTTTGAGTACGCGAAGCAGAACGGCAAAACGCGCGTGCACATGAGCGACAAATCCAACGCGATGCAATTCGCGCATGGGCTTTGGCAGCGCGCGTTCAAGGAGATCGCCGTCGAATACCCGGGGATCGAGGCCAAGCACATCTACGTCGATGCGCTCTGCTTGCAGATGGTGCGCACGCCCGAGGCCTACGACGTCGTCGTCACAAACAACCTCTTTGGCGACATCGTGACCGACCTTGGCGCGGCCCTTCAGGGCGGCTTGGGCATGGCATCGAGTGCCAACATTCGTCCGGCGGATGCGCGCTTTACGCATGTGAATGCGCGCTGCACCGGCATGTTTGAGCCCGTGCACGGAAGCGCGCCGGACATCGCGGGCAAGGGCCTTGCGAACCCGCTCGCGACGGTGCTCACGGTCGGCATGATGATGAGCCACCTCGGCATTGAGGGAGAAGAAGCGCGCCTGATCGAGCTTGTGAAGCAAGCCGTGCAAGAGGGCATGACGACGCGCGATATCGGTGGCTCGAAGTCGACTTCGGAAGTCGGCGATTGGATCGTTCAGCGCGCGAAGTGACCGCAACGTTGGCGGTCGTCCACAGCCAACGTTGGCGGTGGCCACGGCCAACGTTGGCTGTGAGCTTCAGCCGAGCAGCAACGCTTCGGTCCGCTGAAGCGCGACCGGCGGGATCTGGTGCTGGCCGCGGAAGGACACGAACTCGGCATTCACGCCCGCCTCTTTCATGTCGTGCACGAGCTTCTCGGCGAGTGCATGCGGAAGGAGTGGGTCGTGCGTGCCGTGCGTGTGCAGCGTGCGAAGCCCTTTGCGAAGCGGCATGCGCGGCTTCCAGATTTGTTCGCAGAGATACGTCCCGCTCCAGGCGATGAGGCCGTCGATCTTCCGGTCTGTCTCGAGCGTGATCGACGTCGCGAGCATGGCGCCCTGGGAGAAGCCGCCGACGATGATGCGCGCGGGCTGCATCTTCTTCTCGACCTCATCGAGCAGCGCACAGGCCATCTCACGCGCCTCCTTCATCCCGCTTGGCACCTCGGTGAGGAACTCACGCTGACGCCCAGTGGCGAGCGCGTCCTCGAGGGCCGCGATGTCGATGTGCCACCAGGCGCGCGGCGCGCCCATCCCGAAGGCGCTGAAGTCGACGCCGCTTTGGAGCGCATGGGGTGCGGCTGGAAAGAGGAAGCGCGTGCTCTTGTCCACGTCGAGGGCGCGGGCGATCGGGACGAGGTCATCGCCAGGTGCGCCGTAGCCGTGAAAGAGAACGACGACGGTGCCGCCCTGGGCCTGCTCATCGCCAACGACACGTGTTTGAAGGGGACCAAAGGACGTCATGCGCGCTCCTTATCACGCGGGCGATGTTGGAACGCAGGTTGCTCAATAGGCGGTGCAACCAAGGCTCGGCGCGTGAAAACGCCAGGAAATGGTTGGCTTTCTGCTGTGAATGCCGCGGAGTGACTTGCCCAGACAACACGAGTGTTGGTTCGCGCCCGTTCTTGTGGTTCGATCCCACACCGTGAGCGAGCGCGTCACCCTGCTGTGAGAGGAACGACCATGGACCCCTTCTTTGCTCCCATCACCCTTCTCTCGTTGGTCCTCATCGGCTCGCTCGTGGTGCACCTGCTCGTCTGGCGACGTAACGACATGCTGCGCGAGGAGGTCGGCCGCTTGGGTCGCGTCAACAGCGAGTTACGTGATGCGCTGGCAGTCGTCTCGGCAGCCAAAGAGGAGCAGACAGGGCGCATCGCCTGGCTCTCGGGGCAGTTGGATACGCAGGCGAAGCAGCCCGATTGGGATGCGCTTCAGAGCGAACTGAATGAGCGCCTGGCGGACCTCTCCGAGCGTGTGAACAAGCTGCCAACGCTGGAAGAAGTCGCGCGGATTCATGGCGTTGCGGACCTCCTCACGGAGCAAGACCCCAATGCGCCCGCCTCTGACGTGGTGCACATCGCGCGACGCTGAACACCTGCGCGGGCCGAGCATTCTCCTGCTCACAGCGTTGCGCGTGGTACACCTGCCGTCCCCATGGTTCGCCCCGAACGCGAAAGATCTCGCCCTGCGTCGAAGGACCGCGACGCCGCGGTGACGCCAGCCTCTTCCGAGGTGGAGCGCACCGCGAAAGCGGAGATGTCGGATGGCAGCGAACCGGAAGTGAAGACGCCGTTGAATGCGGGCGCCGAGGGGGCGTCGAAGCTGGGTGATGCACCCTCGGGCGACAGCGCAGACGACACAGACAGCGAAGGCGAAAAGCCGGACGTGGATGTGCCGCTTGAGCTCGATGCGCTCATCCCCGAGGACGCAGCAGCGCAGCATCACAATGCGGAAGACCGGGCGCGTGATCTCGCCCTCGTCAAGCGCGTGCAGGCGGGCGACCACGGTGCGTTCCGCGAGCTCTTCGATCGCTACAACAAGCGCGTCTTCGCCGTCGCGTTCGGTGTGCTCAAGAACCGCCAGGACGCTGCCGACTGCGTGCAAGAAGGCTTCGTCAAAGTCTACAAACACCTGCCCAACTTTCAGGGCACGTCGAGCTTCTACACCTGGCTCTACAGGATCGTCATGAACCTTGCGATTGACCAACTGCGTCGTCGCAAGACGAGCCGGCCCGCGGAGTACGACGAGCGTCGCGAGAGCGAAGAGCCGGGCGACGACGCGATCATGTCGCGCATGATGGATGAGAATCCGCGCAAGACGGTGATTCGCCGTGAGCTTGTGCAGCGCATGGAAGCGGCCCTCGCCGAGCTGCCTGAGTACCACCGGCAAGTGATCTTGCTGCGCGAGGTCGAGGGCATGTCCTACGAGGAGATGGCCGAGACACTTGAGGTGCCCAAGGGCACGATCATGAGCCGCCTCTTTCACGCGCGAAAGAAGATGCAAGAGAGCCTTCGTGGCTACATCGACGGAGACCTCGACCTCGAGGAATGACCATGTCCGCTAAGCAACAACTTACCGATCGTCAGCTGCATCGACTCGTCGATGGTGATCTCACCGAGACTGAGCGCGCCGCGTTGCTTGCCGTGCAAGGCGAGGAGCGCTTGGCGCTTGTCGCGAAGGTCGAAGCATTGGGTGAAGTGCGTGCGCTGGTGCGCGCTGCAGCGGAGGCTGAGCTTGAGCGCGAGGCACTGGATGCCGATGCCATGTGGGCGCAGATTTCGGCGCGCGTGGAGGGCAGTCGCGAGAGCCTGCCGAGCGTCGATGCAAAGGCCGCAGCAGGCGAGATCCTGAAGCCCGAGCAGGGCAACCCGAAGCCGTTTCAGGTGATCCAGGGTGGCCGCGCGCAAGAACGCACGCGCGACCCGCAGATCGACGAGCGACAGAGGCGTGTGCGCACGCGGCGCTACGGGATGATGTTCGTGGGCGTGCTTGCGGCCGCGGCAGCCCTGACGATCATCTACTTGAACCCCGGCGGTACCTCGACGGAGGTCGCAACGAACGATGTGCCGGTCGTGGAGACGCCCCCTGAGGCGCTGCAGGCGCAAGCCTCGGCCGAGCTTCAACAGACTGAGGTGCTCGCAGTCGACTTCGGCGCGAACGTCGGAACCGTGTTCTCCGTCGAAGGCGACGAGGGCGCGCGCTACGCGGTCGTGTGGCTCGCCGATGAGAGCGAGAAGGATGACGGCGCCGAGGTGAGTGGCGACGGAACGAAGTCTCCGGTGGAGCTATGAGGACGCGGGTTTCTCTACTCATCGCGACCGCGCTTTCGCTTGCGGTGATCAGCGCGACTCCGTTCGCGTTGGCGCAGCAGGCGCCTCAAGCGCCAATACAAGCTGCGCCGCGTGAGGTTCGCGGCGAGGTGCTCGTCATTCTTGGAAGCGAGAGGCCGGGCGAGATCGACCCCGCGCTCTCCTCGCTGGGTGCACTGCGGCAGGCGCCCTTCAGCAGCTTTCAGACGATGCAGCTCTTGGCGCGTCCGTCGATTCGCCTCGTGATGAATGAGCCGCAGGACATCCCGCTTCCGAACGGGCGCATCCTCCGGATCGTGCTCGCAGCGGTGACGCCGGAAGGCCGCTTTCGCGTGCGTGTGTCGATCAATCGACCTGAGCAGAGCGACTACCTGCCTCTCTTGGAGGTTGTTGCGCCCGCGGGAGATCCGTTCTTCCTCGCCGGGCAAAACTTTCTCGGCGGGACACTCGTGCTCGGCGTGCGTCTGGGCGAGCGCCCGACAACGGGACGCTGAAGGATCAGCCGCGGCCGAGTCGATCGCGCACGATGCGATCCGAGTCGCGCACCTGCGAGAGAAGGAAGCGGGCAAGCGCCTCCTCTTGATCCTCGGGTGACAGGTCTCCGTTGCGTCCTTGGCTTGCGGTGTAGAGCGTGATGGCCGAGGCGACCGAGACGTTGAGGCTCTCCACGAAGCCAACCATCGGGATGCGGTACACGCCCTTTGCGCGGGCGCGAATCTCCTCCGAGACGCCGCGGTGCTCATTGCCGAACACGACGGCGGCCTTGGGCACTCTCGCGAGGTCTTCAGGCGTCACGGTGCCCTCCATCGCAGCGACGAAAATCTCGTAGCCCTGTGCCTCCAAGACATCGCAACACGCGGTGCCTGTCTGGTGCTCGATGAGCGAGAGCCAGCGCTGTGTCCCGCGGCTCACGCGGTGCGAGATCGCGAACGGGAAGCGACCTTTGACGACATGCACGTCGTGGCATCCGAAGGCATCTGCCGAGCGCAGAATCGCGGCACCGTTGTGCGGGTCGGAGAGCCCGTCGAGGACAGGGATGAGAGAGCGTGTGCGACGCGAGAGGATCTCGCGAAAGCGTGCGAGGCGCGCCTCCGTGACGAGAGGGCCGAGCGCTTCGACCACATCGCGCGCCTGGTAGGGCAGTTTGGCGGTTGCCGGGACGAGCTCGACCTCGTCTTGGTTGCGTTGCACGGCGCGTTCGTAGCGTGCTTCGTCACGTTTTGCTCGATCGTGTTGAAGCCTTTCGACGGCGGCCCGTCGATTGCTGTATGGAGTGCTTGGACGCCCCTCCGCGCCTCCCACAGGAGCCCATGACGAGCCGAACTCTCAAGACCCTTCGCAACTTTGCATTCTGTTTCGCAGCCGCAGGTGCGGTGATGACGAGCCAGGTCGCCTCGGCGCAGGTTGCGCCAGGCCTCACGGTTACACCTGGCACGTCAACGCACGTTGACGCTTCGCGTTCGAAGCAACGCCGAAGGCGCGGGCCGGCGGTCGTCGTGAACCCACCTGGTCCTGGCCCGACGGTGGTCATCCAACCAGGGCGTCCGAATCCTGGCCCAGGCGTCGTCGTCGTCGCGCCCCAGCCGCAACCGCCCGTGGTGGTCGCTCCCCGCCCGCCTGTGTACATCGCGCCTCCGCCCGTCGTGGTCGCGCCACCTCCGATGGTCGTCGCGCCACCACCGCCGAGCGTCGGCCTGATCGTCAACTCGGGCCGCGCGAACTTCGGCTCCATCACGCTCTACGGCTCGCAGCTCGCGCAGCCCTACTCGATGCAGGTTGTGTCGGGCGGCAACATCGATGCGAGTCGCGTCGGCCTTCCCTCGAACTGCCGCGGCTTTGTTACGCAGAACCCCGATGTGATCGTTCAGTACCAGCAGCCTGGTCGGCAGCTCGGCTTCTTCGCGGAAGCGCAGGGCGACACGACCCTTGTGGTGCGTGGGCCGAACGGTCAGTGGTGGTGTTCGGATGACGAGGGCGGAAACCGCAATCCGCTGATCGCGATGGTGAATGCGCAGCCTGGTCAGTACGAGATCTGGGTGGGCAGCTACAACGCCGGGCAGCAGATCCAGTCGCGCTTCGTGGTCTACGATCCCTCGATTCAGCAGCCGCAGGCCTACCAGCCTCCTCCTCCGCCCGTGTATCAGCCGCCACCGCCGCCGGTGTACCCGCCGCCTCAGCCTGTCTACACGCCCGACTGCCGGCGCACGATGATTGAGCTTGGTCTGCCCTCGACGCAGATGATGTTCTGCGAGGGCGCAGAGCCCTACTGCGCCGACGCATTGCTTCGTCGCGGTCATGCCGCCACCAACCTGATGTTCTGCCGTGGTGTCGACCCGCAGTGCTCCGTTCAGATGATGCAGAGCGGTCGGCAGCCGACCGAGCTGATGCACTGCCGCTGAGCCCACCGCTCGTCCTCGCGCCGCACCTTCACGTTCATGGGCGTGTGTGCGGCGCGACGCGTTGCAGTCGTTCACTGCGTGCCTCGCGCCGAACACGACAAAGTTGTTACCGAACGCGCCATTTCAGGCATAGGCCTTCAGTGCCTCCTAAGGTTCGCCCCGTTGCTCGATGGCCTGTGGATTGCTCAAGCAGTCTTCGACTCGTCCCTCAGAGAAGCAAAGGACCCAATGCATTCCGAAAGTCGTTTCAGTCGTCTTCTCGCTCCGGCCGCTGTGGCAGCCGTGGCAACTCTGGTCACCGGCGCTGGCTGCGCGCGCCGTGTGCGCGTGGAGGAGTCGTTTGTTGCGGGAGCACCCTCGTCGCTCGCTCCAACGACGGTCATGTTCGCCCAAGCGGTACAGGTCGATATCGTCCGCGCGGGCGTGTCGCGTGCACTTGTCGAGCGTCACTTTCAGCCAGAGACCGAGGAGGGCCAGCGCGTCTACGCGCGCTTCTCGCATCGTCGTGGCAGCATCCGCGTGGCGATTGACTACACCGCGACGCAGGCCGTGATCACGCCGGTGGAGTCGAGCGATGTCGATGATCGCGAGTGGCAGAGCTGGGCGCGTGCGCTCTCACAGCGCATCGAAGAGGAGGTCAATCGTCCGGGCCAGCAGGCCGCTGAGTTGGCGCGCCAGCAGCAAGAGCAAGCGCAGGCCGCGGCGGCCGCAGAAGCACAGCGCCAGACCAATGAGCGCCTCGAGCGCGAGCGCCTTGCGACGCAGCGTGAACAAGCCCGCGCACAGGCAGCAAGCGCGGAGGCCAACGCGCGTGAGCAGGCGCGGCTTGAGCGTCAGCAGCGTGCGGAGCAGGCACGTCTTGAGCGTGCGCAGCGTGCAGAAGCTGTGCGTTTGGAGCGTGAGCGTGTTCGTGAAGAGGCGCGCCTTCGTCGCCTCGGCCTCACAGCGCAGGTCCAGGTGCAACAGCCACAGCAACCACAGATCGTCGTGGTCGCGCCGCAGCTTCAGATCGGCACGCAGCCGCAGCAGCAGCAGGTTGCGCCACCACCCTCGCAGTCAGGCCTCTTCTTGAATCGCGGTCAGGCCAACTTCGGCGTGCACAACGTCTACGGCACGAACCTCGCGAGTCCGTACGTCGTCAATGTCATCTCGGGTGGCAACCTCGAGGCACGTCAGCAGGGCATCCCGTCGAACTGCATGGGCTTTGTGACGCAGCAAGCCGATGTGATCGTCAACTACACATCGCCCTCACGCCGCCTCGCATTCTTCGTCGATGGCCAAGGCGACACGACGCTCATCGTGCGGGCACCGAACGGTCAGTGGTGGTGCTCGGATGACGAGGGCGGTGGCCAGAATCCGCTCATCGACATGACCAATCCGCAGCAGGGTCAATACGAAGTCTGGGTGGGCAGCTATCGCTCGACCGAGCAGCTTCGCGGCGCCTTCCAGGTCTACGACCCGAACATGCTCGCGCAGCAACAGCAGCAGGCGCAGGTTGTTCAAGTGCAGCCCGTGCCCAATTGCAGGGCGCTTGCGATGAGCACAGGCAACCCCGCATATGCCTCGTCGTGCACCGCTGACATCGACCCGTACTGCGCCGAAGCTGTCTTCCAGTCGGGCGCACCGGCCTACGTCACCTCGTGTCGGAACGTGGATCGCGCATGCGCTGTCGCTGCAGCACGCGCTGGCCAACACGCCTACATCACCTCATGCACAGCTGGCATCGATTCGCAGTGCGCGGTCGCCGCGATTGAAGCGGGAACCCCCGCCTACATCACGTCCTGCCGCCACTGAGCTCAGGCAGTGCGTCGTGAGAACGGATGCGCCTTCGGGTGCGTCCGTTTTTCTTTGGGCATGAAACTGTTTGCTCCGCTTCGAGCTCGGCCCTACGCAACTCGGATGACGGATTTCGCCGCGCGCCTGAGCGAAGAGAAGCTTGCCCAGATCATCGACACGCTCATCACCAAGATGGCGAAGGACATGATGATCGGCTTTCACTTCGCGAAGGTGGACCTCAGCCGCTTGCGCGAACTCGAGCTTCAACATGCGCGGGATGCGCTCTTCGGAACACAAACCTACGAGGGCAGGCCGATCCAAGTCGCGCACAAAGCACATCGCGTCTTTGGCGGCAGCTTCGATCGCCGCATCAAGCTCCTGAGCGACATCCTCATCGCGCACGAGGTCGACGAGGACATCCGCGCGTATTGGATTGCACACCAGCAGCGCTTCCGCGCCCAAGTCGTTCAAGGAGACTGCGCTTGAAGCGAGGCGCGAAAGTCACTGTCTCCACGCTGCGCAAGGAGTATCGCGTGGCCGAGCGCGCGAGTGGCCTGAGCGCGGCGCTCAAGGCGCTCTTTCATCGCACGTACAAATCCGTTGTCGCTGTCGATGAGCTCTCCTTTCAGATCGAGGCAGGCGAGCGCATCGGCTTTCTCGGGCCGAACGGCGCAGGGAAGACAACGACGCTCAAGATGCTCGCCGGCTTGCTGCATCCGACGTCGGGCACGATCGATGTGGGCGGCTTCGTTCCGTCTCAGCGCAAAGCGGATTTCCTCGACTCGGTCACGCTCGTGCTCGGGCAAAAACAGCAGCTCATTTGGGATCTCCCACCGGCCGATACCTTCGAGCTGAATCGCGCGATCTACCGCGTCGAAAAAGCGGACTTTGAGAAGCGCGTCGGTGAGCTGGTCGAGCTGCTCGCGCTGACGAACATCATCCGCAAACCGACGCGTGAATTGTCGCTCGGTGAGCGCATGAAGTGCGAGCTCGTGGCTGCGCTCATTCATCAACCGCGCGTGCTCTTTCTCGATGAGCCGACCATCGGTCTCGATGTCTCGATGCAGGTCGTGCTCCGCGATTTCGTGCGCCAGTACAACGAGCGCTACGGCGCGACGCTCCTGCTCACGAGCCACGACATGGATGACGTGATGGCGCTCTGTCCGCGCATCCTTGTGATCGACAAAGGCGCGCTCATCTACGACGGCACGGTGACGGAGCTCGTGCGGCAGATTCGCCCCGAGAAGCGCTTCGCCGTGCGCTTCACCAAGCCCGTGAATTCGGCCGATTTGGAAGCCTTTGGGCGCATCGTGAAGCTCGAGGGCGAAGAGGCGATCTTGGCCCTTCCGCAAGACGAAGTACCGCAGCGCGCACAAGCGCTCTTGAGCCAGTTTCCTGTGCTCGATTTTGAAGTCACGCGCCCTCCGCTCGAAGAGGTGCTGAGTGAGCTCTTCGTGCGCGGAAAGAGCGCTGTGACGGTGCCCGGAGAGACGAGCGCATGAGCGTGATGCGCACGCTGCGTGTGCTTCCGACGATGTGGCGCATCGGTCTCTATGAGTCGATCGCGTATCGCGCAGAGCTCTTCATCTGGATGCTCACGACGACCATGCCGCTCGTCATGCTTCCCCTCTGGCAAGCCGTCGCGGCCACAGGTCCCGTGGGCGGTTACGACGTCGACAGGTTCACGGCGTACTTTCTCTACGCCTTCATCGTTCGTCAGCTCACGAGTGTGTGGGCGAGCTGGACGATCAACATGGAGGTCAAGCAAGGCACCTTGGGCATGCGCCTGATGCGCCCGATTCATCCCTTCTGGGCCTATGCGATCGAGAGCCTGAGTGCGATCCCGCTGCGCCTCACGATCGCCGCACCCTTGGCCATCGTCGTCCTCTTCTGGACGGGCTACATGGTCGACGGCCTCGCGATGGCGGCGATCGGCCTCTTGGCGATCGTCGGCGCCTGGCTCATCTCGTTCTCTGCGAACCTGATCTTCGGCGCGCTTTCGCTCTTCACGCAGTCGAGCATCAAGCTGATGGACGTGTGGATCGCGGGCTACTTCGTGATGAGCGGCTACCTCGTGCCCCTCTCGCTCTTTCCCGCCATCGTGCGAAATGCCCCGTATTGGATGCCTTTTCGCTATCTGCTCGGCTTTCCTGTGGAGCTTTGGAGCGGCGCACTCTCCATGCATGAGGCGCTCATGCAGCTCGCCGCACAATGGACGTGGGTTGTGCTCTTGGGTGCGCTTGCTGCGCTTACATGGAATCGCGGCTTGAAGCGCTTCTCGGCCGTGAGCGGCTGAGACTTCAATCGACGGATCGATCCGTCGCGCGCTCTGTGCTGACCAACGCGACATTCGAGTCGCTCTGTCGTGAGGCGACGCGCTCCTCGGGAATCACAAAAGGGATGAGATTTCGTGCGCGTCCCTGCATCGCGCGCTGCACCATTCCGAAGTTCGAACCCGGGTTCCAGAACATGAAACCGTCGGCGCCTCCGAGACGCGCACCGCGGATCTGCTCGGCGATGAAGTCGGGGCTCCAATCCTCCGCGCCATTCTCAAACCCCTGCAAAAATGGGCGAATGACGGGCCTTGGGCCGATGCGCTCGCGCAGCCTGGAGACACCGTACTGCACGAGATTGCGCGCGCGGTTCGGTCGCCCGCGGTTCCAATCCGTCATCGCGTTCATGTAGAGCATCGGGCAGAAGACATCGATCACATCGGCCCAGAGCTCGAGGTCTTGCCCGAGGCCCGACGCATCCCCGTCACGATACGCAGCAAGGCCGAAGACATCGGCGGCAAGCGGGACGGCGACGCGCCCATCCATGCGACGCAGAAAGCCATGGAGCCACTCGGCACGAGAGATATTATTTTGCTCATAGGCATATGATGCAAATCGGACGCCCTCATCGACGGGAAAGCGGATGTAGTCGAGCTGGATCTCATCGACGCCAAAGCTCTCGATCTCATCGGCGAGGCGCAGCAAAAGCTCGTGATTGCGCTCATCCCAGGGGTTGAGCCAGCCACCGCCCGTGCCCCAGCTCGTCCATGTTTCGCCCTCATGATTGGGCCGATTGTCGAGGATGGCGCGACTCGGATCACGCACGGAGAGCACGCGATCGTTGAAGCAGACCATGCGGCCGATGACGTGAATGCCTTCTGCTTGGAGCTCGCGCACAAGGGCGGCCGGGTCTTGGATGAAGATGGATTCTTGCTCGGCAAACTCGGGCAATGCGGAGTCGTAGGTGAGCCGACCTTGGCCATCTTTGAAGTCGATGATCGCCGCATCCATGCGGGCAGCGCGAAGGAAGCGTGCGATCTCGGCGCTGCCTGCACGTGCGAAGGGGCCGCTGATGTAGAGCGCGTTGGCGTGCTGTACCCGTGGCGAGATCACATCGTCATAGTGCGTGTCGTCTTGCGCGAGCGAGGCGTTCGGAAGCGCCAGCGCGAGGGTGCACAGAAGAGCCAACACATGCAGCAAGCGGAGCATGCGCGGATTGTCCCTGAGCACGCTTTCGCTCGGCCAATTCGCGGAGCGTCTTCGCTACACCCTGCCGCTTAGTTGATGCGTTGAAACGCTCTCTGCGACCATGAAGCGATGGCTCGCTCACTGCCATCTTTCGCCCGCATCGTGGCGCTCTTTGCGTGTCTCTCTGCATTCGCATTTGCGCCGATGCATCCAGCACGCGCGCAATCCCAAGCGACCTATCGCCTTCTTTTTATTGGCAATAGCTATACGCGCTTCAACCAGATGCCCTTTGTGGTGCAGCACGCGCTTGAGTCGCTGCGCAATCCGCCCGAGGTGCAGGTTGCGATGATCGCGCATCCCGGTTGGACGCTGCATCGGCATTGGAATGTCCCCTCGACGCGGCGTGAGATCGAGACGGGGCACTTCAGCCACGTGGTGCTTCAGGGGCATAGCCTTGCGGCGCTTGAGCATCCCGCAGAGCTCAGCTCGGCCGTGCACCAGTTTCACGATGTCATCCAGCACACGGGTGCACGCACGGTGCTCTACGAGACCTGGGCACGTCAGCCGGGCGCGCCGGATGAAGCGGCACCGCCAGAGGAGATGCGAGAGCGTGTGGCCACGGCGTATGGCTCGCTTGCGATGGAGCTTCACGCGGTGCTCGCGCCGGCCGGCGCAGCGTTTGAGATCGCGAACCGCGCGATGCCTGAGCTTTCTCTGCAGCGAAGCGATGGCTCGCATCCGACGCCCGAGGGGAGCTACCTCGCAGCGATCACGATTGCGTCTGCGGTGAGTGGACGTGACCCGCGTGAGATTCGCTACCGCACGCATCCGATGACACGCCAGACCGCCTCCGCGCTCCAGGAGATTGCGGCACGTGCGCTGGGTCGGGCGCCACACGCGCAGTAGCTTCGAGCGCCTCACTGCCGACGGAAATAGAAAACCCGCCGCGGAATGCCGGGCGGGTTCTCGTGGTCTCGGCCTGCGCCGAAAACGTCACTTCTTGACGACGTTCTCGTACTTCTTGCGGAAGCGCTCCACGCGGCCTGCCGTGTCGAGCATGCGCTGCTTGCCGGTGAAGAAGGGGTGGCAGTTCGAACACACGTCGACGCTGAACGAGCCCTTCGTCGATGCCGTCTTCCACGCTTGCCCGCATGCGCAGGTGATCGTGGCGTCCGTGTACTTGGGGTGAATGCCTTCCTTCATGGTGACCTCGGCCTCCGCGCCTCGCTGACCGCCCGACGTGGGCGGTGGGAGATGAGAGGGACGCGCGATCTAGCGAATCTTTTTCCGAAGGGCAAGGATGTGCGCCCCGTTGGTCGTGGAGGGCCCCACTCGGAGCTTTGCCTGACAACGTTGTCACCCGGCCTATCAACGTTGTCACCCGGCCTATCAACGTTGTCACCCGGCCTATCAACGTTGTCACCCGGCCTATCAACGTTGTCACCCGGCCTATCAACGTTGTCACCCGGCCTATCAACGTTGTCACCCCGGCAGCGAGCTATGCGGGAAACGCGGCGATGACGGTGGTGGTGTTGTGCCAGCCCTCAAGCTTGCCGGAGTAGCGCGCGATCTCGCCGTAGGTGAGGAAGCCTGCGATCGGGATGTCTCCAAGCACCTCGCGCACGGCATGCAGCTCTTTCACGTGGTTCTCGCCCAAGAGCTCACCGCGGCAGATGCAGTTGAAGATGAGTGCGCCAGCGCATGCGCGCCCTTTGAGGTTCGCCTTCGCCTCTTCCGCAGCACGCCGTGCGGCCTCCACCAAGCTCGCCTCGTTGCCATCGAGAATGCAGACCGATGCGCCCTTGGGCACCGCAGCCGCACACACCAGGGAGCCATCCGGTGCGACGCGCAGCGGGGCGCGGGCAAGGCGCAGCTCATCGAAGAAGAACATGCCGAGCTCGTGCTCCAAGAGAAAGCGGCTGGCCTCACTCGCGTAGAGATCGATGCCGCGCTTCTTTGCGTACTCTTGATAGACCTCGAAGGCGGGCCTGCGATCGATCTCGTGGACGATGTTGCCGGTCGCTTTGGTCACAGTCATGCGCGGCGAATCCGCGACGAGCCCTGTGCCGAGTCCGATGCCAATGGGCTGCTCGGTGAAGACATGGAGTGCCGCTGCGCCCTGCATCATCACGCGTGTTCCGAAGGCCACCGGCGTGCTCGCGAACTTCGCGTTGTCACCCGCAGCGCCACCGACGATCGGCTGAAAGCTGCGCGTCGCTTTGCGCAGCGACTCGACGACGCGTTCGCCGAGCCCAGAGATGCCGTCGACGAGCGTGAAGGTGGTGCTGTGCTTGCGCCCCTTGAGGTTCTCCTGGCGCGCGAGTTCCGCGAACTCAACCGAGAGGAGCGCACCCGTCTGATCGACGTCCAAGGTCGAGTAAGGCACGCCGTGGCCGCGGGCAAAGATGTCGGATCCGCCCACGAGCATCAGCGTGATCGCGTGCTTGGTCATGCCGAGTTCAGTGAACTCGCCCGCGGTGCTGCAGCCCATCATCGGCACCTTCGGAAGCCGTGCCTCAAGGGTCCGCATGGCGGATTCCAAGGAGCGCTCGGGCCCCGCAAAGACGAGTGCGAACGCGATGGGTTCCTTCCCCATCTTCGCCATCGCCCCGTGCAGCGCCGCGTCCACCGCGACGTCGATCAGAGATGCCGAGGAGCTGCCAGTTCCGACGTACGCCATCCGCCAAAACTAGCGGTTTCGCGCGATTTCGCTTGGTTTCGAGGGCGCACTCCCCCGCGACTTGCGCCCATGCACGCGGCCGTGCTGTCGGCGCGAGCGTGTGCCCTAGAGGAGCCCTGCGACGTGGCTGTTGCGCTTTCCGAAGACGAGATGCTCCGTCGAGTAGACGAAGTCGTGGCGCTGCGCGTGGATGTCGACGCCAGGCTTGGCAGGCTCGATCTGCTCGGAGCGCGTCATGCCCTCGTAGTTGGAAGGACGCGCAACGAGGAGCGGCACGCGGCCGTTCTGAAGGAGTGCATCGGCGACGGACCCGAGGATCCATTTCTCGATCCCTTTGCGCGCGTGTGTACCGACAACCACCAGGTCGGCGTCCACATCGAAGGCGACCTGCTCAAGGGCGTGCGCTGGGTTCTTGGCCAAGCGCACGTGATAGACGACATGGCGCTCGAAGCGGTCGGTGCCGGGCAAGTTCATGCTCTCTTCCAGCAAGAACGCGCGCAGCTTTTTGTACGCCTCTGTCATCAGCGATTCGTCGCGCTCGAGGTGACGACCCGCATCGGGATCAATCACCACATGCGTGAGGTGAAGCTCGGCGTGTGGCGTTGCGCTGAGCACGTTGAGTGCGGTTTGAAGCGCCTGCGTGGAGGCCTCTGTGAAATCGATTCCGACGACGATGCGGTAGGACATGTCGTGGGTTCAGCAACGCATGTGCCGTGGAGTTTCTTCTGGGAGATCGATGCGGCCGCGCAACATCTGCTGCGTTCTTGCCTCAACGTGCAGCGCTTGCGCCTCTCAGACGAAGAGATGTCGTGCGGTCGCGGCGGCGCGCAACTCTGCGCGGAAGTCAGGATGGGCAATCGAGATGAGCAGCTCAGCGCGCTCGCGCAGCGTGCGGCCACGGAGGTTCACAGCGCCGAACTCTGTGACCACCCACTGCACGTGTCCGCGCGTTGTCACGACGCCTGCACCTGGCTGAAGTCGCGGCACGATGCGCGAGAGCTTGCCGCCACGCGCCGTTGCAGGGAGCGCGATGAAGGCCTTGCCACCGGGGCTGAGCACCGCGCCGCGCACGAAGTCCATCTGGCCACCGATGCCGCTGAAGATGCGCTCGCCCATCGAGTCCGCGCAGACCTGACCTGTGAGGTCGATCTCGATCGCCGAGTTGATGGCGATCATCAAGTGCTGCGCGCGAATCACGGCCGTGTCGTTCACCATCTCACTCGGGTGAAACTCGACCGAGGGGTTGTGATTCACAAAGTCGTAGAGCGCTTTGGAGCCCATCGCGAAGGACGCGACGATGCGGTCTTGAAAGGTCGTCTTCCGCGCACCGGTGATCGCGCCCGATTGAACGAGACGCACAAGTCCATCGGTGAACATCTCTGTGTGCACGCCAAGATCACTGCGACCGTGCAGCTGCGCGAGCACCGCATCGGGGATGGTTCCGATGCCCATCTGAAGCGTCGCGCCATCGGGAACATGGCTCGCGATGACTGCGCCAATGCGCTGCTCGACTTCACCCGGCGGCGAGTCGAGGTGCTCCAGCAAGGGCCTATCGACTTCCACACCGAAGTGAATCTTGCTGATGTGAATGGCCGTGTGACCGTCGGTGCGCGGCACCTGCGGATTGATCTCGGCGATCACGATGCGCGCATGATCGACGGCACTTCGCGCGGCTGCCACCGAGACACCAAGACGGCAGTAGCCGTGGCGATTGGGCGGCGACACTTGAACGAGCGCGACATCGAGCGGCAGCGTTCCATCGCGAAAGAGATGCGGCACCTCGGAGAGGAAAACGGGCGTGAAATCCGCGCGTCCTTCATGCACAGCATCGCGTGCGCTCGGGCCGACAAAGAGCGCGTTGTGCCTGAGGTGACCGGCGAGATCGGCTGCGAGATGGGGCGCTGCACCGTTGACGTGCAGGTGCACGACCTCGACGTTCTGGAGTTGAGGCCCGCGTCGCGCGAGAGCCTCGAGCAGCGAAGAAGGCGCCATCGCCGCCTCATGCACAAAGACCCGATGACCCGACTGAACGACTTCAAGCGCTTGATCTGCCGTGACGATCTTCATGCGCGCGATGTAGCGCGCCTTGTGCCTCGTGCGCGCGATTCGAAGCTGCTCAGCGTGCCCTCTTTGAGCTTTGTCTCACTCCAAGCGCGAGAGAGAACAACCTTGACGTGCGCGCGCGCGATCGATTGGATTTCACGTAGGAGCCAAGCACTCCGAGAAGAGGAAACACGATGACGCGTCTTTGGGGCTGTGCATTCGATGCGCATCGATCTGCGCGTCGCCGAGTGAGTGAACGTCTCTGGCGCAGCGATGCGCGCATGCGGCTGGTCGATGTGCGTGGGCACCAACTGCGCGTGCTCGACGTTGGCGAGGCGCAGGGAGCCCCACCCGTGCTCCTGGCGGCGGATGCGCCCGTCGTGCTGGAGCATCTGATTCCTTTGGTTGAGATGCTCCGACCGCACCGTCGCGTTGTCGCACTGGAGATGCCCGGCTTCGGTTTTTCCCGGTGCACCAAGGCGTATCGCTTCACCATGCCCGAGCAGGTCGACGTGCTTGAGGGGCTTCTCGACGCACTCGATATCGATCAAGCGCACCTCGCGTTCACATGCATCAACGCCTTCGTCGCCACAGCCCTCGCACGTCGTGCTCCGATGCGTGTTGCGCGGCTCACACTCGGCCAGATGCCCTCGCTCGATGAGTATCGACGTTGGGCAGCGCGCATCGACATGAAGGTCGCCGGTGTGCCGCTTCTGGCGACGCAGGGCATTGGGCAAGCGATCATGGTGGCCGCGCCTACGTACATCGCCCGCAAGTGGTTTCACGGCGTGTCAGGGCCGAATGCGGATGCTGCAGGCCTGACCCGCGTCGCGTCGCAGGTGTATGCGGACGGCGGCACCTTCTGCCTTGCGGCGCTCAACCAATCGATGCGCAGCCTGACAGACGCCGACGTGGGTCCAGTCTCTGTGCCGACCACCTTCCTCTGGGGAACATCCGATCGCTCGCATCGCGCCACCAAGCGCGACTCGTGCCGCGTGCTTGCGCCGGGTGCGGAGGTCGTTGAGCTCGAGGGCCTGGGGCATTGTTTCGACCTCGAAGACCCAGCGCGGATTCTTCCTTGGCTGCTGCGCTGAAGGCCTATTCGGCCAGCAATTCCTTCTTGGCCGCCTGCATGCCGAGCCGCGCCTCTTCGCTCGCGACGGGGTAGTGCAGATCCATCTTCTCGATCGTCTCGACGATGGTCTCCGCCACGATGCGGCGCATGTATTTCTTGTCGTCGGCGGGCACCGAATACCAAGGCGCATAGGGCCTTGATGTCTCGTTCAAGGCATCCTCGTAGGCCGCCATGTAGTCCTCGAAATGACGGCGCTCGTTGATGTCGCCCGCCTCGAACTTCCAGTTCGACTCTGGGTCGTCGATGCGTGCGAGGAAGCGCTGCTTCTGCTCTTCCTTGGAGACGTGGAGGAAGAACTTGAGGATGGTTGTGCCGTTGCGCGCGAGGTGCTTCTCGAAGTCGCGAATCGACTCGTAGCGCTCGTTCCAAACCTTCTTCATCGCAGGTGCTGCGGGGATGCGCTGCGCATCGATGATCTGCGGATGCACCTTCACAACGAGCACTTCCTCGTAGTGACTTCGGTTGAAGATGCCGATGCGTCCGCGCTCTGGTGTGTGTGCATGAACGCGCCAGAGAAAGTCGTGGTCGAGATCGCGTTCGCTCGGCCGCTTGAAGTTGGTGACCTCACACCCCGCGGGATTGATGCCCGTCATCACCGCGCGGATCGTCCCATCTTTGCCTGCGGCATCCATCGCCTGAAAGACGAGCAGGAGCGCGCGTGAGTCACTCGCAAGAAGGCGTGCCTGAAGCTTGGAGAGCTTGTCGATCGCCTGATTGAGCAACGCAGAATTCGTCTCGTCATCGCGCTCCTTTTTCGGAGGGGCGGTGGGCGCTTTGCTGGTGCCATACGAGCCGTCAAAAGGGACGAGGTAGCGGTTCTCGGCGTGGACAAAACGTGTGCTCATCGGAAAACGCTAACACGCGCGCCCGACGCGAATTCGCTTCCTTTGCAAGCCGTTCATGAGACGCTGAGAAGCATTCGAGAGGAGCTGGAGCGTTATGAGGAGAGCCCGCGCGCGATTCACACTGACGGCCGGCTGGCCCGTCGCAGCCCTCTCAACCTTGCTTGTTGCGTGCCCCAACCCGACAGGTCGCAACCTCGATTCGGGCGTTCGACGTGACGCGCCAGGTCTCGATGCGGCAGGTCGCGATGCGCCAGGCCTGGATGCTTTTGGCGCGGGTGACTCGGCCGTGCTCGCGACGGTGACTCCTGAGATCTGCACGAACGGCATCGACGAGGATCGCAACGGCTCGATCGATGACGGCTGCCCCTGCGCCGTGGGCACGACACGCGCGTGCTGGCCTGGCGCACCCGACTTCCGACGTGTGGGCGCGTGCTCGGATGGTGCCCAGGAATGCAACTCCGATGGCGTCACTGCGACGTGGTCGGAGTGCGGCGGAGCGCGTCTACCCTCACGTGAGATCCGCGACGACGGCATCGACAACAATTGCGATGGCGCAACGGACGAGGCCGGCGGCGTGTGCGTCCCGAGCGAGCAGCAAGAGCGCTCGTGCGACGATGGGCAAGACAGTGACTGCGACACGGCCGTTGACTGCGATGACCCGGACTGCCGTATGGCCCCCTCGTGCGGCATGCGCTGCGCGGCCGAAGAGACGGTCTGCTGGGGCGAGGTGGATGACGACTGCGACATGCGTATCGACTGTGCGGACCCGGATTGCGCGAGCGACCCCTCGTGCGGCTCGCCCTCGGATTGCGCGCCAGGCTCGGTGCAGACCTACCGGCAGCGGGCGCTTGATCCGTCGCGTGGCCCAAGCTCGATCTCGATGGGCGATGGCGCCCCGCCGATCACCGTGATGTGCGAGCCGGGTTCGTGCCCTCGTGGGCAAGTGCGTGTCGTGCCCGCGGGCGGCATGCCTTCCTGCGTACCGCCACCGCCGCCTTGTCCCAGTGGGCAATTCGCAAACTACGTTGGCTACGCGACCTGGGAGTGTGGGCCTCCTTGTGAGATCATCATTCACTATGGCGGCCTCTTCGGCGGCCAGAACGTCTGCACGGGGCGCCCCCCAACGACATCGTGTCCGATGGGCCAGGTTCAGACCTTCGACTACGCGACAGAGGCCTGGTTGTGCCGTCCGATCTGCAACAACACGACGTACGACCGGATCGTCATCGACGGCGCTGTGGTGTGCATTCCATGTTGAGGCTCCACAGCATTCTTCTGCTCGCCCTCCTCACCACACTTGGCTGCGCCGAGGGACGCAACACCACGATGCCCCGTGACACGCGAGAGGACGCCGCCGTGGTCGGTATGGACGCGCGTGGCCCCGATGCTCCCGGCCTCGATGCGTTTGCGATCGACTCCGGTGCATGCGGTGGCGTGGACCGTCCGTGTTGCGCTGGCGCAACGCCGTGCACGGGCGTGCTGGTCTGCCAGGGCGGCACATGTCGGACTTGCGGTCGCGTGGGTGACCCTTGTTGCGCAGGCATGGGCTGCAACGTCGGACTCGACTGCACACTCGCTGGATTCTGCCGCGCGTGCGGTGGACCAGGAGAAGCGTGTTGCCCCGGAACCAGTCCCTGCGCTGCAGGGGGACGCTGCGAATCAGGCGTGTGTGGCGCATGTGAGTGCACACCCGGGCAGCGCCGCGACATGCCCTGCGACCGCTGTGGGATGCGCACACAGACATGTCTTCCGAGCTGCACATGGGGCCCCGTCGGTGCGTGCACGGGCATGGGCGAGTGCACCGCAGGCGAGGTGGAGACGACCTCCTGCGACTTCTGCGGGACACGCTCACGCACGTGCTCAAGCGCATGCAGGTGGGGCCTGGTCAGCGCGTGTACGGGCTCGGGTGAATGCGCGCGCGGCACGACCTCGACCACGGTGGGCGGCGTGAGCTGCGGCGTCTGCCAGGCCTTCGCCTGCGACGACACATGCCATTGGTCACGCACATGCAGCGAGTGCACCTGTGCACCATCGGGCGTCTCGTGTGGTCTCTGCGGCTTGGGGCAGCACGCCGCGAGCGCGGGCTGCTCGGCGACCTGCGGCCCATGCACCAGCGGAACCATCAACTCGTACACTTGCGTGCCCAACTGCGGCACCACCTTCACAAGCTGCACGGCTTGCCCTTCCGGGTACCGCGCCATGTCTCAGCAATGCTCGCCCGTATGCGGCGCGTGCGCTCCTGGCCGCATGAACCAAGTGACCTGCGTGCAGATCTGAGCGAACGCCAAGCACCGGGGATCAACACGGCAATTCGCGACACGCGCGAAAGAGTTTCGCTTCGGACGTACCACCGCATGTAGCCTTCGGGCGTGCGCAACTGGCCCGTGTGGTTCTTCTCGATCGCCCTTTTGATCGCCCCGACCACACCCGTCTGGGCCGATGAACCCGATGCGTGTCCGGAGCTCACGGATGAGGAAGTGACGGCGCGTCTTCGCGAGGTGCGCAACACGTTTGAGCACCACGAGCCAGACATGCGGCATTGGGCGACGGCCTTCCTCTCGCTTCATCTGACGATGGTTGCGGTCCAGGCCTCGCTTGCGGTGACGGCGGACAACGAAGGCGCGATTGTCGACGGTTGGGTTGGCACGATCAGCTCAAGCCTGGGTGTGATCACCATGCTCATCTCCTTCCCACCGCTGCTCGGCTCGGGCGGCATGATGGATGAGGCCGTCATCGCAACGCCGCGTGATCGGCGCATCGCGCTGGCCCGCGCAGAGCAGCGCTTTCGTCGCGACAGCGATGCGGTGAACGCGGTGCGCGGTCCGGTGAATCCGATCTTGAACGCCGTCTATCTGGGCGGTGTGGGCATCTTCACGTTGGCGGGTTGGCAGCGTGTCACCGGTGCCTTCATCACCTCCGCAGGCGGCTCTGTGCTCGCACAGGGACGCGCGCTCTTGCACCCCTCGGGGATCCGCGATGCATGGCGCGTCTACCTTCGCCGTTACCCCAACGCGGCCTGTGAGCCAGACATCGCAACGGCTGAGTCGAGCGTGCAGGTGAACCTCGTGCCCTTCGGCCTCGGGGCTGCAATCAGCGGCACCTTTTGAGTACACCGAGCTGCTTTTGAAGGCCTCGCGATCACGACCTGTGGCACGCTGAAATTCCGCGCGCATGCACGAAACACGTCTCAAGAGTCGAAGCCTCCTTCCCGTCATCGCGCTGCGGATCGAGGTGCTCTCTGGGCCGGATCGAGGACTGGTTCTCGCGCATGAGGGCGGTGACCTTGCGATCGGCACCGCGCAGACCAACGCGCTCGTTCTCAAGGACCCGACCGTCTCGCGATTCCACGTCGAGATAGGTCTTCGCAAGGGCCGCATCCTTGTCACGGACCCGGGCTCTACGAACGGCACGCGCATCGGTCCCGTGGTGCTTCGCAGTGCGTCCATCGAGCTCGATGCGGGCGCAGAGTTGGTGCTTGGTGACACGCATGTGCGCGTCAGTCTCGCGCAGGGGCAGGGCACACCGACGGCGTCGCATGAACCCCTCGGTCAGCTGCTCGCAACCTCGCCGACGATGCGGCAGGCCATCGCTGATCTTTCACGCGTCGCCAAGAGCGATGTGAGCGTTTTGCTTCAGGGTGAGTCTGGCACCGGCAAGGAAGTCGCGGCCCGCGCGATCCATGACGGCAGCCCACGCGCCGATCAGCCCTTCGTCACGATCGACTGCGCCTCGATCGCCCCCCAGCTGATCGCAAGTCAGCTCTTTGGTCACGAGCGCGGCGCATTCACTGGAGCCGATCGACGTCGCATCGGTGCCTTCGAGCAAGCCAACGGAGGCACGCTCTTTCTCGATGAGGTTGGCGAGCTCACGGGAGAGCACCAAGCGATGCTCTTGGGTGTGCTTGAGCGTCGCCGCTTCAGCCGCGTCGGGGGCCATGAGGTCGTCCAAGTCGATGTGCGCGTCGTCTCGGCAACGCACCGCGATCTGCGCTCCGCAGTGAACGCCGGCACCTTCCGGCTCGACCTCTACTACCGCCTCGCGCCCGTCCGTGTGGCCCTGCCTCCGCTGCGCGAGCGTCTCGAAGATCTGCGTCCCTTGATTCAGCACTTCTTGAACGAGATGGGTGCCAAGAAGCAGATCGAGGAGGTCTTCGAGCACGAGGATTTGGTGGCGATGGAGCGGCATGCCTGGCCCGGCAACATTCGTGAATTGCGCAATGTCGTTGAGGCCACGCTCGCGCTTGGACGCGCCACGCTGGAGCCCGTCTCACAGCGCACACCCAGTGGCGCGTTCTCGCTCGATGACTCCGCCGATGAGGCGCTCTACGAGCTCGACTACAAAGTCGCCAAGCGCGAGATCCTCGATCGCTTCGAGTCGCGCTATCTCCGCCGTCTCCTCGACCGCGCGGGTGGAAGCATTCGCGCGGCCTCCCGTGAATCCAAGCTCGAGCGCAATCACCTCACAGAACTTTTGCGCAGACATCGCCTGCATCCAGGCACCGAGAAGTAGGAGCAACCCTTGGCCTCTTGGTGGCTCTCCTTCCGCACATCGACCGCCATCTCGATGGAGCGCATCGCCGAGCTGCTCACGACGCTCATCGCTCAGCCAGAGGCGCACTTCGAGGATTGGGCAGGCGACCCACGTGAGGGCTACGGAAGGCGGGTCTCGCTCCTCGCACGCACGAGCGAGGTGACGTTGACGCTAAGGCTCTCGCAGAGTTGCCAATACGAAGGGGGGCCGATTCTCCCAGGCACCGAGTCACTGCGATTCGAGCTCGATGGAGGGCACGCTTTTTTACATCGTATGACAATATGGTCGAATCTTCGTGCCGCGCTGGAGGCGCTCGGCTACCAAGATTTCACGCTCGCCGAGTCACCTGCGCCGATCGTTTCCGACCTGGAGGCGGCAGGCGAAGCGGGCCTTGCCGCGGCGCTTCGGAAGCAAACGACAGAGGCGCTCGTAAATGTCGTGCCTCGCTATCGGCATGTGAGTCTTGGCTACACGGAGCCGGACGATATGGACGCGGTGCTGCGTGCGTACGTCTCGCCGGAGTCGATCGTGTCGGCCTCGTTCACGCAATGTGGTTTGCGCGGCCTGCCTGCAGCGCTCGCGCGTTTTCCCAATCTGCGCACGCTTCAACTCGATGAGCCGAACCTCCTCGCAACATGCTTGCGCGGGTGGTCGTTTGCCTCGCTTGAGTCGCTCGCGTTGGGCCGTCTCGACATCCATGCCCTGACCGCTCTCGACTGCGTGGGCTTCCCCGCGCTCACCACGCTTGTGGTCACGGACGCGCCTCTTACGCAGCTCGAGAAAGACCTCCTCTCCGTGTGCAAGTCCTTGCGCCGCGTCGTCCTTGTGAGGACGCCTCTCGCGAACGATGTCGCGCGTCTGGCGCAGCTTCGTTCGGCCTGGCCCCATGTCTCGCTGGAGTGCTCCGTGTGAGGTGAGCGAATGCGGCCTCTTCGCCCGCGTCCGCAGAGTGCATGTCTCCGCGCGCCGCGTTACAACCGCCCCGCGTGAACGAACGAACGAAGCCCGCACCCGCTTGGCCGCCTGCCTTCACCGGCCTTGGCGCGCTCACCATCCTCCTCTCGATCGTCGCGCTCTACTTCATCTTCTTCTACGCACCGACCGAAGAGCAGATGGGGATCGTGCAGAAGATCTTCTACTTCCACGTGCCGAGCGCGTACGCGATGTACATCGCCTTCGTGGTCTCTTCCGTGGCGAGCGCGCTCTACCTCTGGAAGCGCGATGAGAAGTTCGATGCGGTCGCAGTCGCCGGCGCCGAGGTCGGTTTGATGTTCTGCCTCATCGTGCTCATCACGGGCCCCATCTGGGCACGCAAGGCCTGGGGCACGTATTGGACATGGGACCCGCGCCTCACGACGACGCTGCTCATCGGCATGATCTACACGGCGTTCAACGTGCTTCGTTCGTTTGGCCAAGCTGGTGAGTCGGAGAAAAAGTTCGCCTCGGCACTCGGCTTCATGGGGCTCTTGCTCATCCCCGTGATCCACTACTCGGTGCAGCGCTGGCGCGGTCAACATCCGACCGTGATCACAAGCCAGGGCGGCGGTCTTCACCCCGACATGGTGCCCGCGCTCATCTCCGGCTTTGTCTTCTTCACTGCACTCTGTGCCTTCCTGATCTGGGCGCGCACGCGTGCGGAGAGGCAGCGCCAACGACTCATCGCATTGGAACTCGATGCCGCCGAGAGCGGCTTGCTCGAAGAGGGAACATGAAGCGCCTGCTCGCACTCCTCGCATTGACGTTTGTGCTTAGTGCACAGGCCCTCACCTTCGTGCCTTCGGCCTCGGCCGATGATGTCGAACCGCCGAGCGCAACGAGTGTTGCGGAGAGCCGCGCGACAGAGTTTCGCGCGGTGACGGGTGGCCAGGGCGAAGACGTCCCCGGTGGTGGCCTGCTCATCGCGGCCTACGCGACCGTGCTCGTCATCGTGCTTGGTTACGTCGTCTATCTCGGGCGCCTGACGGCCGGTACGAATCGCGATCTCGATCGCCTTCAATCCGCCATCGACAAAAAGAAGCCGGCCGAACCCGCGAAGGACGCGTGACGCAATGGATTTGCCCAACGCGAATCACTTCCTCTTCATCCCCGGCGTGATGCTCATCGGCATCACGATTGGCTACGTGATGGGCGCACGCGCAGGCCGCGCGGAAGAGGCCCGCAGACAAAAAGAACGCAAGCGCTGAGACGCGCGCACAACCTGCACTTTCCCGGAAGGGAAACCAGCAACCAACTTACGGAGATAGCCATGACGATCAGCTTCGACCTTTCCGACGACCAACTCGCCCTCCAGAAGGCCGCACGCGACTTCACGAAGTCCCGCATCATCCCTGTCGCCGCCGAGTGCGATGTCACGGGAAAGTTCCCGCACGAGGTCTTCAAAGAGGCCTGGAAGCAGGGCTTCGTTGCGCCGAATTTGCCTGAAGAATACGGCGGTTTGGGCCTTCACGAGATCGAGCACGTCATCATCACCGAAGAGCTCGCCTATGGCTGCACGGGCATCCAGACGTCGATCACGGCGAACGTGCTCTCGGCCACGCCGATCATGATCGCGGGCAATGAGGCGCAGAAGAAGAAGTACCTCGGCATGCTCGCCGCAGAGCCCGTCTACGCGGCCTACGCCATCACCGAGCCGGCGGCTGGTTCCGATGCAGGCGGCATTCAGTGCACGGCCAAGAAGGTCGGTAGCGAGTGGGTTCTGAACGGCCAGAAGTGTTACATCACCAACGCTTCGATGGCCTCTTGGTACGTGGTCTTCGCGACGACGGATGCGAGCAAGCGCCACAAGGGCATCATGGCGTTCATCATTGATCGCGATACGCCCGGCCTCTCGATCGGGCGCAAAGAGGACAAGATGGGCCAGCGCGCGAGCGACACGGCAACCGTCATTCTCGAAGACGTGAAGCTCCCCGAGAGCGCCGTGCTCGCACCCGAGGGCCAAGGCTTCCGCGTCGCGATGGAGACCTTCGATCGCACACGCCCCGACATCGGTGCAGGCGCATGCGGCCTCATGCGTCGCGCGATGGAGGAGTCGATCAAGTTCGCACTCGAGCGCAAGACCTTCGGCACTGCGATCGCGAACCACCAAGCAATTCAGTTCATGATCGCCGACATGGGCATCAAATACGAAGCGACGAAGCTGCTCGTGCAGAAGGCGGCATGCCTGATCGACTCGGGCTCGAAGAACTCGCTCATCGCCTGCTATTCCAAGGCGTTTGGCGCGGACTCGGCGATGCAGGTCGCGACCGATGCGGTGCAGATCTTCGGCGGCGCAGGCTTCATGAAGGACTACCCCGTCGAGAAGTTGATGCGCGATGCGAAGATCCTTCAGATCTATGAGGGCACGTCGCAGATTCAGCGCATGGTCATCGCGAAGAATCTCCTCGCGACCTACGCTTGAGCACGCTGCTTGCCACGAGGTGGATGATGCCTTCACGCCCTGTCACACAACTCCTCTTCGTGGCCTCGCTCGCACTCGGAGCGGCCTCCTTCCCGCTCTCTTCAAATGCGCTCTTGGCGCAGGAAACGGGCGTTCCCGCGGCACGTCACTTCGCCTCCTCGGAGCTCACCGAGGACCGCATTCTCGACGCGCTCTTCTCCGCGCATCCCGACAACTTTCGTCCGATCGGCACCTCGTCCGTGACGTTTCAGCTGCAGCTCGCAGGCTCGATCGACGCCGCGTACAAGCCTGAGACGCGCATTCATCCGCGGGGCTGGGCGCATGAGATTGCGGCCTATCGGCTCGCGGTCTTGCTCGGCCTCGACAACGTGCCGCCAGCGCGTGTGCGCATCGTTGAGCGTGGCCAGCTGCGACGTCGCATCGCGCCGGATTGGGAGGGCGATGCGGACGTGATGCTCGCGCCGCTCACCTTCAACACGAACGTGCCGGGCGTCACGACGCTGCGCGGCGCCGCGATCTATTGGGTGCCGAATCTTGAGCGCGCGACGCTCGACCAACCAGAAGGCCTTGGCATCTGGGCGGGCTGGCTGACACCAGGCACGACGCTCACGAGCGAGCAGCGCATCCTCGCCAAAGACCTTGCCTCGATGTGCGTCTTCGATGCCCTCATCGGCAACGGCGACAGGCTCAGTGGCGGCAACCTGCGCACGGCGACCAACGGCGTGCAGCGCGTGATCATCCGCGATCACAACCTCGCCTTTCCGATTCGTTGGGGCACAGGCCAACGCGGTCGCATTGTCGATGAGCTTGAGCGTGCGCAGC
>JBILQT010000292.1:0-8850 GCA_044373065.1 Sandaracinaceae bacterium
GACCCAGCGATGGAGATGATGATGCGCAACGTTCGGCGTGAGACCGAGGAGTGCAGGCAGCGGTAGCGCGAATGGTTCGACGTTCATGCACGTGAACTCGCTATCGTCCGCGCACAGATGAACCCACCAAGCCCACTCGACCCCGGCCTCAAGACAGTGCTCACCCTCGCCTGTCTCGTCGTGGTGCTCGCGGGTCTCGGTGCAGCAGGCGGCTTCTTCCTGCCCGTCATCGTCGGCCTCTTCATCGCCATCGTGTCGACCCCGGTGATGGATGCGCTTCAGCGTCTGCGCGTCCCGCGTGTGCTCGCGATCATCCTGACGGTCTTGCTCGATGTAGCCGTGCTCGCCGGTCTCATCGCCTTGCTAGCGGGCTCGCTCTCGGGGCTTGAGGGGGCGCTGCCGCGCTACTCGGCTGCGGTTGAGCGCCTGATCGCTTCGAGCGTGGCGTGGTTGAGCGGGCGGGGTGTGCCGATTGAGGTCAGCGATCTGGATGGGATGGGCAACCCCGCGTGGATGATCGCCTTCGTGGGCGACCTCGTCTCCAAACTCACCTCGTTTGTCTCGGACGCCTTCCTCGTCGTGCTGCTCGTGGTCTTCCTGCTCTTCGAGTTCGAGCCCGCACGCGCAAAGCTCGCCATCCTTCTTGGCGCGAGCAGCCAGGTGGAGAAGCTCGCCCAAGCCTCGTCGAAGATTCAGCGCTACCTCGTCGTGAAGACGCTCCTCTCGACTGTGACGGGCCTCTTGTTCGGCTTCTGGCTCTGGGTTGTCGGCGTCGACTTCCCACTCCTCTGGGCCGTGCTCGCGTTCCTACTGAACTACATCCCGTCGATTGGCCCAACCATCGCAACGGTGCCGCCTGTGGCCATTGCGCTGCTGACGTTGGGCCCGGGCGCTGCGATTGCCGCAGCAGTCGGCTGCCTGCTTGTGAACGTCATCGTGGGCAACGTCTTTGAGCCGCGCATGATGGGCGAGGCCCTTGGCCTCTCGACCTTCGTCGTCTTTGTCTCGATGCTCTTCTGGGGATGGCTTTGGGGCCCGGTGGGAGCCCTCCTCGCCGTCCCGCTCACGATGCTGGTTCGCGACCTCTTGGAGACGAGCGAGGGCACGCGCTGGCTCGCGGTGATGCTCGGCTCAAGCGACTGGGTGGAGGCCAAGCGGGTCGAGTGGGGCTGGACGAAGCCCTAGCGCTTCGAGTCTGCGTCGCGTGTCCGTGCGTCACGCTTCTCGGCTTGCTTCGCGAGCAACTTGGCGCGCTCATCCAGCGCGTATTGGATGTCCTCTTTGGGGTGCCACCAGAGCCAAGTCACGGTGCCGAGGAGGACAGCTTGCGAGAGCGCGGTGGCGGGCAAGCGCCAATCCGGATGCAGCGATGAGACGATGTAGGCAAGCGCGAAGACGCTCGCCAAGCCAACGAGCTTGAACTCGATCGTGACGCCCGCACACGCGGCGACACCGGCCCAGAGCGCGAGGAACTGCACCGAGGTGAGCTCAGGTGCGATGCCCGCGAGCGCGCCGCCAATGGCGAGCAAAACTTGTCCGACAATCGCCACCACCGCTGCGCCGATGAGGCCACGATTCACGGCCGTACGCAGCAATGACTCGCGTGCCCAGAACACCAACGCGCCACCTCCCGCGAGGATCAAAAGGGCGTTTCGCAGGTTGTCGACGTGCGTGAGTTCGGAGCCCGTGTGCCGCATCCAGAACCAGCGCCCGACGGTGCCCACGATGCCGATGCTTGCGCCAAGCGCACTCACAAACCAGCGCGTCCGACGACCGATCGAGGGGTCGAAATCGCGCGCGCGGTTCTTGAGTGCTTCTTGCTCGAGATGGTGCTTCGCCACAGCGGCATGCACGTGGGTTTCGAGTTCGGGATAGCTGCCGCCAAGGTCGGGGATGAGCGCTTGGGCGCCGAGCGCATCGCCGTCCTCCAGCTCCGCTTCGATCATCACCTTCACGACGCGTGCGAGGCCTTGCTTGGCCGTGTCGTTCTCGGGCCACGCACGCAGCGCTTCGAGGAAGCCAAAGCGTGCTGCGCCAAACATTTGGTAGAGCACCACGCGGTCATGCGGAGCCTTGAGCAGGCTCTCCAACTCGGCTGCGCGCTCGACGGCATCGTGGGCCAATTCGATCGAGCCACGATGCCGAAGGTAGGTCGCCACTTCACGCCGAAAGGCCTCGGCGTTCTCTGGCCTCTCGTCCATGCGCGGCGCGAGCGTGCGCCTGAGCAAGCTCTCCAATTCGTGCGGCACCGAGCTTGGAATCTCCGGGTCGACGAACGACGCCGCAGCAAGCTGCGCAAGGTTGTTGCCCACGCGCGGAGGCGCGCCGACGAGCACCTCAAAGAGCGTTGCACCGAGCAGATAGGTATCGGTGCGCACGCCAATATCGGGAGAGCCACCCCACTGCTCCGGCGCCATGTAGGCGGGCGTGCCTGCGAGCTCTCTGGCGTTCTGCGCGAGCGGCAAACGCCCTGTGCCGTCGTCCTCGAGTGCGACTGCGAGGCCCCAATCGACGACGTAGACTTCACCCGCGTCGCCAATCATCACGTTCTCGGGCTTGAGATCGCGATGCACGATGCCGCGTTGATGTGCGAAGTGCGCGGCCCGCGCGACCTCCATCAGGATGCGCAGGTTCCACTCAAGCAAATCGTTCTCGGCGAAGCGTGTGCGCACGGCCTCTGCGTCGCGAAAGAGCGTCTCCCAGGAGCTGCCCTCGATGCGCTTCAAGATGATGCGTGGCTCGCCCCGTTCATCGATGCCGAGGTCATGCACAGGGACGATGTTCGGGTGCTCAAGGCGGCCCGTGATCCACGCCTCACGCAGGAGCTTCAGGCGCGCCTGATCCGTCAGCTGACCGTCCTTCACCGACTTCAATGCGACAGGCCGCTCCAGCGAGTGCTGGAGGCCAAGGCGCACGATGCCCATGCCGCCTTCGCCGAGCAGCTCACCCTCGGTGTAGCGCTCGCTGATGCTCCGACGTGCGAGGTCTTGCATCGCGGTGTGCGTGAGCACGTCGGCTTCGCTGGTGCGCGGTGCAATCGTCTCGCGTGAATTGCGCTGCACCGTCACGTCGAGGCCAAAGGCCTGCAGCGTCTTGGTCCAGTTCTCGATCGATTGCGGTGGCTGCAGCTGCAAGGCGGTCTCGGAGCGTGCGGTCAGCGCACGATGCGAATCAACTCTACCTCGAACACGAGCATGCCCTCGGGTGCCCCTGCACGGCCTGCGTACGCGAGGTTCTCGGGGATCCAGAAGCGACGCACTTCGCCCTCGGTCATCAGCTGAAGGCCCTCGGTCCAGCCCGGGATGACGGCGTTGAGCGGGAAGCTCGTCGTCTCGCCGCGGGAGACCGAGCTGTCGAAGAGCTCACCGTCCACCGTCCATCCCGAGTAGTGCACTTCGACCGTGCTGCGCGGCCCAGGATGCGCCTCGCCTGCGCCCTCGCGAAGGACGATCGACGCGAGGCCTGAGGCGGTCATAACGGCATTCGAGGGAGGCGCTTCCACATCGACTGGCGCCTCCGTCGAGACCATCGTCGCGCGCGGTGCTGCAACACGCGCTGCAACGGCCTGCTGGTGCTCACTCGCGCTGATCGACCAGCCCAGCGAGGCCAGCGTGAAGAGCACCGAGACCGTGCCGCGGTCGGTGCCACCGACGACGTTCGTGCGCACGTTCTCATCCGCGAGATGAAGCGTCAGGCGATCAGGCTCGATGAGGTCGAGCACCGTGCGCTCGTTCTCCTCCAGATGGCTCGCGTAGAGACGCATGGGGCCGTGCGCAGCGGCATCCGCGAACTCGATGTGACCATCGGCAAACACGCGTGCGATGCGCTCGCCTGCAGCGTTCTGAAAGACGCCGTCACGCGTCAGGCGCCCGCGCACTTCGTCGTTCACGGTGACCTCACCCTCATCGTTCATCACCATCACCGCGCCCGCAGGCAATGTCAGTGACCACGCAAAGGGCGGTGTGCGCCGAGGCATTGTGGCGGGTTGCGCGCCGCCACATCCGGAGAGGGCGAGCAGGGAGAGTGCGGCGAGGATCGAACGCGAATGCTGAATCACGGCGAGCGGCTAGCGCGCGCCTGCGATCGCGTCAAAGCGCGGTGGACTGCGGCATGAGCCATTGGACCCGCTCCATGGCGCCAGGCGCGCTGCGCTCAGCCGTCTCACGTTCGGTTGCGGCACGCGCTGCATCGCCTTGGCGCTCCGCCACGAGGGCTCGCACGGCATGCGTATCGGCGCTCGACCAGCCACTCGCCAGCGTCTCGTCGAGCTCTCGGGCCGCATCGTCGAGACGCAGCGCACGCACATAGGCCATCGCGAGCTTGGTGCGTGGCTCACCGAAGGGCCGCGCCTCCGCATTGCCCTCCGCGATGATCACTGCGCGTGCAACGTCGTCCTCCAGGCGCAGCCAATGATCGATCGCGTGGCCGTACGCTGCTTCGGGAAAGGCCGCGATCTGTGTCTCGTACGATTGTCGCGCCGCCGTGATGAGCTCCTCGCTCGCGATCGTGTCGCCGGAAGCGAGGAGAACGCGTGCAGCACCATCCATCGCTTGCGGGCTCGCTGTGCGGCTCGCGATGAACTGAAAGCGCGCGAGTGCGGCCTGTTCATCCCCTCGCGCCTCAAGCAACTCAGCGAAGATCTGATCCAAGTGCGGGTCTTCCGGCGCCACTGTGCGCGCCTCACGAATCGCACTCAGGGCCGCATCGAGCTGACCACGGTCGCGCTCAAGCAGGGCACGCACGGAGAGCGCCCAGGCATGCATCGCTGTGCCCTCGTCGAGCGCACAGGCTTCCTCCACGAGGGGGACCGCTTCGTCGAAGTGTCCCGTGCGCCATGCGAGCTGCGCCAACGCAACAAGCGAGGCGACATCGCGATGTTCCGCAACACGGGCCGTGTAGAGCACACGCGCCTCGTCGTAGCGCCCCGAGTAGAAGGCAACGTCGGCCCGCAGTGACTCCATCGTGTCGCGCTCATCCGCAGACATCAGCGCGACGTTCTCCAGCGCGCGAAGGTCAGTCTCGACGAGGCCGATGCGATGCATCATCGCGTTGAACGAGGCGCGCCTCAAGAAGGGCCCCGCACCTTCGGGCGCCAGTGCGAAGGATCGTGCGATCGCGTCCTCGGCGAGCGTGAGTTCGTGAAAGTCACCGCGTGCCCGCCCGCGATCAATGTAGGTCTGCGCGAGATGATCCCAGCGCACATACGAGGGGTGAGACTCGGCGAACGCGCGCTCCGCCCGAAGGACGTCCTCCGCGGTCGGCGCTCCTGGTGCTGCCTCGCGGGCTGTGGCTTCGGTGGGCGCAGTCGTCGTCGTCAACGCAGGCGAAGGATTCTCGCCCTCCGTGAGGAACGAGGAACTCAGCCGACCAAGCACCGCACAGGCGCCCACCACGACAAGTGCCACTCCGACTTTTCGTTTCGTGCTTGAGGTCTTCGTGTTGTTCGTCGTCATCGGCTCTTCACTTCGTACACGCGATTCGTACATCCAAAAAAGAAAAGCCCCCGCCGAAGCGGAGGCCTTCCAGGAGCGAGCGCTCTCACGCTCTGCGCTAGCAGCTCAAGGAGCTGGCGTGTGCGCGGGGTGCAAGTAGGGGAAGGTCGTCAAGAAGACGCCTTCTGCCACATCGTTGCGCGTGGGGTTGAGGCCGGCCGGGATTGGGCCTGCAGCGCCATCGCGATCAAATGTGACGAACGTCGTCGCCGGATGCGTCCTGAGGTCGAGCAACACGACCGCGAGCGTCACGTCGATGACTGGGTCTGCGAGACGACGGCCGTTCGGGAAGCCAGCGGCTGCCGTGGTGTCGATCTGCAGGGTGTCTGGAGCAACCAAGTTCAGCACTGCCGGCCCGCCGGCGCCCACCGTCTGCGTCGCGCAGCCGAGGATGTCGCCAAGGCCCGCGGGCGCCGCAGCGCCGCAAGGCGTCAGCATGAGCCCCGCGAGGTCGTCGTTCAGCGCCATGTGGATGCCGAGCAGGTTCGTGGCGAACTCCGGTGCCCAGGTTGGCAGCATACCGAAGGAAGTCATCACCCGCGCGCCATCGCCGCCAGCTGCCTCACTTGGATTGCCGTCGTTGTAGTTGTTCTTCATCGCGCTCGAGACGAGCGCCGTTGCGACCGCGGGCATGCCCATGCGATCGACGCGTGCGTAGCCCGTGGCCTCCGTGCGGAAGTCGGTGGTTCCGCAAACTCCGTCGCCGCCAGGACCAGCATGGTCGCAGTGTTCGCCCGGTTCACCCGCGGCGGGGACGCCACCATGGTAGATGCGGCATGCGAGCGTGTTGCCCGACGTGTCCGCCGAGGTGCCGACCGCCCAGCCAGCGCTGTCGCAGTAGGACATGCAGTCCGCCATGCTGTCGTACTGGGCGTTGGCGCCCGTGCAGTTCGTCGTGAGCTGTGCGCAGTAGGTCGCGCACGTGATCGTTACCGGGCCAGCGTCCGATCCTGGTGTGCCGCCGTCGGTCATCACGTTGGTGTCGGTCGTGCTGGCTGCGTCGGTGCCTGCATCGGTCGTGGTCTCCGTGGGGCAGCCCGCGAGAGAAAGTGCGCCGAGGATTGAACCTGCGATGAGAAGTGATTTCGTCGTCATGGTTTTCTCCTCAAGGTGCGTGGCGCTGGGTCGTGCCCCAGACGCGGATGGGGGCGACAGGCGTTGCGAGCGCGGCCGCGAGCGGCATCTCGACCACCATCACCGACGTGTTCAAGCCCGCGAAGAAATCGCGGTCGCTGCGCATCGCCACGGTGCCCGTGGAGAGCGTCTCGCGGAAGCCCTGAAGGTCGAAGAAGAACGCGTCGTCGCGAAGGCCTGCGTAGACCTTGACGGGACCGCGTGTAAGCGTGCGCTCGGTTGCGGCGACAATCGTCCCTGTGACGCCTGGGACGTTCGAGAACTGCACGAGGCAGTTCATGTTCGAGTCGCGGCCGAAGCGCGCTTCGATATTGTGCTCGCCCTCACCGTCACCATCGTTGTCGATGTGGATCGTGTAGAGCACGTCGCGGTCGCACGAGACGCGCTGGCCAGCGACTGGCGCGTTCGGCCCTGCGAAGCTCATCGCGACGACGAGGCGCGCGTCGGCGCCTGTGCCCTGGTGCCACGCGTACACGTCGGCGATGTCCGCCGCACGGTCTGAGGTTCCAGGAGCGGGCACGTTTGTACGAGCAGGCGGATCGAGATGATCTGCCGCTTCGACGTGTGAGATCTGGGTGGCGGCGAAGGCGCTGATGCCTCCGAGAGCCAGCACCGCGAGCGACCACAGTTTGGGGCGATGTGAAGTCATTGCACTCATGTTTCCGACGTAGCCCGCATCCATTGCAGGCTTCTCGAACGTCTTTTCGCGCGTGTGACGGCCGAAAAAGGGCTCAAGGGTCGTACCCCTACGCGTGCGGTTTGGATTTGGATCGACCGCGCGAAGATTTCTCTGCGCGGAAACCGAGGGCCGCCTTTACAGAATCGCAAAGGCGAGGAGCTTTCGCGGGTGCAGGCCAACAAGCGAGACACCTCCAAGAAAGGACGCATCGCACTGTCGGTGATGTTGGTTCTCCTCGCAATCGCGTGGGGCAGCGCTCGACTCGGCAGCTCGCACCGCACACCCGAGGAAGTCAGGCCGAGGGCGCCGCTCACTACACCGACGCCAGCGAGCCCACCGCTTACGCCGGAGCCCACGATCGCCTTGGTTCCGCCCCCGCCGCCAGAGGCAAGTCGCCCTCCGCCGAGCACAACGAGGACACGGGTGCCCGATGAAGCAGACCCGTGCGCGGATGCCCCCGAGGAGCACCGAGACCGTCTCGATGAGGTGGTGAACGCACGCCTCTCCGAGCTGGAGGACCGCGGTCGTCTGGCCCTCTCGGACTCGAACACGAGCCCTGCGCTACGCGAGTCGCTGCTGGGCTTCTTTTCGCCAAGTCTCCCTCCCCTCACCGTCGCAACGCATGCCGAACGCGCCCCCGATCGGATGGCCGATGGCTTTGATTACGCGGCAGCGATCGCGCTGGGCATCGCTGTACGTGCACTGCGAAACGGACAAGACCCAAGCGCGGCGATCGCACTCTCCGCGCGCCTCGCACCGCATGACCCTGCGCCCTTCGTGCTTGATGCGATCCGAGCCATGAACGCACGTGACACGGCGCGTGTACGAAGCGCCCTCGCGGAGGCGTTCTCGCGAGACAGAGAGGAGCCCTCGATCGCGCTTGAGCTGGCCTATTCGCTCTTGCGCACGACGGAGCTCACGCAGGCGAACGAGGCGGTTGGCGCGTACCTCGCGGTCTATCCATCGAGCCTCGTCGGTCGGCGGCTTCGGGCGCTCATCGAGCGACGCTTGGAGGGCGTGGGCGATGCGAGCGTGGTGCGAAGTCGGGGCATCTCCGTGATGGCCTCACGCGCCCTGCCCCCGACACTTCAGCGCGAGCTTTTGGGCTGGGCCGCGGATGCGCTCGATGATGCCGCACGCGCCACAGACCTCCCGCGTCGCGAGGAACTCACGGTGCTTGTGCATCGCGACCACGCGTCGCTCTTACGCGCGATGTGCGGCGCCTCTTGGACGCTTGCGGCCTTCGATGGCGTGCTTCACGTCGACGCCGAGGTCTGGACCAACCCGCGCATCTCAAGCGACGAAAGGCAGGCCGTTGTGCGCCACGAGTGCATGCACGCGACCTTGCACAATGAGCCGTGGAACGCGCCCTTTTGGTTGGATGAAGGTGTTGCGCAGTGGTTTGCGCCACGCGCCGATCAGCAGATGTCTTCGAGCATCCAGCATCTCGTTCGCGATCACACCTTCATCCCCTTCAGCTCACTCAACGGCGCATTCATGGAGATCGAAGACCCAGACGATGCACGCCTCGCCTACCACCAGAGC
>JBILQT010000293.1:0-8840 GCA_044373065.1 Sandaracinaceae bacterium
AGTGCCGTCATGCGTGAGGCCTACTACGGAGCCCTGCGTGCGCTCTCGAAGGAGCGCGTTCAGGCCTTGGTGGAGCCCATCCTCACACGCCCTTGGGGTCAGTCGCAGGCGCTGCCTTTCTTGGCCGTGCACTTCGATGCAGTGAGCTTCGAGAAGCTGATCAAGGCGCCCACCGAGCAGGGCCTCAGCAACCCCGATGTGATTGGGCCGATGGGCGCGCAGGCGCTTCCTTTCTTGCTCGCTGCGAACGCCGTCGAGGGCCTCGATGAGAAACGAAAGAACGCGATCGCGAAGGCCATCCGCGCGGTGCTCGGCTTCCTCGGGTCGAAGCAGGAGAGCTTCGATGCATCACTCGATGTGTGGCTCTCGGCCTCGCCCCAGGACTCGTATTGGCCCGAGGAGTCGAAGTCGATCTTGCTCCTCTCGCTGCGCGCGATGCCGGAGGCACGACGCATCGCTGTGCTCGACCGGCTCTTTGAGGGCACCAAGCAAGTGGAGCGCGCGTTCTACGGTGTGCAGACGGTGGAGGATGCGGCGTACCGAAAGAAGGCCGCGCGCCGCCTGACGCAGAGCTACGCGAAAGTCGCCGATCGCAGCACGCTTCAGATCGGGCTGAGGGCGCTCGGTACGGGCAGTCTTGCGAGCTTCCGCGAGGCGCTCATCGAGGAGAAGCCCGACGCCAAGTTCTTCGAAGAGCTCGCGTTCATCTTCGGGGCGCAAGAGGTTGATGCGATTCGCAAGAGCGCAAACGTCGTCGAGGAGACGAAGCTCGCGCGGCTTCAGCGCCTTGCGAAGGCCTACCTTGAAGCCAACCCCACCTCGCCCTCGGAGCGCATCTATCTGCTCGAGCGACAAGACTTCGAGAAAGAGGTTTCTGCGCCGCGTGCCGGCTCGTTCTCGCGCAGTCGCGGAGCGGGCCCCAGCGGATTCGAGCGGGGTGGCAAGGCACCTGCGGTTGAGCCCGGGAAGGTCTTCTCGCTCGATCAGGTCGTCGCCATGAAGAGTTCGCTGGTTTCCCTCGCGGGAAAGAAGCAAGCAGCGCCTGCGAATCCCGATGAGGAGCACATCCTCACGATCGATCTGGAGGAGGTGCCCGAGCTCAAGAGGCGCTACCCCGATGCGCGCGCGATCGCGCTCTATGCGGAGAGCCCAGACACCGGAGACGAATGGGAGGGCGCCAAGCTCATCCCCGTTCCCGCGAGTGCGACGGCGCCCTCGGATGGGACGCCCATCACGGTGTTGCCGCTCGATGTTCCAAGCCGCGTCTTCAACTACGAAGCAACGCGTGAAGACTTGGCGTTGAAGGAGATCCGTGGGCTCGTCTTCAATCGTCCCGGCTATGTGCTCGGTGAGCCGATGTACATCCAAGACGATGAGGGCGGTGGCGTCGGCTTTGTGATGCAGCTTGCGGAGAGCATTGCGGACTTGAACCTCGGTGACTCGGGCTCGCTCTACGTCTTTGAAGGCGCGACCTTCATGCAGTGTTACTGAAAAATCAGTCATATTGAAATATGACAGGAGCGTTCGGCGCGCATCGTTGGCCCCCGCGAAATGACGGCCCCCCAACCTTGCGCGCCCTCGAACGACCGACCAAAACCGCGCGATGTCCACCGCCTCGCTCGACGCGCTGCCTCATGACCGCGCCATCACCGCCATGACCAACGATGGCTCGTTTCGTCTTATCGCTGTGCGCTGCACGCGCACCGTCCGCGGCGTTCTCGCGAGCCAGAAGGCCAAAGGTCGCTCTGCCGAGAACCTTGCAGATCTGTGCACGGCATCGCTGCTCTTGCGGCTCACCATGTCGCCCGGCTTTCGCGCGCAGGCCGTGATTCTCGGCGCCAATGGCTCCGGAACGCTGGTCGCCGATGCGTGGCCCGATGGCGGCACGCGCGGCCTCTTGCGCGAGAAGAAGGGCCCCGTCGACTTCGGCGAGGGCGCGCAGATGCAGGTGATGCGCACGCTCTACAACGGCACGATTCATCAGGGCGTGGTCGAGGTCTCCACGGACCACCGCGTCAGCGGCGCGATGATGAACTACCTGCTTGAGTCCGAGCAGATCACGAGCGCGGTGGGCCTTGGCGCCGTGATGAGTGGCGATGAAGTGTTGATGGCCGGTGGCTATGTCGTGCAGCTCTTGCCCGAGTGCAAAGAGCCGCCGCTCGCCGTGCTCTACGAGCGCCTTCGCACCGACTTCGCGGACTTCACCCGCGTCCTGGCGGAGTACGACGCAAGCCCCGAGAAGCTCGCGAGTGAGATCCTCTGGGATATGCCTTTCACGCAGACGCAGGAGTTCGACGACATCGAGTACCGCTGTCGCTGCTCGGCCGAGCGCGTGCTCGGAAGCCTCACGACGCTGAGCCGTGATGAGCTGCAAGACATCGTGGCGAAGGCCGAGCCGCTCTCCATCACCTGCGACTACTGCCAGACGGAATACGACATCAGCCCCGAGTCTCTGCGCGGTCTCATCGACGCAAGCTGAAGTCAGAGGCGCCTCAAGAGAGCCCATCGTGTTCAAGCACGGTGGGCTTTCGCTTTTCTGATCCAACCGAGGGCCGACCTGTGTGTCTATGGCTCGATGCGGCGCCTCATCGCGATCCTCTACTTGAGCCTTGCGGGTTGTGCCTCCTCTGCGGGATCACGCGAGACGCTGGAGACCCTCGTTCAGCCCACGCCGCACCTGCAGGAGGGCTTCTGGTCGCGCATCGAGGGCGAGCCGACCTTCCTCCACATTCGCGGCGATTCGATCGCGTTCAGAACGCCCAACGTGCCCGGGAACGCCTTCTCGATCGCAACGCGCGAGACCATGCAGCGCGTGCACTTCACGCAGCGAGATGGACGCATCTTCATGGGATGGCCAACGCTTGTGGCCGTCGGAACGGCCTCACACGATGAACTGCGCATCGACTGGATACCCCACACGCTCGGCCTCGAAGGTACCTATCGGCACATCGCGGATGGGGAAGTCCCAAGCTTGTTTCAAGCGCTGGCCTCGCTCCCAGAGCCCTCCGTGGAGCCACCGACCGGCCTCGGTGCCGAAGCAGAAGCCATGCGGCGAGAGATGGAGATCATTCAGCAGCAGGCGAACGAGTCGATACGAGAGCGATAGTATCGAGATAGGATCGAAATGGTATCGAGATAGTAATTGTATCGTGTTAAATATGCTCACGGCAGCTTCCGGAACGAAGGGTCTGGCGTGCCTCGGTAGCAGCCGATGACCCACGGATAGCTCCGTGTGACGTAGTAGCCATAGTGCCCGTCGATCATCATGCCGTTGCATGCATCAAGGTCGCCCGCGTCTGTGAATTCGTAGTCGTCGACGTAGGTTCCGTCGTAGGTGCCACCCGGGCCGCTGGGGCGTGTGCCTGTGCGGAGCGTGTAGCCGGAGACGGCCGCGCGCGTCGTCGTTCCATCGTTGAAGTAGGGGCCGTGGATGGGGAAGCCGTCGGCGGCAAAGCCGATCACGGGCGAGACCTCCGCCGCGTCGGCGTACATCGCGAGCGGGTCACCGTGATAGTGGTAGTGCCCGTCTGGTTGCGTGTGTGCGTGGTGCGCATCGGTGCCGAAGGAGGCGAGGGGCGACATCGGGTCGTAGCGCCAAGGCGTTGCTTGGTTGAAGCAACCGATGCGTCCATCACCGACACCAAAGCATCCTGCGGCGAGGAGATCCACGACGACGCCGTTGAGCATCACGGCGTTGAAGCTCGTGAGCGTGAGCGCGGTGTTACTCGCTGCGAAGGTGGGGTTGCGCGGGATGACAAAGGTCTTGGTGATCTCCGCTGTGCGCGTCGCAAAGCGCGCACTCGCGTCGTTGAAGTCGTGGTTTGGGATGGCATTCGAGGTGAGGCTGCATGAGCTCGCACTCGCCACGATCTCGACGTTGCCCTCGAAGGCCACGCCGCGTTGAATGTCGCGCACGCTTGCCATGTAGCTCTGCGCGTAGTCGGCGCAGTCGGCGCTGCGCTCCGTGAAGATCGCATTGGTGATGTCGGTCGCTCCGCTCGCGCCAGAGTCCACCTGCGGGCCTGAGTCTGCTGGCGTACCCGAGTCTGCGGGTGCGCCCGAGTCCACGCGCGGCGCACCCGAGTCGACGTCACCCGAGGTGCCACCACAGCCTGCGAGCGCCAGCGAGATGAAGACGGAAGCTTTCAGTGTTGTTCGCATCCCTCCGGTAGAGCACGACACGTGCCGCATGGTGAAGCCGTCCATCGGGCCCCGTCGAGAGCCAGCACAGCTGCGCTTCTCGCACGCGCACTGCGGATTCCGCATGTGATCGGATCGATGCGACGCCGTTGACCTCCCAGCGGCACACGCCGAGACTGACTCCGTGACGCTTCCTCGCATGCTGCGAAACCTGCCTTTCGCGACGCGCATTCTCGATGCGGTGGAGGGCACACAGGCTCTCGATCTTGCGCTTGCATGGGATGCGACGGAGATTCGACTTCGCGTCACCGTTCCCAATGAAAACAAGGCGTTTGCGCGCACACGAAGCTTTGCTTTCGTGCACCTCGACCCGCTTCCCTCCGAGGCCGCACGCGACTACGTGATTCACTTCATTCGCGCGCTCGCCCGCATCGACCCAGGCGGTGTCTCGCTCGATGCCCCACGACGCTCGGGAAAGAAGCTCGACGTGATTGCCCCCGGAGGCTCGTGGTCACGCAGCACCTTCGATGCGCACATCGACAGCATGCGCGCGCGTGAGGAGCGCTTCGGTGCGGCCGTGCTCGTTGTCACACAGGCCTGCGAGATGGCCTGCACGTTCTGCCCAGTGAAGGACAGACAACACGAAGTCGTCGCCGATGGTGGCATCGATCACCACCTCGAGGACCTCGTGCACCAACTGCGGCGCGCGCGCGAACTCGGCGCGTCCTCGCTCGAGCTGGGCGGCAACGATGTGCTCCGCTTCCCGCATCTTCATGCGCTGCTTGAGGAGGCCAAGCGCCTTGGCTACACGCACATCAGCGCGCAATCGCCAGGGCAGAGCCTCGCGGATCGCGCTTTCGCCGAGGCCCTTTCAAGGAGCCCGCTCGATGCGATCGATGTGCCGATCTATGGCCTCGATGCCGCACACCACGATGCGATCACAGGCACGCCGGGAAGCTTCGACACGCTGACCCAAGCCCTCGATCACGCACGCACGTTCGGTCGGCCAGAGATTCGCTTGCGCACGCTTGCGTTGCATCAGGATGCACTCGACCTCGATGCGCTGATCGCCTTTGCGCAGAAGCGTTTTGGGTTGAATGTCACCCTCAGCGCGCTGCGTCCCAACCGCGTCGGCGAGCGTGAGCACCTGCGTCTCGCCGCAAGCTTTGTGGGGCTCAAAGCGATCGCCCATCGACACGCTGCGCGCTTTGAGACGGAGGGCCCGCTCTGCATTCTTCCGAGAGAGCAAGCGCTCACTTGGAGCCGACACCTCGATGCACGCCAGCCCAAAATTCATCTCTGGGATCTGGGCATCCGCGGCGACTCCGAGGACGCACACGTGAAGCGCGACCGCGAGCGCATGTACCTGCCGATGTGTGATTCCTGCGCGGTGCGCACCTCATGCGCAGGCGTGCTTCGTGGCGAGCTCGATGCACTCGGAGAGACGGGCCTCGTCGCCATCGCTGCACGCGCGTCGGCCGCTGAGTCTCCGTGATAGCGTCGATTCCGTGCGAAGCGAGCGCGTAGCGGTGACCCTTCGGTGCAATCAAAACTGCACCTACTGCACCGCGCGTCGGTCCTCCGATGATCCGAGTTGGGTGCGTTTGAGCGCAGTTCAAGCACGCATCCAATCGGCCATCACCGCGGGCGCAAAAGAGATTGTGCTCAGTGGTGGAGAGCCCACCCTGCGAAGGGATCTGTCCACGCTGATGGCCTTCACGCGCGAGGCCGGCGCGGGCGTCATTGTCGAGACAAACGCGACCACCGTCTCGCAAGAGAGCGCGCAGGCATGGGCCGCAGCGGGGCTCAAAAAAGCCGTGGTGAATCTCGCGGGCGATGGGCCCTGGCTCGACGCTGTGACGCGCGACCCTGGCGGCTTTGAGCGCACCTGCGCAGGCATCGATCAGCTGCGCCACCAAGGTATCGAAGTGCACGTGCAAGCCGCGCTCGTGCGCTCCACTGCCGAGCGCTTTCCGCTGCTCGCGGCCTTTCTCCAGACGCGCTTTGAGCGTGGCATTCGCACACTCATCGTGACTGTGCCGACGGCCTCGCCCGACCCCACTGAGCTGCTCGATTTCGACCACGCAGCCGCTGTGATTCGCGCGCTCGAGTTGCAGGCCAGACGCGTGGGGCTCGCGCTCAAGATGGCGCCCGACAGCGGCCCTCCGCCTTGCGTTCACGGCGACGAGTCGCGCGTGACGCATCTCTACTCGTATACGCCCGGCAGCGTCGGCCGAGGCAATCACACATATCTCCATATGTGCGAATCGTGCCTCGTCCGCGACCGCTGCCCAGGCCTGCCGAATGAGCAGCTTCAGCGCTTCGGTGCACCCGCGATGACGCCCGTCACCACCGACCGCACGCGCCGCCGCCTCTCGCTGATCTCAACGGTCGAAGACCAGATCGCACGCGAGCTCGTCACGCCCAATCGCTACCGCGATCCCGTTCATGGAGACCTCGATGAGGATGTCATCCGCGTCCTCTTTCAATGCAATCAATCGTGCCGCTTTTGCTTCGTTTCCACGCATCTCCCCGCAGCCGGAGATGAGGCCGTGGAGGGGGCAATTCGCAACGCCGGCGCGAGGGGACGCAAGATCACGCTCTCGGGCGGCGAGCCGCTCTTGCACCCGCGCATCACGGACTTTGTGCGCCTGGCCAAGTCGGTCTCGACGCTGCCCGTGCTGCTTCAGACGAACGCGATTCGACTCGCGAACTCTGAGCTCGCGCAGACCCTCGCTGAGGCCGGTCTCGATGAGGCCTTCGTCTCCTTGCATGGCGCAACGGCCGAGGTCTCCGATGTCGTCACGCATGCACCAGGCACCTTCGAGAAGACGGTGCTGGGGCTCGATGCGCTGATGCAGGCGGGCATTCGCACGCAGATCAATTTCGTCATCTGTCAGGCGAACCTTCACCAACTCAGCGCCTGGGTCACCTTGCTCGCCGATCGTTGGCCGAAGGCCTTCGCGAACATCTCCTTCGTCGCGCCCTCGACCGATGTGGTGCCCCGCGAGCACGCGCTCGTGCCTCGCTATGAGGAGGCATTGCCGGCACTTGCAGAGGCCGTCGCACTGGCCGAATCACGTGGCCTTGAGATCGGCGGCTTCGAGTCGATGTGCGGCATCCCGCTCTGCCTTGTTCCCCAGTCGCTGAGCCGCTTCTTCGAGCTCTCCGATGTGCCTCCAGGCTTCGATGCCGGCGAGTTCATCAAGACGAGTGCATGCGGTCGCTGCAGCCTCGCCTCACGCTGCTTCGGGATCCGCCGCGGCTACGTCGCACTGCACGGCGAGAGCGAATTGAGGCCCGTCCTCACGTCTGGTTGAGCGCGGGCTTTTTGCGAACGAGGTCTTCGACGGCCACGAGCCAGGGCGGCTCTGGCACTTGCTCAAGCTCGTAGAATCCGCCGCAAAACACGGCACGCGTGCAGCCTGCACAGACGGGCTTTCGCACGCGCCGCTCGGCCAGATATTCCGCGAGGTTCACGTCCTCGTTGTTCACGAAGATCATGTGGCGCGCGAGCTTGAGGAGGTCGCCCTCGAGGTGGTCCTCGTAGCCAGGCATGAAGCAGAAGGGCAGGTTGATGATCTGCACTTTCATACGTGCCTTCCACCGATCGATCACGCCGCGCGTGATGCGCGCAGCCTCCTCGGTGTCAGGCGCAATCATCGAGGTCGCGCGTCCAAAGGGCGTCAAGAATTGGATGTTGATCCAGCGCAGACCGAGGTCCCAAGCGAGCTGCGTGAGCGCCTCCAGCTTGTCGATGTTCGACTTGGTCAACGTCACATTCATGCCGAGCTCCACACCGCGCGGCGCGTGCTTCGCACAGTTGCGGATGCCGCCGACCGTCTGCTCAAAGGCCTCGGCCACGCCGACCTGCTGCGCATGCGAGCGCGCATCGGGGCCGTGCACGCTGAAGAGCAGGGTCGTCAGGCCCGAGTTCACCAGCTTCTTCGCGTAGTCCTCGTAGAAGGCCATGCGGCCATTCGTTGTGACATTAATTCTTTCATATCCAATCGAGCGCGCGTAGCGCACCGTCTTGGTCAGGTCGGGATGCAGCGTCGGCTCGCCGCCATCGAAGTCGACCATCGTCACGCCACGTGCACGGTACTCGCGCAGGTGCTCATGCTGGCTCTCGGTATGCCCGTGCAGCTGCGTGCGCGTGCCCACCGCACAGAAGGTGCAGCGATTGTTGCAGGCGTAGGTGAGGTTCATGATCACCTTCTCGGGCCCCGAGGAGGCGCGAAGGCGACGCTGAAACGTCCACTCGAATTCCCTTAGAATCTCGGGCGAAACATCGCCTCGGAGATCCAAAGCGCCGTGCTGAAACGCGGGGCCCCAATCATCGACGAGAGGGAGCGAACGGCCACGACGCGCGAACTCGTCTGCGAGCTGTGTGCCCGGAAGCGGCGTCGCGAACTGCAGCGCGGGCATCGCGCCGAATCGGTCCCAGAGGTCCATCGCGAAGCCGAGCGTCTCGTTGATCTCCTCACGCGTCTCCCCTGGCAGACCGATCATGAAGTGGATGAGCAGCGGCACCCTCGCGGCCTGTGCGTCCTCGGCCACGCGCACGATGTCATCGAGGTTGAGCTGCTTCTTCACCACCTCGGCCACGACGCGCTTGCTGCCGCTCTCGGCACTCACACTCACCGTCGTCACGCGCCCGTGCATGCGCATCAAGTGCGTACGGAAGAGGTAGTCCGCGC
>JBILQT010000294.1:0-8825 GCA_044373065.1 Sandaracinaceae bacterium
CCGAACTGGCACCAGCGCCGGCCCGAGATTCATCCGGAACGTGCGCCCGAACATGCCCTCGAGATACTGACGCAACCCATCGATGAACTGAGAGATGCGGAACGCGATGGTAGTCCGGTGACGAAGCCCTGATCAGAAAACCTCCAGCTCGCTCGACATCGTGCCGCTTGGCTGGTCGCCGCCTGGGGTCGGCTGCGGGCAGGGACGAGAACCAAGGTCGCGCAACGCGTCGGGTGCTGGTCGTGAGAGCGGGCATGTGATCGCGGAGGCGTGTTCATCGTGCAACCATCCGAAGTCCCTTGTGCGGCCGACTTGTCGAACGACACTGCTGCCGCTTTCAACAGCGCGCCGAAAGCGTGCTCTGACACCGGCTTGCTCTGGTGATGACGGCCAACGTTGGCCGTGAGTCAGGCTCACCCCGGGTAGGGCGCGATGCTCATGTTCGCGAGCGGGTTGCAGCGATGCTGCCAACAGCCGCGCACGTTCGGCGGGAGCACATCGGTCTGGACGGCGACGATCTGGTCGCCAACGTAGAGGTAGACGCGACCGTCGATGTCGTGCGTGATGTAACCGAGCAGGGGGACGGAGAGTCGCCATGCCACTTCGCCGGTGGGCAACACCCGAGCGAGAGAATACTCGTCAGAGGCAGAGATCTCGCGGACAAGGAAGCTCCCGTCTTCTCCAACGGGCGCTCCGTCGATGGATGCAGTGACTCGGCCAACGTCGACACCGTCCACGTGGTGCACCCAATCCACTGTGCTCGACCCAACCTGAACCCACGCGCCACCGAAGGGATCGGGACGCACAGGGCGGTCGCTCACGATGCGGTCCACTTCAACACCGCCAACAACCCGTCGATAGGTGACGGTCGTACCGTCGGCGTTGAGCGTGTTGATCCACCGACTTGTTGCAGCAAAAGCAACGTTCCCGTCGACTGCTTCGACGACGCTTCCGTGTCGGTCCACCCTCACGCTCACTTCATCCGGACCATTGGGCCGACGGATCCAAACTGAATCCTCGTCGTCGACTAGGAAGTACCAGGATGAAACGCCCGACAACTCCCACTGAAGTCGCCCGTCTGCGCAGTATTTCCGAAGCGTGCCATTCCCGTAGCCTCGATAGGCATACAAGCCGTCTGAGGTTGCCGCCATCGCGACCCCGATGGTGTACGCGCCGGGATCTCCATTGTGGGGCCACCAGATGGATCGCGGAAACTCTCGCGGCGGAGACTCATCGATCCGAATGGAGGAATCCGACCACTCTGCCGCACTGTCATCGGGGAGAATTGTCAGGGCTCCGCTTGGCCCTTTGGTTAGAGTGAACCCCTCGCCGTAGCCGAGCAGATCTCCCGTGCGACTCACCTCGCCGCCGCGCAGCTGTGCGGAGAGGACACTGAAGTGCAGGTCTCCGTTGTGGTCAACGGCGCCAATGTTGAGATAGCCGTCGCTAATCCCCAGCGCACGAATGCTTCGGGTCCAGAGAATGCGCGGTGTGGAATCCGCGGGAAGCGCACGCGCCCGAGGAGGAAGTGGCGCGGGCGGCGGGCACGCGGAGGGGTCGAGCTCGGTGAGAACCAGAGGCACGAACGCATCAGGCGGCACGTAGGCATCGATCGGCGCGTCACGGCCAACGTCGACGCTCGCATCGACCGCATCACGACCAACGTCGAAGCTCGCATCGGGCGAGGCGATCGGAGGCTCACATGCGCAACCCGCAAGCAGCGCGACGCCGACACATGTGATCGTGGCTTTCATCGTTCTCCCTCGCACGGTGGGATGCGCGCTAGCCACGTTCGATCGCGGCACGTGCCACAGCCTACCATCGCCCACAGCCAACGTTGGCCGTGGCCACCGCCAACGTTGGCTGTGGCTTGGCGCGCACTGTCGTAGGCTGCGCGGATGCGAGAGCGGATGTTGTTGGTCGCGATGGGTTTGGTGGTTGGTTGTGGAAGTGCGGAGCACGTGCCGGTCGCTCCAGTGCACGTGGCTCCAGTGCACGTGACAACGGAGCCCGTGCCGCAGCGACGGATTGAGCTTTCGGGTTGGCCCGCGATGGAGGTGGAGCCTCTGTCGTCCGAGACAGAGCGCACGTTGGAGATCGTGACCGCTGGCTACGCGTCGCTTCCGGCGCCCACCGAGCGCGATGTCGGCGCATGGCGAAGTTGGATTCGTGCCGAGGCCGATTCGATCCGCGTGCTTGGCGAGCTTGCTCGCCAGCCTGGCCCCGTGCGTGACCGCGCTGTGCGCGTTGCCCTGGTTGCGGCGTACATGGAGGCGCAGTTCTTTGCGATGTCACGTGGACAGGCGAGCGTGCTCTTGGGCCCGCGTGGGCAGCAACCTCGGAGCTCGCGTGACTCGATCTTGCGCGCGTGCGCAGGGCTCGGCGCGGCGAACGAGGTGCTGCATCCCTGGGCTGCGCGGTGCGAGGCAATGGGTCGATACTGGCAAGCTTGGGATGCCTGGCGCGCGGGCCCGGTGTGGCCAGATGGATGCGAAGATTCGTCCGGTCCAATTCGCGAGATCACGGACGAGAGTTCGCTGGGACGACCCGCGGTCTACTTCACGTGGAGCCCGACCTCGCATTGGTCTCCGCAAGACGAGCGGACACTCCTGAGAGCAGCACGCGAGGCAACGCGAGAGCACCTTGGCGATGTGGATGTGCTGCCTGAGTCGGAGGTCGAAGCGGCGCGTGATGCACATGCCGCAATGCGAGGAGCCGATGGCCTGATGTGCGCGTGGCCACCGCGTGTTGGAACTCTCCTTGCGCGTCACCACCCAAGGCTTTGGGTTGCCACGATCACGGCGGTGCCTCCGATTGGAGCCGACACCGTTTCGCACCTGGCCATCTCCTTCACCGCCGTCTCCGGGAGCCCCGAGGGAATGCCCGCCGGACTGACTGCGGATGTTGGCAATGCTGCGTCCGCAGATCAGTTCGCCATCGCGATGCAGAGTCTCGTCGCTGAGATTCCCGACGCGCGCTTCTCCAATCTGGGCAGCTTCGGTGTCGCCGGGCGGCATGTTCCCGACGCCATTGATCTCTCGGGCTTCTCCGACGCGATGCCTGTTCCCCGGATCTCGGAAGCACTCCTTCCGGTGGGACCCGCCGTTCAAGCGTGTCGTGATCTCGACGCGAGCGTCCCCGAGCGGATCGACGCGCAACTCGAAGTCGCCGCAGACGGAAGCATCCGCAGCGTGCGACTCGATCGCGAGGCGATGTCGGGGCCTGATCGCATGCGCTGCGTCTCGGCGGCACTGAGAACCGTTCGATTTGAGCCGTCCACGGCGCGTGCACGTCTCGTGTCGGTCTACGGCAACTTCGGACTCAACGCGCCGCAAACGAATCGCACCCGCGTGCACGCCGAAGACCCCTACGCCTCGTGGGCTGTGGGCGACCCACGCGTCCTTGAGCGCATCGCGGCATGCACCGACGCCACTCCAAACGTGCGCGTCATCAACGCCTCCGTGCACATCGCGCAGAACGGCGTCGCCTCCCACGCACAAGGCGACGCATCCGACCTCACCGGCACATGCCTTCAGAACGCCCTTATCGGTTCCGTCTGGCCCTGCTCCGGTGAGCGCGATGTCGCGATGCGGCTCTGTGTCGGCAACCCGCCTGCGCCACCTGAGCCGGTGCGGCCGTGATGTCTTGCGGCGAGCTTGAAGCGCAATGGCACCGGCGATCGCGCCATGAAAAAAGGGAGCCGACTTGCATCGACTCCCTCGCCTCGTGATGTCCGCTGACGACTCTAGCGACGGCGCGCGATGAAGATGCGGAGCACGTACCAGAAGAGCAGGGCGACCGAGCTGAAGAGCGCGAGCGAGGCCGCGACGTGCTGGCCGGGGCGGTAGTAGAGCATCACGTTCGAGGTGTCGTAGAGGATGTAGCCGCCCGCGAGCGCGACCATCGCCCACATGAAGACGAGGCCGAGCGTGAAGCCGAACGCGATCGAGGCGAGGGCCAGCGCGAAGGCTGCGATGCCGCCCCAGAAGAGCACGCCGCGCATGAACGAGAAGTCGCGTCCGGTGAGGAAGACGATGCCCGTGAGGCAGGCGAAGAGGCCGAGCGTGATGATCGCGGCGGGGAAGAGAATCGAGGCGCCTTCCGCGCTGTAGTTGAGGGCTATCGCGATGATCGGGACGAAGATGATCGACTCGGCGAAGACGTAGAAGCCAAGGCCTGCGTATTGGATGACGCTGCCGTTCTCACTGCGTGCCCAGCGCTGCGCGAGGTAGCCGCTGCCGACGAAGGCGCCCATCAGCACGAGCATGCCGAGGCGGCCCGAGGAGAAGAGCGTGTTGAGCAAGATCGACGCGACGGGCGTGATGAACCAGAGCGTGAGCAGCCCGATGAAGAGACCGATGGCGCCGAAGAGATGCGCGTAGGTCGCGACGAGAAAGCGCTGTCGTGCCTCGGGTTGGGCCTCGGCGATGTTGCCGTGGCGGGGTGCGAAACCTTCGTCTGAGTTCATCGAGTTGTTCATCGGATTCCTCCATCGCGCGGAGTGCGCTCGCGAACTCTACCCGTAGTGCTTCGAGATGTTGGGGAAACCTGGTCTTCGGTGGAGGCGAGAGGGCAAAGCAAAAGGGAGCCAACTTTCGTTGACTCCCTCGCTTCGAGACCCTCGTCGGATCAGCGCTGACGGCGCTTGCGGGCTGCGACGAGACCGAGGAGCGCGAGCATCGCGAGGTAGCCGTGTGTGCTTCGGCTGGTGTTCACGGTGCAGCTTCCGCAGGCGCCGCCGGCCAAGCCACCTGGGCTTGTGTTGCCGATGCCGGCATCGCTCTGGCCAGCGTCTGCGTCGGGCATCACGCAGGTGCCTGTCGCGATGTCGCACGCCAAGCCGCTGGGGCAGGGTGTTGAGGCATCGCAGGCGCCGCAGAGGCCGTTCGGTGCGCAGATGTCGGAGCGACATTCGCCGGGCGTGGTGCAGGGCTCGCCGTTCGGCAGGCCGCAGCGACCGTCGGTGTGGCAGATGGTGGAGCGGCACTCAGCGACCGACATGCAGGGCGTGTTGTTGAGGTAACCGCAGAGGTCGTCGGAGGCCTCACAGACGTTGCTGAGGCAGGCGCTCATTGCAGCCGGGACGGTGCACTCGCCTGCGAGCGTGGGCTCGTGGCCGGGCACCGTGGGGACGGGCATCGTGTTGGGCACGCGCGCCACGCAGAGGCGTTCGGGCGTGTTGCAGTATTGCGTCGCGGTCTCGCAGTCTGCATCGACGTTGCAGCCGGTTGCGGGTCGGCAGAGGCCATCGCTCCCGCATGCGCCCGAGCGACAGACGGTGCCAGCGTTGGCCGCGGTGCAGGGGCCCTCGCCCTCGCGGTAGCCGCACATGGAGTCGCCAGGGGAGCAGACGCCCGAGCGACAGACCACGCCGCCGTTGGCGACGGTGCAGGGCCCGCCCATCGGGCCGTTGCGGTAGCCGCAGAGGTCATCGGCCGTCTCGCAGACACGGCTCAAGCAGGCAGCGTCCGCGGCCTCTGTGGTGCACATGCCGGTGAGCGCGGGCGTGTGACCGCCGACGGTTGGGACCGACATGCTGTTGGGGATGCGGCGCGTGCAGGTATTCGACTCGGTGTTGCAGAACTGCGTCGCGACATCGCAGTCCGCATCGACGAGACAGTCGACGACGGTGAACGAATCGTTGTCCTGTACGGCAGGCGCAATCGACGCGTTCGTGTTGTAACGCGTGCCTGTCATGAGGCCGGTGATCGAGCCGGGCGCACACGACCATGCGAGGTCAGTCACGGTGGCGGTGCACATCGCGGAGTAGCCGCCCGGGCCTGTGACGGTCACCGTGACGCGCGTTCCGTTCGGGACGTTGGCGGTGCCGGAGGGCGTGACGCTCGTGGTCGCAACGTTGCCGACAGGCGCCGTGATGTTGAGGCCGAAGAGGAGAATCGCGGAAGGCGAGACGGTCTGTGGAAGGCCAAGTGCGGGGCTGCATCCCATCGCCATCGTCGCTGCGCCGTACTGGAAATCCGCTGCGGTGCCGAGCGCGTTGGGCGAGTTGATGACGCTGATGGTGTGCACGAAGGGCTCGCCCACCACGCCGGTCGCGACGTAGATCTTTCCATCCGGGCCGAGGCGCGCTTGTGCGTTGGTGTAACGCGGCGTGCGCTCGTTGAGCATCGTCATCGTGTCGGAGGTGAAGTCGTATTGGTAGACGCGGCTGTATTGCGTCCCGGCGCGCGTCGAGGTCAGCGTCGAGAAGTAGAGTTTCGTGTCATCGGGTGAGAACGCGCCGCCGTAGTACTCGTTGTCGAGCGTCGCGCGGATGACGGTGCGTCCGCTGATCGTGCCCGTGCTGCGGTTGAAGTTGAACGAGACGATGGGGCCGCCGTCGTTCGACGAGATCACAAGGCGCGTGCCCGCGTTGTTGGCCGTGAAGATGTGCCAGCCGGTGCCCCAGACCGGGACCATCGTCGGGACGCGCACGGGTGTACCGATGCCTGCGATCGTGACGGGTGCGACGAAGATGGCGTTGTTGCCGCTGATGAGGAGCCAGTAGTCGAGGCCGTTGGCGTGCGGGATGAGCGTCATGCCCTCGCGGCCTGTGGTCGCGCCGCCGTCGAGCGTGACGGAGACATTCGAGCCAATCGGCGTGACGGGGCCCGTCGTGTCGATCTCGCGGTAGGCGACGCTTGAGCTCGTGCTCTCGCTGTGCGTGATGACGAAGAGTCGGTTCGGGGTCAGCGGGCGCGGGATGATGATCGCCGAGTGCATCGACGAGGTGTTGCCTGCAAGGCCCGTGGCGATGGAATTGCCCATGCCGTCCCAGACGGTGACGCCGTCCGTGTACACCAGGAGCTCGCCCGTTGCGGGATGCGCGAACGAAGCGCTGCCTTCTGCCGTGCTGATGTTGCGTACGGTGTTGGCCGTGTAGTTCGTCGCGTCGGCATTCCACTGCATGCGGCAGAGCGTGCCGAAGACCCAGGTATCCGCGTGCCGTGAGCGCTGCGCCGACGCAGGCGATGTGAGTGCCGTGAGCGCCATGCCCGATGCGAGTGCCAACGAAGCTCCGCGCGCAACCTTACGAACCACTGACTGACTCATCTCAACCTCCACCAAGACCAAGTACAACGAGCCGACAACCGCCGCTCGCGCGAGGGTTAGCGTGTGTCCGGGTTCGTGCATGGCAATTCCTTCGCTGTGGCCCGAGCCACCCGATAGTTGATGCCGCGGGGCGCGATCGACGGAACGAAAAAGGAGCCCGCAATCGCAGGCTCCTCTTCCATTCCATAGCGCTGACTTGGCGTCCGCTCAGCGCTTGCGGCGACGGCGCACGGCCACGAGGGCCAGCATGCCGAGCATCGCGAAGAGGCCGCTTGTGCTGCGTGTCGTGTTGACCGCGCAACCGCATGCACCGCCAGCGAGGCCGCCGGGGGAGGGCATCGAGCCGGTTGGGTCGAGGTAGTCGGGGATGCCGTCCATGTCCGTGTCACGCGCGTCGACGGGGTTGCCGTCGCTGTTCGCGTCAGGGGCCTCGTCCGCCGTGTCGGTGCCGTCGCCGTCATCGTCGGGGTCGAGGTAGTTCGGCGTGCCGTCCATGTCGGTGTCGAGCGTGCCGGGGCTCTCGAAGCGCGAGAGCACACCGTCACCGTCGTCATCGGTGTCGCGGTAGTCCGGCGTCATGTCGCCGTCCGTGTCGGGCAGCGGCGCGGGTGTGCCGCCCATCGCCTCGTACGCGTCATCAAGGCCGTTGTTGTTCGCATCGGTGCCGCGCGGACGAACATCGGCCACGCCATCGTGGTTCACATCGTGGCCCTCGATGGCGTCGTTCTTTCCATCGCCATCGGCATCGATGTCTTGGAAGTCTGCGTCGCCATCCATGTCGGTATCCGGAACCGCCAAGCGGCCCGCGCCCTCAGCCGCATCGCGGATGCCGTTGTTGTTCGCATCCGTGTCGCCGTCGATCTTGCCGTCGCGATCTGCATCGCGTCCGCCGCCTTCGATCAGGTCCGTGATGCCATCGCCATCCGCATCGAGATCCGCTGCATCGATCTGACCATCGCGGTCGGTATCGAGGCCCCGGGTCGTCGCGCTGAAGCCAACCATCGCGTCCATGTCGTTGGCGTCGAAGGCCGCATCGATGCCATCCATGTCCGCATCGCGCGCGCTGTCGATCGCGCCGTCGTTGTTGCCGTCGACGTCGCTGCCGTTCTGCTCGCGCAGGTCGGTGATGCCATCGTCGTCGCTGTCGAGGTCGAGACGGTTCGGTGTGCCATCGCCATCCGAGTCCGGTCCCGCCATCTCTTCGATGCTCGTCGGGATGCCGTCGTTGTCGTCGTCGACATCGTCGTAATCCGGGCTGCCATCCATGTCGCTGTCCGGGCAGTTGCCCATCGCGACCGTCGCCGGTGCAGGGCACTCGACCGTGTCGATCACGCCATCGCCATCGGTGTCGGTCGGCGCGTAGTTCGGGTCCATGTAGTCGAGGATGCCGTTGTCGTCGTTGTCGCGATCACCACCGGATTCGGTGCGATCCGTCGCCATGTCGCCATCGGTGTCCGTGTCGAGCCAGTTGGGCTGGCCATCGCCGTCGATGTCCTCCGGCGTTGCGATGGGGCCCGTGTAGTCCATCGCATCTTGGATCTCGATCGACGTGTTCATGCCGTCGCCGTCGTCATCCAGATCGCGATAGTCAGGGCGTGTGTCCGAGTCCGTGTCGGGCAGGGGTGCGACCACGCCGATGACGCCGCCACAATCTGCTGCCGCAGCGCAGTCGAGGTCGAATGCGTCGTCGATGCCATCGCGGTCGGTGTCGACGCCAGCAGGGTCCACATCGGCGTTGCCGTCATGGTTTGCGTCGAAGCCCTCGACACCGT
>JBILQT010000295.1:0-8735 GCA_044373065.1 Sandaracinaceae bacterium
TCGCATCGACATTGCTGGGTGTCAGCGCCGCATAGGCTGCATCCGCGCTTGTCGTTGCCGTGAAGCGCACCTGGTAGGGCTGATCGCCGTCGGCCACCGCATCATCGACGCCCGTGAGCACGATGCGTTGTGGTGCATTCCAGTTCACCGAGGTGAACACCAAGCTCGTGGAACCCACCGTGCCCTCGCCGGTATCGGACGAGTTGAAGTTCACGGTGACGTTCGCCGTTGGCTCCGAGTTCAGCACGAGCGTGAAGCCCGTCTGCGTGCCCGACTCATTCGTCGAACCCTCGATCGCGCCAAGCGTGAAGCCCGCGCTGTCGTTGTCCGTGTTCGTGAGATCAATGTTCGCGGGCGTCAGCGCGTTGTACGCGGCGTCCGTGCTCACCGAGGCCGCGAAGAGGACGGCGTAGGGCTGATCGCCATCCGCCACAGCGTCATCGACACCCGTCACCGAGACGAACTGCGGTGCATTCCAGTTGAGCGCCGTGAAGGTCAGCGTGGTGACGCCCACGGTCGCGCCCACGATGCCCTCGCTTGGGTCGTTCGGCTGGAAGCCAACCGTCACATCACCCGAGGGCTGCGAGTTGAGCACCACCGTGAAGCTCGCCGAAGCGCCTGCTTCACTGGAGACCGCGCCAAGCACATCGACCGTGATGCCCGCCGTCTCATCATCGACGTTGTCGACATTCACCGTCGTGGGCGTGATGGCCGCGTAGTTCGTGTCCGTGCTCGTCGTCGCGCCGAACGCAATGCCGTAGGTCTGCGTGCCATCCGCGATGACATCGTCGACGCCCGTGACGGTGATCGTCTGCGGCGCATTCCAGTTCACCGAGGTGAACGTGACGCTCGTCGCGCTCGTCGTTCCCTCCGTCGTGTCGTCCGAGGCGAAGTTGAAGGTCACATCCGCCGTGGGCTCGGAGTTGAGCACGATGGTGAAGGTCGCCTCATCGCCCGACTCGCTCGTGTCGCCACTGATGTCGCCCAGCGTGACGCCCGCAGACTCATCGTCGATGTTCGTCAGCGACGCGATCGGAAGCATCGCAAGCCCCGCGTAGTTCGTGTCCGCGCTCGTGACGGTGAGCGAGACCTCGTACGGCTGATTGCCATCGGCGAGCGCATCATCGACACCCGTCGCAGTGACTGTCTGCGGCGCGTTCCAGTTGTCGCGCGTGAAGACGAGCGAGGCGGGTGAGACAGTGCCTTCGTCGATCGCGCTGCTCGTGAGCGCAATCGTCACATCCGCCGTGGGCCGCGAGTTCAGAACGACAGTGAACGTGCTCTGCCCGCCTGCCTCGGTGGTGTCCTCCGTGGGCGTCGTGATCGAGACGCCCGCTGTCTCGTCATCGGTGTTCTCAAGCGCGGCCGAGGCCGTCAGCCCGGCGAAGCGCGCATCGGTTGACGTCGTCGGTCCGAAGTTGACCGCATAGTTCTGCGTACCATCGGCCTCGGCGTCATCGACACCCGAGACGATCACATCCTGGAAGGCGTTCCAGTTGTCGGTGGTGAACGTGAGGCTCGCCACACCAGCGGCGCCTTCGTCTGCCGCATCCGATGCAACGGGCACCGTCACGCTCGCCGTGGGCGCCATCCCAAGGCGCACGCGCAAGGTCACCTGACCGCCCGCTTCGGTGGTCGCGTTGTCGTCAGGCACCACAACGATGATGCCAAGCGACGGCCCCGCATCCGACCCAAGCGGCGCATCACGACGCACCGGACTCGTATCCAAGGGGCCCGCATCCGGAACGCCCGTATCGGTCCCCAAAGACTCGCCGTCGCAGTTGCAGCCTTGTAGACCCAACGCCAACAACAAGGTCGCGGTGGCCGCACGCCAACGCATCGATCTGTCCGCTCGCTGGAGACCCGTGTCTCCGCGGAAACCCTGATTCAGTTTCATTTTTCCTCTCCAACTGGTGCGCGCAGCCACCGTCATGGCGGCTGCATCGGCAGCAGCATCCCGCCCCTTGGGCACTCTCTGGATACAGACGTCGAGCCGACCAAGGCAAGCCATTTCTTGGTGGGAAGAGAGCTGTTCAATCCAAGCGCCGACTTCGAGTACCTTTCCCCGCATGGCAAACAACGCGTTGACGGTGGCAGTCCTGGGTGCGGGCGCATGGGGTACCGCGCTTGCGAAGACGATCTCGGACAAGGGCACGCAGGTGAACCTCTGGTCGTGGCAGGAGGCGCACGCGAGGGCGATTCAAGAGAAGCGCGTCAACGACGACTTCATGCCCGGCTTCAACCTCGGGCCGAGCCTGCGCGCGACAAGCGATCTGAAGGATGCACTCACGGGCGCCGACATGATCCTGACCGCCGTGCCGACGCACGTGCTCCGTGAGGTGCTCGACAAGGCCACGCCGCTCTTTGCCGCGAGCGCGCCTGTGCTCAGCGTCACCAAGGGCATCGAGAACGGCACGCTCAAGCTCGTCAGCCAAATCTTTGAGGACCACTTGCCCAAGGAGCGCTGGAGCGATGTCGCCTACCTCGGCGGACCGAGCTTCGCGAAGGAAGTGGCCGCAGGCATGCCGACCGCCGTCGTTGTCGCATGCAGCGATGCGAAGGTCGCCGCACGCTGGCAGGACGCGCTCGCAACCGATCGCTTCCGCGCCTACACGACCGACGATGTGATGGGCATCGAGCTTGGCGGCGCATTGAAGAACGTCGTCGCGATTGCAGCAGGCATCGCCGATGGCCTCGGCTTCGGCAGCAACACCCGCGCAGCACTCATCACACGCGGCCTCGCCGAGATGACGCGCCTTGCACTCAAGCTCGGCGCGCATCCGCAAACGTTCGCAGGCCTTGGCGGCATGGGCGACCTCGTCCTCACCTGCACGGGCGACCTCTCCCGCAACCGCCAGGTCGGCCTTGGCCTGGGCGCAGGAAAGACCCTCACCGAGGTGCTCGCAGGCATGACGCAGGTGGCCGAGGGCGTGCGCACCACCAAGAGCGCGTACGAGCTCTCGCAGCGCGAGGGTGTGGAGATGCCCATCGCCGAGGCGATGTACAAAATCCTCTACGAGGACCAGCCGGCGCGCGAGGCTGTGGTGAACTTGATGACGCGGCCGCTGCGCAAAGAGCGCGACTGAGTGACAGCGACTGCGCCCAAGCGAGGCAAGCCTTGGGCGTTGCTCGCGGTGCTTGGAGGGATTGGCCTCGGAACGGTCGGCATGTGCGGCCTCGGTAGCTGGCTCGTCACGCACTCCATTCAGCGAACCATCCAGCTGACGAGTGAGGCGGCGGAAGCGGGACGGGGACCGCTTGAGGTGAGGAGCGAGGCGTATCGCGTCGTGATGCGACGAACGGCGGAAGACGCATATGTCGAGCTCTTCGACGGGGCGCTTGCGCGGAATGGATTCGATGACTCGATCCTCCGTCGCCTGGAACACGCCGACTGTGATGCCCAGCTTCGGGTGCGCACCGTCGGCGCAGACGCGGAGGTCCTTCGTTGGCTGGACTTCGTCACCAACGCGGAGCCCGACGGTGAGCCAACGCTCGTGCACATCGCAGGACTCGACACGGAAGCGCTTCAGCGTCGCTACATCAGCGCCAGAGGCGTGTCCTTCAACGTCGTGGGGTTCGTGCACGGTGACGTGCTCTTCACCCTGGAACTCAACTCCGACAACGCCGATTGTTCCGCGCGGGCCATCGCATCGATTGAACTGCTCGGCGGCGAGATGACTCTCCCGACGCCAGTACCAGTCGACATCAGAGGACCGACATTTCGTATCGTCGACAACCGCTTCGAGAGTTTTGTAAGCGGCCTCGTGATCGATGCGCCTAGCCCGTTTGTCTTCGCGTCCACGACTGCAACCAATCTCTGGTTCGAAGAGGACGAGGTGATTCTCCTGCATCCCAACGGCACCGAGATTCACCTCTCAAGCGTCGGGGTGCCCGAGGGCGAGCTCGCGTGTGAACCTCACGAGGCTGACGAGCGCAGCGTCACCGTGACGTTCGAAGGAAGCCCGCGTGTGTTCCACTCCACCAACACGGCACCGAGTCGCTCGCTCGACGCAGCGTATTGTGTGGGACGCACGCTGGTGACGATCACAGCGGTCGGGCCTAACCAGTCCCGCGCCGAGCAAGCTCTCCGAGTGCTTGAAGACCGTGTTCACCTCCAGGCGCCATCGGGAGACGACGTACGCGGACAGCAACGCGTTGGACAAGACGATTGGGCGTTCCGCAATGACCTCTACCGGCACTTTCCTTCGGGGATGTCTTGGCGTCGGCCGCCCCACGCGGAAGTGCGCACCCTGGGAATCGTTCAACGGCGCGATGGCTACCCGGAAGCGCACGTCCAGTTTGAGTTTCAACGGCGGGACCTCGACGTCACAGGCGCCGCCTGGGCGCACGCAACGGAGTATCCAGAAACCGAGTACCACGAGGCGTTTGTGGTCGCGTCGCTCACGCATCTCGGCGCCACGGAAGATTTCGAGCGGGACGACCGACCGATCGAGTTCCCCAACTGCCGCGGATCGCGTAGCGACCTCACGCGCGGCCACCAACGCTATGTGGTTGCGACCTGTGTGCGCGATGGATGGGGCATTGCGTTCGAGACACGGGTGATGCGTACCGACCTGGACGGTGCGATTGCGTTCGCGGACGCTGCCCTCGACGCGCTCTCGATTGCTGAGGCGTCGTCGAACTTGCCGACATTCCAAGTCGACGGAGGCAGCGTGAGTAACGTCGGCGACGCGTTCGCGTTTGCGGTGGTTCAGCGCGGTCGTCTGACACTGAACGTCGCGGGCTGCTCGTCCTGGGCGAGCAGCGTCGCGCTCTTCAACGCCGTCGCCGCATCCGACGGTTCCGGAGCGCTCGCGCAGGTCGAGCGGTCACGCGTCTTCGCACCCACCACCCCTGTCACCCACATCGAACTCTCCGGCTTCCCCGCGGAAGAACGCCGCCTCGTGATCGGCGACCGGGCTCTCCGCGTCTACACCGTCCTCGTCGACGCCACCGCCTACGTTGTCTCGATCCGCGGCCCCGCATCCACGCCCGAGAGCGCATGGTCCGAGTTGCTCGCGACCGTCCACATCGACCCGTAAACGGCGCCAAAAGCGAGATCACTCTCTCCCAAAGTCGACGTCCGCCGCGGAACGTAGGAAAGAGGGGCGCATGGCGAGAGCAGTACGGATGTTGAGTCGCTCGATTGAGCGAGGCCTTGGTGGATACAGACAGGCGTTTGTCCGCGCCGATCCCAATCATCAGCGCCAACTCAAGCGCCCCCTTCACGTCGGCATCATCGGTGGTGGATTGGCCGGCATCGTCAGCGCACTCGCCCTCGCGGAGCGCGGCGCCAAGGTCACGCTCTTCGAGAAGGAAGCGCACCTCGGCGGCAAGCTCGGTGGCTGGCGCGAGGACTTCATCGAGGCGGATGGCAAGACCGTCTCGCTCCCGATCGACCACGGCTTTCATGCGTACTTTCCGCATTATTACAATATGAATGACTGGCTTGCGCGGCTCGGCATCACGAACCTCGCGCCGATCGGCGAGTACCGGATCCTGCAGCGCGACCGCAGCGTTCTCTCGTTCAACGACAGCGGCAAAGCACCTGGCCTCAACGTGCTTGGGCTCGCGGAGCAAGGCCTCTTTGGGCTCAAGCATGTCCTCCCGCCGACCGGCCGCATGATGTTGCTTGAGCGCTTCTTTCGCTATCACCCCGAGCGCTCGTTTCGCGACTACGACCACACCTCGTTCGAGGCGTTCATCGAGCGCGCGCGCCTGCCCAAAGCCATCGCGCTTGTCTTCACGACCTTCTCCCGCGCCTTCTTCGCCGAGCCTGATCGCATGTCGCTCGCCGAGTTGATGAAGGCCTTCCACTTCTACTACCTGAGCCACGACCGCGGGCTCATCTACGACTACCTGAAGGAGGGCTACGCGTCGGGGCTCATCGCACCGCTGCGTGCGCATCTCGATCGACTCGGCGTCGAGGTTCGGCTGGGCACCAAGGTCGATCACCTTGCCCGCGAAGGTCGTGGCGGAGATACAGAGCGCAACGGCCCGGGCTTTCGCATCGGCGAGCAGGCCTTCGATGATGTGATTCTCGCGGCGCCCTCCGTCATCGCGCGCGACATCTTGATGAAGAGCGAGTTTGCGCGGCGCGAGGCGCCCGAGTTCATCGCGCAGATCAAGCACACGCCGAACGGACAGCGCTACGCCGTGCTGCGTCTCTTCGCCGACAAGCGCATCGATGGCGGCGGCCCCGTCTTCATCGCGACCGAGCGCGTGCGCCTGCTCGACTCGATCACCTTCCTCCACCGCGTCGACAGCGAGCTCGATGCGTGGGCGGGGCCCTCACGCGGCGTCTACGAGCTGCACTCCTATGCCGTGCCCGACGATGTGAAGGACGAGGAGGTCGCGACCTTCCTCAAGCGCGAGTTCGAGCACTTCTATCCGGAGATGATCGGCGCCAACGCAGTGCACGAGCACCTGCAGTTGAAGAACGACTTCAGCGCCTACCACGTAGGCCTACATGCGAATCGTCCGACGACCGTCACGCCCATCAAGGGCCTCTTGCTCGCAGGCGATTGGGTGAAGCTGCCGATGCCCGCGATGTTGCTTGAGGCTGCGTGTGTCTCGGGCTTGCTCGCAGTGAATGTGATCTTCGCGCGGGAGGGCGTGGCGGCAGAGAACATCGACACGGTGCCGCTGCGCGGTCTCTTGTCGCGGCGGTAGCGAGTTCAGCGCCCAAGGGCGTGTACAAGGCTGATGCGAAGGGCACGAGTGAGCGTGTCGTCGACCAATGAGACGACCTCTCCGAGCTCGATTTCACCTGCGCCCTCGAGCCGGGCGTCGCTCACGCTCACCTCCAACGAACCATCCCGCACCTCGGCGACGACCGTGCGTTCTTGGTACACGCTGAACTCGTCGATGAAGGCCTGCGGCGCCCCCATCTCAGCCCACGCTTCCGGCGTGAAGTGCGCCTCGCTCACACGCTTCTCCGTCGCGCGAGCGCCGTTGTCTTCGCCGAATGCCGTTCGGCTTTCTGCAACGCCGTGAACGACAGAGGGGAGCGCCGTGATGTCGAGGTTCCCCGTCTGCGCTGTGACCTCTTGAAGCTTGCTGCTCACCGTCGACTTCCACGCATCGACGGAGGCAAAGCCCGCGCGCTCTGCAAGCGCCGCGAAGAGCGCTTCGACATAGGACGTGAAGCGCGGATCCGCAGGTTCCTTGGGCGTGGACGCAAACGGGATGAGCCTTGGGCAGAGCAACTGGACTTCACGCAACAACCGACGGTCCAGACCCGCAGTGGTCTTGGGATCCATCGTGTCGAGCCACTGAGCCAGCGCGTCGGTGACCGCATCGCCACCCGTCACGCGGTACCAATGCGCGAGTGCCTCGATGAGCGTCGGCACGCCAAGCACGAACGCCTCGTTGGGGTGCTGCTTCAGCGTGTGAATGCGCAAGAGCGCCTCCTCTTCTAGGGCGGGCGTTGTCCCATGCGCGCTCAACAAAGCCTGGAGTGCATCGACCAAAACCAACGGTGCTTCCTGACGCATGCGGCACTTATAGGACGCTCACGCGGCGCGCATCAACGCGTGCAGCGCCGAGCAGGCACTCCTTCAGAACGCGCCCTCAAACCCAAACTGCGCGCCGTCACCCACCCCGACACGTACGCGAAGTTGATCGAACACCGTGCCGTTCAGCTCGCACGCGTCGATGTGCAGCGAGATGGCGGCGCTTGCGAGGGTGAGTGCCAGCACGCCAAGGCCGAGTGAACCGAAGCCCCAATTCGGGTCTCCAGGGACGAGGCGACGCGGCGACGAGGGACCGAGCGAAGCCGCCAGGGGATTCGGGCCCAACGTGTAGCCGTCTGCGGGGATGAGTGAGAAGAGCGCACCTGCGCCAACCAATGCGCCGAAGGCACCCGCCACGTGCGCCAGCAGGCGAAGGTCGTTGGCGTGCTCGTGGGTGGCCAGGATCGACGAGAGCGCGCCGACATCGAGTCGCAGAAGCCCTTCGAGCGGAAGCCGTCGCTCCAGGGAGGCACGCGCGAGACGCGCACGCGGTGACGATGCATCCACACGCAACGCGTCTCTCACCGCACGCTGTGCCCCGCGCCGATCACCGGCCTCCCTTGCCTCCTCCGCCTCGCGGATGTGCTGCAAGACCAACTCGTCGGCGGACTGCGCTTGCACAGGGGCGCCATGCGAGAGGACCACGACCAAGGAGAGGAGTGCGAGACATCGAAAGGACATGCCGAGGGCTACCCGCGCACGCAGCGCCGTTTCCCGCAGCGCGACGAGCGGGCACCCTCTCGCGACGAACGGCCATCAGCGCATCAACGCGCGCAACGCCGTCACCACCGCAGTCGGTTCCTCTTCCGCCGGAAAGTGCCCGACGCCTTCGAGTTTCGTCACCTGCGCATGCGGAAGCGCCTCTTGCCAGCGCGTCAGAAGCTCCGGCTTGAATGCCGGATCCTGCATGCCCCAGACGACGTGCACGGGCAGCTTCACAAGCGCTGCGCGCTGATTCCAGAGCGACGCGTAGTAGGCACCCTCACCCTTCAACGCGAGCGCCATCACATACGTGCCCTCGCGTTCCTCGCGCGCATCAAAGGGCGCCATGTAGTGGCGATGCTCGGCCTTGGTGAGCTTGGTCTTCTTGCCCAGCGCGGAGGGCAAGATCACGCGCGGTGAGAAGTTGAAGGTCTTGTAGAGCAAGCGGCCAAACCAGCTACGCACGAAGGAATCGATGCGACGAAGCTGAGGGTCGTCGCTCTGGTCCCACATCCACGT
>JBILQT010000043.1:0-34660 GCA_044373065.1 Sandaracinaceae bacterium
CCTTCACGCCGCCCTGCGTTGGCAGCATCACGTTGTCGGGCTTGAGGTCGCGATGGACGATGCCTGCGGCGTGTGCGGCATCGAGGGCCGATGCAATCTCGGTCGCGATCCGCACGGCCTCACGCGCCGGCAGCGCAAGCTCACGCCCGGCGTTTCCTGTCCCGCGCAGCTTCTGCAGAAGCGAGGGCCCCTCAAGCAGCTCCATGGCGAGAAAGAGCGTGCCGTCATCGCAGGTGCCGAAGTCATGCACGACCACGATGTTCGGGTGATGGATGCTCGCCGCGGCGCGCGCCTCTCGCTGAAAGCGCTGGGCGATGAAGGGGTCTCCCTCGACCTCGGCGCGCAGCACTTTGACCGCGACGCGACGCCCGATCGCAAGCTGGTTGGCCTCGTAGACCGCGCCCATCCCGCCCGCGCCCAGCAGGCGAATCACCTCGTAGCGATCGGCGATGAGCGAGCCCGCGGGGAGGGCGCGCGTGCGCTCCCGAAGCTCGCCGCCGCCACGGGCGCTTCGCTGACCAACGCTCACGCGTGCAGTGCGGCGCACCGGGTCTTCCTCAGGGAGGTCGACCTGTGGGCTGCGCTTCTGTTCGCCCGAACTCATTGCCCCAGGCTAACGCAGCGGGAGGGCAAAGAAGCGTGTCTTCCTCGTGGCTGCGGCTTTCGGACTGCAATCGTCGCTTGCCCAATCGTTCTGTTGAATCATATTCAATAGGTACTTGGAGGTTCCATGACGACGATCACTGATGCGGCTTCTGTGAGTCCCTACGCGCGCCCAGTCCCACGCCCGAGTGCTCCGCCGATTCGCGTGCGCGCCATGGGCTTTGGCTTCCGTGAGGCGGCGATTCCGCGGCATTGGTTTCACGGCAACGCGCACATCACGCAGCTTGGCAATGCGCTTCAGCTGCTCTTCCCCGCCGGCGAGCGCTTCTTCATCCGCTCGGTGAAGCACTACGAATCGCAGATTCAAGACCCAGAGCTGCGCGCGCGCATCCGTGGCTTCTACGGGCAGGAGGGAAGGCACGGCCACGAGCACGAGCGCTTCTTCCGCGTGCTTGAGGAGCAGGGCTACGAGATCGCGACCTTGCTGAGCTGGTACGAGGAGCTCGCCTACGCGAAGCTCGAGCCACGTGTGCCGCCCTCGCTGCGTCTCTCGATCACCGCGGCGCTCGAGCACTTCACCGCGATGATGGGCCACAACGCGCTCACCTCCGACTTCCTCGATGGCGCACACCCCGTGATTCAAGACCTGATGCGCTGGCACGCAGCCGAGGAGATTGAGCACAAGAGCGTGGCGTTCGATGTCTTCCAAGAGGTGGATGGCCGCTACCTCGTGCGCGTCGCAGGGCTTGCGCTCGCCCTCATCGCACTCACGCGTTTCTGGGCCGCTGCGACGAAGCATCTCCTGGCCGAAGAGGCGCGCATGGGCACCGACATGGAGGCATCCGAGCGCGTGATGAAGACGACGCCGCGCTTCATCGAGGAGGGCAAGCGCAGGCGCCGTTTGTTCCGCGATGCGATCCTCGCCTACATCAAGCCGAGCTTTCATCCGAGCGACGAGGACGACTACGGGATGGCGCGCGACTACCTGACGAAGATTGGTCGGCTCGACGCCTGAGCCTACGGGGAAGGTGGGGGCGGGTCGCAGTAGGCCGGGATGTTCATCCCGCAGAGTTCATGGCGCGCTTCTGCGGCCCGCGGTGCGTTGCCGAGGCCTGCGGCGAGGTCGGCGATGCGGGGGAGGGCCTCGGTGCGATCGAAGTCGCGGTAGGCGTGCTCGAAGGCCGCGAGGGCGCGTCCGCGGTGGCCTCCGATGAGCTCAATCGAGGCAAGGAAGAGCTCGGTATTGCCCAGTCGCTGCACATCCGAGCCCGAGAGACCGCGCATCTCGCTGACCGTGGCACGCGCTTCCTCCCAGGCCCCGGCACGCGCCTCGATCTCCGCACGAACGCTCAGCGCATCCCAGGGCTGCTCGCGCTCCGCGCGCTGCGCAAGGACACGCGCCGTGTCGAGATCGCCCTGCGCCATCGCGAGCCGTGCGCGCGCCAAGAAGGCCTCGGGTGTCTCTACGTTGAGCAGGCGCTGCGCATGTGCCTCCGCTTCGTCCAGACGGCCCAGCGCCACCGAGCGCGCGACCAGGTGAATGCGCGGGAGCACAAGCTCGGGCTCCGCCTCGATCAGCCGGCGAGACTCGTCTTCGTAGTTGGGAAGCTCCGGGTTGAGGCACGGGAAGAGCCGCTCGATCGCCAGCACGCGCGTGTCGTTGCGAGCGGCCAGCGCGAGAATGGTCTCCGTGGTTGGTTGTTCGCGGACGAGCTCACAGCCGATCGGAAGGCCCCGATCCAAGTCACGCTCAAGCGCCTCGCGCGTCTCAACGAGCGCCTGCGAGAAGTGATGTGTCTCTTGTAGATAGCGTGCAGCAGCAACGTGCGGCGCAGCCCAATCCGGCGCGAGGAGAATGGCGCGGTTGAGCATGTTGAGGCCGCGTTGCTCGTTGTGATGCGTCGCCTCGGCGCCCGCGAGGAGCGGGAAGATGGGCTCACGCGGATGGACCCGCGCCGCATCCATCACGACCTCGCGAAAGCGCATGCGGTCACCCACACGAAGCGCCTCTTCGAGCGTTGCCTGCGCGACCTCGACGCGACGCTCTTGCACGCGCGGCCCGATGAGCCCGACGCCGACGAGCGTGGCGAGTCCAAGCGTGACGCCAAAGACGAGCGAGGCGTGCTGACCAAACCTGCTCGGTGAGGCTGCCTCTTTGGAGGTGCTGTCGTGCTCTTCGAGTGCGAGCGCGAGTACGGCAAACCCCAGGCAGGCACTTCCGAGGCGCTCCACGCCGAAGTCGACGAGGTTGTGAAGGAAGTAAACGGCCGCCGCAGCGACGGCACCAATGCGCTCGGGGCGCCTTGCAGAGAGCGCGGCCTTGCCCATGCCGACGACGATCACGAGCACGACGATCGAGCCAAAGACGATGCCCCAGTCAACGCACCACTGGCCGATGAAGTTCTCGACAAACTCATAGCGAATCGTCGAGACGCCTGCGCGCTCGACAAAGACGCTTCCGAACGCCCCGCGGCCAACCCCGAGCCAGGGCCCAACCACCGCCAGCTCCAGCGCGCGCGCTGTGATGTCGAGCTTCGAGATGTCCGTGTTGGAGAACTCGCCCTGAAGTGCCTCCGTCCCCGCCGCGCCAAGCACGGCACCCGCCGCCACGAGGAGCCCTAGGAGAAGCAGCGCGGCTTCTTTCCAGCCTCCCTTGCTGCTTGTTCTCCGCGAGGCACGAAAGAGCAGCAGCGCACTCAGTGCGGCACCGACGAGTGCCGCGAGAATCGCTCCACGCGAGAGCGTGATCGAGGTGGAGGCGAGCAAGAAGATGACGAGCGCAATCCACATGCTGCGCCCGGACTGCGGCGTCTCTGCGCGCGCGATTCCGATCGCCAAAGGCACGCCCATCGCCGTCAGCCCGCCGAGGTGATTGGGGTTCACGAAGGGCGCGTACTGCGCAGAGCCGAAGCTCGGCAGCAAGATGCCGTACACGCGCTCGGCGTTGAGCGTGACGTGCACGAGCGCGACGAAACCAAGCGCGCCCGTCCCAAGCGCCATTGTCTTCGCGACGTTCTTTCGCCCCACCAAATGCATCGTCCATGCAGTCGAGGCGTAGACCGCAAGCCAGGCAAGCGCCTTGAGCACCTCCTCCTGCGTCACCCCCGGGTCTTCACTGATCGTGCAGAGCGCATCCTGCCCAAAGAGCGCAGCGCTCGCGCGTGCATGCCCCACCGCATCGGGCGAGAGGACAGCCACGAGCTCGCAGGGCAAGGGCAGGGCCTGCAGGACGGTAAAGAGCGCGGCGCCAATCAACATCGCGAGCACAGAACTCGGCGCGAGCACCTTCTCCGCACGGTGGTTGGCGTAGGCCGTCAGCAGCGCCGTCAGGCCTGCACACGCCGCAATGATCGGGACCGTCCACCCCGGTGCGCCACCAAAGAGCAGCGGTGCCCCGATGGTCGTCAGCGCGAGGCTGAACCAAGCCGCACGGCCCCAGAGCTTCTGCTTGTTCGACCGCGACCTGCGCTCGCTTGATCCATTTGCACGATCCGTCATTCGGTCCTTCGCAGTGGCCGAGGGAAGGTCTCGCGTTCACGAAAACGCAGCAACGATCGATTTGTCGAAGCGCCATTTGTGCCTTGCACCGAGGTCGCGCACCCTCTCTTTGTGCGCCTTGGCTTTCTAGGAACCGTCGATGAGATCCCCGCCGTCCTGCGCAGTGTCGGCTTCGCAGTACGCGTGCTCTCGGCTGCACAGGTGACGCAGGCAGAGACGCGCTCACTCGACCTCCTGATCGTCGCGGGCTGGGGCGAGGTGCTGCCCGAGGCCGTGTTTGCCGCGCCCCGTCTTGGCACCTGGAATGTGCATCCCTCGCTCCTTCCATCGCATCGCGGCGCAGACCCACTGCGCTGGGCGTTCCTCGAGGGCGATGAACGTTTCGGCGTGTCGATTCATCAGATGGTGCGCCCCGTCGACGCGGGCCCCGTCCTCTGGTCGACCTCGCTTGAACGCACGCCTCTCGACACGCACACCCGCATGATCCGAACGCTCATGGCCCTGGCCGCATGCGCCCTCCCTTCGCTGCTGCAGAAGCCTGCTGAGGCGCCGACAAGCGTTGCTGCACCAAGCATTGCACCACGTTCGCGCGTGCCCCTTGCGCTTCAGCGCCTCGACCCAGCGCTCGACGCGCTGACGCTTCAAAGGCGCATCGCAGCCTTCGACGACAGGGCGCCCAGCATGCTCCTCCGCGGACGCGCCATCGCCTTCACGCAATCGGTCTGCATCGACGCTCGCGGAGAGTCGGCATCGCCCGGATGCATCTTCGGCGTCGAAGGATCCCGCATCGCCTTTCACACAAGCCACGGCGCGCTCCTCGCGATCGCGAACGATGCGAACCACGGCGCCCGCATCGGTGATGTGCTCACCGCGAAGGAAGGCGCGTGAGACGTCTACGCACAGAGCTCCTTCATGCGCTCGCGAAGTCGCCGCGAGAGACGATGCGCGCCCTCTGTCGGTACACACACGCACGCCGAGAAGCCGAGACGCAGCTGGCTACGCGCGGCCTCGATGAGGCGCTCACGCACCTGGAGACGCCCGCCTTGCCGCAGGCGATCACACTCTCCCCCACGCTCATCATGCGGCTGGGCGAGGCCTTCTCGCGCAAGCCGCGCACATGTCTCGATCGCGCGCTCACCCGCTACGCCTTCCTTCGCGCGCTCGGCATCGAGGCCACCTTCGTCATCGCGCTCGACCCAACGCTGACAGGCGAGACGCAAGCCGAGGCGCTGGGTCACGCCTGGGTGGAAGTCGAGGGTGAGCCCTGGCCTTTTGAGGATTTGTTCGTTGGTTCACCTCGCGGTGAAGTCAGCGCCTACCGCGTCTCCTATCGACATCCAGCGCAGCGCTCGCTACGTCACATTCCCAACGCGACCGATTCCAGTGCCTTGCGTCCGGAGACCCCATGAAGCGTTCCCCATCCAGCGCCACGTTGAAGGACGAGACCCTCACCGCCGAGTCGCGCGTCGTGCTCACCGAACTCAACGACGGGACCGGCCTCCTTCTCCACCTTGGCAGCAAGCTCTACTTCACGCTCAACCGCTCGGGCGTGCTGATCTGGAAGGCGATCGTCCGCGGAGGAAGCACGCGTGCGCGGCTGATTCAGCAGGTGACAGACACCTTCGACACCAGCGCGGCCGATGTGGAGCGCGACCTCGACGTCCTCCTCGACGAGATGTTCTCCGAGCAGCTCGTGCATGTCGCCTGAGCGGGTCGCACGAGGCTTGATGGCATCCCTCGCCGGTGCCGAGGTCGCGTGGTCGCAAGCAGACGCCATCGCTGCCACCAAGCTCGCCTGTGCGCTTCACGTCGAGGGCCCCTGGCTCGCTGCGGGCCGAGCATTTCTCCCCGCCGAGATCATCGCCGCACTCGAAGACACGCAGCTCGAGCACGCGGCGCGCAACGCCTGGATCCTCTCCTCCGCCAAGAGCACCTCCGCGATCCTCGTCGACGCGAAGATTCCGCACTGCATCGTGAAAGGCGTCGCGCTCCTTCCGTGGCTTGCGCATCCAGGCGATCGCTGGCTCGACGACGTCGACTTCCTTGTGCCCGCAAGACATCGCGCGGCCACGGTGAACGCGCTTCGCGGCTCCGGGCTCCATGCGCATCCACACCTTCGTCACGACGGCGCGATGTCCGACCCAATGCGCGATGGCGCGAGCACCGAATGGGAAGACCCAAACGGCGTCACGGTCGATGTTCACTTCCTGCGTGCGCCGTTGCCGGCTGCGACGGCGGCGAGCGAGGACAGAGACGGTCTACGCCGCGCAACGCCAGCGGCCCTCGCGGTCGGCCTCTCCAATCACGTCGTCCTGCATCACGCACTCGCGCAGCGCTTCTGCGCACGCCACGTCGCCGATCTCCGTGCGCTTCTCAACGCCGGCCACCTCGATGCCCTCGCAGAAGCCGCACGAACTGACTCCGCCCTCCGCCGCTCGCTCGCCTACATGCGCAGCCTCGGCGCGCGTGATCTCCACTTCGTGACCGCACGTGATCTCCCCGTCGGCGGCGACATGCGCGATCACCTCCGCGCCGCCCTGCGACGCACACGTTCCCTCATCGCATCTGGCGAGTTCGTCGGCTCACTCCTCCCGGGCCGCGCCTACCTCCAAGCCACCTTGAACGACACCCGCGCGAGCACGCTCACGCTGCATTGGCGACGCTGGAGGCGCATCGCTGGACGTGCCCGTGACGGTGGCTAGAGCCCGCTTCCAGATGGCAGGCGTTCCGGTCGACTTCACAGTCGAGGGCGAACTCGACGCGTTCGATCTCGGGGCAGATCCGTCTCAAGCGATCGCCATTCTCACCGCGGGCTGCATCCCAACGGAAGACGCGCCGCAGGTCTGGTGCGAGGTACGCGTCGAATCGGAGGAGGCGCCCGAGCTCACGGGCGAGAGTTCGTTCTTCCACGGTGGTGTACGCGTGCGACGAACGACGCACGGCTGGCTGATGCGCGACCTGCGCTGCTGGGTCGAGGTCGACCTCAGAGAGAAGAAGATCTCCGCCCACATCGCGCCCGGGCGTCACCATCTCGCCGGCTTCTTTCGCACAACCATCTTCGTCGCGATCGTCCTGCAGCTGCGTCAGTTCCAACGCTTTCACCTTCACGCGGGCCTGGTCCGACGTGGCGAAGAAACGCTGCTCATCGTGGGCCCGAGTGGTTCCGGAAAGAGCACCACGACGCTCAGTCTTCGCCGCGCGGGGTTTGAGGCGCTGGCCGATGATGCGGTCTTCCTGTCGGCCGAAGGTGCATTCCCGATCGCACGTCCGTTCCACATCACCGGGAAGACTTCGAACGCCTTTCCCGAGATCGCACGACTTGGAGCCACCGATCTCGGGAAGTTCGAGGCGAACGTGGCGAGACCCTCCGAAGTGCCCCAGAAGCCAACGGGCATTGTCTTTCTTGCTGGCCCACAAGCCACGACGCGCATCACAGAAGTGGACGCGGCGGACGCCCTTGGCCTCCTGATTGAGTCGAGCGCGCTGGTCATTGTCGACGGAGCCTCCGAGGTGGAGGAGCACCTGCAACTCCTCGCGACGCTTGTTGCAGGCACGCCGTGCGTCCGCCTGGAGGCTGGCCCTGAGTGGCTCGTACAAGCCACGGATGAGGCGCTCCTGCAGGCTTTGGCGCGCTGAGCGCCGCGACGGAACGAAAAAGGCCTGCACCTTTCGGAGCAGGCCTTTTTGTTGGTGAGTGTGGACTTAGAAGCGGATGGAGAAGGCGTCCACTGCGGGACCATCGCCATCGTCGAAGCTGCCCGTCCCTGCGCTGTCGAAGAGGAGGTTGCTCGAGGCCGAGGTGAAGGTGACGTACGTGCGGCCGGTTGAGTTGGTGGAGAAGCGCGGAAGCGTGCTTGCGCCATTGCCCTGTACGCCCGAGCTGTTGACTGAGATGCGTGTCGTCGCATTCGTTGTCATGTTGCGGACGAAGATGTCGGTGATCGCATTGGTGTCGCCCGTCACGAGGTCGACCACGTCAGACTGGAAGGCCACCAGGTTGCCGTCCGCGGAAATGGCAGCGCCGACCAGAGTTGCCGAGCCGCTCTCACCGACGCCCGAGACTGTCGTCGAGGCGTTGTTCAAGCTCGCATAGGAGCAGACGGGTGTTGCGGAGACGGTACAGCGGAAGACGTCGAGATCCGTTGTGTCGGTGACGCCAGTGACAAAGGTTCGCGATGTCGACGTGAAGATCACGTGAGAGCCGCTGCGTGAGATCTGTGGGATTTTGTAGCCCGTGCCTGCGTCGTTCGAGATGCGCCATGTCGCCGAGGTGGCGATGTTGCGGACGAACACGTCGACCACGTTCCGGATGTCCCCAGTGAGGTTTGTGCCCGCGGACTGGAACGCAACCAGGTTGCCATCCCCTGAGATCGAGGCGGTCTGGGCGGCTGCGGCGGCGAACGAGGTGTTGCTGCCATTGGGGCGGCTCACGCCGATCAGGCCCGGGACCACGCGGTCGCGGCGATACACCTGCGGGCGGCCAGCGGTGCACTCCGTGTTGCCAGTGCAGAAGGAGCTGCAAGTCGAGCTGAAGGCGACGTAGCGGCTGTCGGCTGAGATCGACGGGAAGGTAGCTCCCAAACCGGTGGCTCCGCAGCTCGTTCCGCCCACGCCTGAACTGTCGCGCGAAATGTGCTCGGTGGCCCCCGTAGAAACCACGCGGGCGAAGATGTCGGGGCGGGCGTTGGCGTCCGTCGCAGCAAGGTTGGTCGAGGTCGAGTCGAAGACGACGACTGAGCCATCAGGCGAGATGCAGGGGTTGGCGGAGGTGCCGTTACCGAGTGCACCGGCCGTGCTGCGGCTCACCCACTGGAAGTCGCCCGTGCGTCGGCGGTGGAGCCAGACCTGCTCTTGACCGCTCGTCGACTCGACCGACGTTCCGACGTGGTAGTCGCCGTTGTCCGAGATACATCCCGACGTGAAAGCCGTGCTCGTGGGGCCGCCGACTGCCGAAACCGACGCCTGGTATGGCGCACGTCCCGTGGCGACCGTTGCGTAGATGTTGCCGTTGAACGTGAAGTTGAAATCGCTGGTGCCGGTTGGGTACGAGAAGCGCCAACGGCGAACGCTCGACTGGTGGAACGGCGAGTCGAGGCTTGCAACGCCAGTGGGCCCGGGCTCAAGCGAGCCATAGCGGTACGTGGTGCTGTTCAGGCTTGTCGGCGCCCCAAGCGTCTCGGGTGTGCCGCTGTAGGGCAACACGGTGTTCGCACCGCCGGTCGAACCAGTGCCGTTGAAGATCGCATACACGTTGGAGATCTCGACTTGAGTCCCGAGGGGCTGCTCGATGAACTGGCGAATCTCCACGTCAGCCGCGTAACACGTGGTTGATCGTCCCGCGGGGACGGTGCCACAGGCTGCGCTGTACGAGCCGCTCGCGGGGGCATACGTCGTGGGCACAACGATTGAGCCGTATTGCGCAGCACAACCCGTGGTCGAGCCACAGGTGATGACCTCAATCGAGTTGGCGGGATTCAGTCCGCGGCCACCGCCGCTCGTTCCAAGAAGCTGCGTGAGTTCTTCCACCGCGACGCCGTTCTCGCCTGCGAGTTCGATGTATTCGGCGGACGGTTGCAGCGTGATGTGCATCCCGTTCTCATCGACTACACCTGTGAACTGCCCGAGCAAAACCGGCTCGTTATCGTACTGGCGCGAGGGCCCCGAAGTCTCAGCAACAGGCTCGCCTGCGCAGGCGACGCCCATCAATGCACCTGACACACCCATCACCAAGCCGAGCACTTTCGATTTTCTCATTGCAGCCCTCCGATAAAGCGCAGCCCCGAGGGGCCGAAGACTATTTGTTCGCTGGTTCACCTTGAGGTGACTTCGCGGGACGCCAGCCGGGTTGGCGAGCGAACGACTCTCTTGTTGCACGCGACCTCGAAAGCATTCCACGACGCTGTCCGCATAGCAACGCCCGCTGCGGTGCGTGACATTGGGCGAGACGGCCGTTAGGGTACGCGGCAGTCGAATGGTCCGGCCGGGCCCTGCAACAGTGGATGCGGCAGTCGACGAAACCCACGGAGTTCACATGACGAAGGATCGCGAAGACGAGAACATGGAGACGAAGCCGCGCGAGAAGCTTCGCTACGAAGCGCCAAGGATCACGCGGAAGCGCTCCCTGACTCGCGCTGTGCTTTTCTCGGGTGGCGCCACCACCGGAACGTCCAGTTCAGGCGCAACCGCGACGGGCCTCACCGCGGACGGTTGATTCTCGACCCAGATCGCATCGGCCTCGTCAGTCACGCTGGCGGGGCTTTTTGTTGCCCATACGCCAGCAAGACGTCCCTTTTTGGTACGAGCGTCCCCTCTGTCGACGCTTTGGAGAGACCCAATGACCGCACGCATGGTGGCGTTTCATCTGACCGACCGCTGCAATCTCAACTGCCAGCACTGCTTGCGCGACCCCGACCTGCGGCCGACCGACCTCGCCATCGACGTCATCGAGCGGGTCTTGGACCAGGCGGTCAACGGCTACCGCATCGGGCTTGTGGCCCTCACCGGCGGTGAGCCCTTCTTGCATCCCCAGTTTGATCGCGTGCTCGATGCGATCGTTGCACGCGGGATGCAGTGGCATGCAGTCACCAATGGCTCGCGGCTCCCGCAGATGCTGGCGTCGTTTGAGGAGAAGCCGGAGCGGCTCGCGCAGATGGCGCGCCTCTACTTCAGCCTCGATGGCGCGGAGGAAAAGACGCACGACGAGATTCGTGGCCAGGGCTCGTACCGCGAGGTGATGCGGGCCATCTCGCTCTGCACGATGTGGGAAAAGCCTTTCGTCCTGCAGATGGTCGTCAACGCAAAGAATGTCGACGAGATCGAGGCGTTTGGCCTTCAGGCGGCGATCTTGGGGGCGGAACGCGCCAGCTTTGCCTGGATGCAGCCCACGGGGACCCACCTCGACGAGGAACTCTTCCTGCCGCGTGACGCATGGAAGCGCGCGATGAGCCGCATCGATCGTCTCAACTCGACGCTTCGCATTCCTGTCGGGATGCCAGAGGGCTTCCCGACCCGTGAGGCCTTCAGTACGTGCGGTCCGTGGATGAGTCACACGCTCCACGTGAATGTGGAGGGGCAGCTGAGCCTCTGTTGCCAGCTTGCGGGCGTGCCGAGTGAGACGGGGCGCTCGGACGTACTCGCGGACATGCGCACGGCGTCGCTCTTTGCGGGTCACGCCAAGATGGTCGATGTCGTCCATGAACTGCAGAAGGAGCGCATCGCCCATCTTGAGAAAGAGGGGCTGAAGGCCTGGGATGACTACTCCTGCAACTGGTGTCTCAAGCAGTTCGGAAAGCCGCATTGGACCGACGAGGGCGCGAGCGGCAAGGAGGCTGAGCGCGATCGTTGGCGTGGTGTCTGGGCCGATGGCGCAACGGGAAAACCCTCTGTGCGCGACGCGGATCAGCGTGTTCACTTGAACATCGTTGGCAACAAGCGCGAGAGCTAAGCCGCCTCCTCAGCCGAGTACCTCAACGAGCTGCTTGTCGCGGATGCGCAGCACGCGATCACACTGGGCGATGACGTGGTCGTCGTGCGAAACGATGACGATGGCGTGCTCTTCGCGAAGGCTCTGCAGGGTCGCGAGAAACGTCCGCGTGCTCGTCGCATCGAGCGATGCCGTGGGCTCATCGAGCATGAGGACGGAGCGTTCAAGATAGAGCGCACGGGCCAGGGCGATCTTGTGTCGCTCACCAAGCGAGAGATTGCGTCCTCCGGGCTCCACAAGCCGATCGAGATCGACGTTCATCCCAACACGCGCAAGCACGGATCGGCAGCGCGCATCATCGGCAGCCTGCGTCATCGCCACATTGGATCGCACGGTGCCTTGCATGAGCGCCGGCGACTGGGGCACCCACGCGACATCGAGGTGCCCACCGGGCTCGTTGTCACCCGCGCCGAGCACGACTTTTCGATGCGGAAGCAAGTCGGCGAGGGCAAGGAGAAGTGAACTCTTTCCGGCGCCGTTTTCTCCCACGACTGCAGTCATCTCCCCGCGCCGAATTCGCATCGTCGCAGCCTCGAGCAAGCTATGCCCTGCGCGGCTCAGGTGGAGGTGCTCGATAAGGATCGTCGCCGATACGTTGGGCTCGCTCGCGGACTTCGGTTCCGTGGCGGCGTGACCCAGTAGCGAGGCGATTCGTCGGAGGGAAGCGAAGCTCGCACCGAGCTCATTCGTCAGGGACGCGAGGCGCATCATGGGTCGTGCGGCCAGCGAGAGCACGATCACGAGCGCGAGTGCGTCGGGCCGCGTGAGTGCGTGCGTAGAGACATCACGCGCGATGTGCCAGGCGACGAGGACAAACGATGCGAGTGCCGCAACTTGCGGAATCGGGCTCACCCGCGTGGCGCGTTGTCGGGCCTCTAGTGCCGCGATTTCAAACGCGTCGAGTGTCTGGCGAAGACTGGCCTCCGCCGATGGCTCCGCATGGTGATGGCGAATCACGAGCGCCGCTTCGAGCGTGTCGGCGACGTGCTCGTAGACCTTCGTATACGCTGCCCGCGCCGCATCCTCGGCGCTCGCCTGACGCCTTCCGTGCGTGAGCAACAAGGGCAGCGCGATGAGTGCAGGTAGCCCCGCGAAGAGGCATGTCCATGGCGCGAGGAAGAGCGCATACGCGAGCAGCGCGATCGATGTCGCGGCATCCGAGAGCAAGGTTGGCGCGCGGAACGCGATGAGTGACTGCACCTGGGTCACATCGTGGGCGATGCGCGTGAGCAACTCGGAGGCGGAGGGCAGCGTGGCGATGTCGGCGCGCAGCACGCGGTGCACGAGCGTCTCGCGAAGCTCCGTCGCAACGCGATGGCCGAGGGTCGTGCTCGCTCTTTGTTGCATCACACCGAGAACGACCCGTGCGAGTGCCCAGAGCGCCAGCATCGAGGGCGCCTCGAAGCTGCCTGCGAGCGCCCGATCGAGCAGCGTCGCACCAGCCCGCGCGAGGCCAAGCGAGGTGCCTGCAACGAGCATCCCGACCAAGGTCGTACCGACCACGGCGTACTGATGCGCACGCAGCAAACGCGCGAGTTCAGTCAGAGGACGGTCACCAGAGGCGGGCACGAATGCTCACGCTAGCGCCAAACGCCTCATCGCGAGAATCGACTTCGGCATGCGTTGGGTCTTACTGTCTGTCCGTGCGTTCTGCGTTCATCGCCCTGGTTGCACCTTGCGTGCTTGCTACGTCGCTCTCTCACCCGAGTCGCGCGCATGCGCAGGATGCAGAGGTCATTGCGGAGTCACCCGAGGTCGCGCCTCCGGTAGAAGCGCAGTCGCCGCCGACGCTTCCAGCCGTTGAGCCGCCCGCGGTTGCCGAGCCTGCGGCGGTGGCAACGCCTGCTGCGCGTGACCCCGCGCTCGTCTTCCTCGATGGCTTCCACTTCGGCTCCTACGGCAGGATCATCGCGGCGACGGATCTTCGCGGAAGCACAGGCAGGCAAGCGCGCCTTGTCACCTTCGCGCCGCGTGCGGATGAGGACGACACCTACGCCGAGGTCGAGCTTCGCCGCGAAGATCACATGTTCGGTGTCGACACGCGCATGGTCATCACGCTCGCGTATGCGGGTCCACTATTTCAATATGATGGAGATTTCTCCGAGCGCATCGCCGTCCGAAATCTCTTCGCCGAAGCCAGCAACATCCTGACGCGCGGGCTCTCGATCTGGGGCGGCTCGCGCATGGTCCGCGGCGACGACGTCTACCTGATGAACTTCTGGCCGATGGACAACCTCAACATGGTCGGCGGCGGCCTTCGCTACGCGCTCGAAGACGACCTTGAGTTCGCCGTTCAAGTCGGCATGTCGCAGCCAAACAACCCGTTCCAACGTCAGACAGAACTGCTCCCCGCGCGCGCCGGATTCACGCCCGATGAGGTCTTCATTCTCGACCGTCCGCGCATCGTGCTCTCAGGCCGCGCGACGTATTGGCCCTTCGGTCGCAACGAGGCGAACGGGCTCAAAGCGGTGCTCTACGGTGAGCAGCACTGGCTCTCGGCAGGTACGCGGTTGCGCGCCGATGGAACACGCGAGGGCCTTCCTGAAGACAGTGGCTACGTGCTCGGCGCGCAGCTCGGCGGCTACATCTCTGGCGATCACGCTTTCGTGAATTTGTTCTTCCGCTACGCGCGAGGCCTCGGCGCGTATGACCCGCTGGGCGTGCCCTTTGGAACAGGCACCGTGATCACGACAGGTCGCGCGGAGGAGATTCGTCTCGCGCTCTCGGGCAATTGGGAGTGGCGTGCGAATCCCGACATCGCTTTCGGCGTCATGCTCGGTGCATGGTGGCGCGTCTTTCACGACGCAGACCCAGCGCTCTTCAGTCGCGCGGCCGTCTCCGAAGGCGCCATTGCGATTCGCCCACAGGTCTGGTTCGGCGATGTCGCAGGTGTCGCCGTCGACCTCTCCTATCAAGGTCTTCAGCAGCTCGCGATCAACGAGCTGACCGGCAATCCCGATGGCGGCAGTGTCTACAAGCTGGCGCTCATGCCCTTCGTCTCGCCGCTCGGCCGTGGCTCGTACACGCGACCGCAAATTCGTCTCGTCTACTCCGTCACGGGCCGCGACCTCGGTGCGCGAAACCTTTTGAACCCTGGCGATCCACGCGTCTCCCAAGACTTCGAACACTTCCTCGGCGTGAACGTCGAGTGGTGGTTCAGCTCGACGTCGTACGCGCCCTGAAGCCCGCAGAGAGGAACTCAACCATGTCTATTCTTGAACGATCGTTCAAAAACCTCTCCCTCGGATTCGTGCTCGCAACGAGCGTCATGTGCGGCAGCTGCGTGCACGACCAACTCGCGGCGGTGCGCCAGGTGCGCGTCTCGACGCACGTCACGGATTGGCGCGACCAGGTGATGTACCAACTCCTCACCGACCGCTTCGCGAATGGCGATGCAGCAACGGATGATCGCGTCGACCCCAGTGCGCTGGCTCGCTATCAGGGCGGCGACTGGCAAGGGATCATCGACGAACTCGACTACCTCGAAGAGCTCGGCGTGAACTCGCTTTGGATAAGCCCCATCGTGCTCAACGTCGACGCGGATGCAGGCTTCGACGCCTACCACGGCTACTGGGCGGTGAACCTCAATCGCCTCAACCCGCACTTCGGTGACCTCGCCTCCCTGCGCGCCTTCGTCAACGCTGCGCATGCGCGCGGCATCTCGGTGATCCTCGACATCGTCACCAATCACCTTGGCCAAGTTTTCTATTACGACATCAACAACAACGGCCAGCCCGATGACTCGCTGATCGGCGCGGGCACCATGGGAAGCCCACTTCGCCGCATCACCGAGTACGACCCTGATTACGACCCGCGCGGCATCCAGGGCTACACCTCGCTCGGCGAGTCAGGGCCGGCTCCCGTTCGCTTCTTCAACCAGCCGCAAATCTTCCGCGTGCCGCCCGAGCCCGCCATCTTTCAAGACCCAAGCGTTTATCACCGACGCGGTCGCATCACGAGCTACGACATCCGCGAGCAGGTGCTCTTCGGCGACTTCCCCGGAGGCCTCAAAGACCTCGCCACCGAAGACCCGCGCGTGCGTCGCGCGCTCGTCGATTCGTATGTGCGCTGGGTGCTCGAGACAGACCTCGATGGCTTCCGCATCGACACGATCAAGCACGTCGAAGACGACTTCTGGAGCTACTTCGCGACCGAGGTTCGTCAGCGACTCGCGGCCGAGGGCAAGACGAATTTCTTCATGTTCGGTGAGGCCTTCGATGGCGATGATGCGCTCATCGGCAGCTACACGCGCCCTGGCATGCTCGACTCGGTTTTCTACTTCTCGCAGAAGTATTGGGTCTTCCAAGACGTGTTCATGCGCGAGGGGCCGACCGCGCAGATCGAGCGTCTCTACAGCCGTCGCGCGACCAACTACAACAATGAGCCGCAGCCCGGCGGCATCGGTGTCGCCCCGAGCCAAGCGCTCGTGAACTTCATCGACAACCATGACGTGCCGCGCTTCCTCTACGAGCGCCCCGATGAGAACGGCCCGCGCGCCCTTCGTGCTGCACTCGCCTTCCTCTTCACCGAAGACGGAATCCCCTGCCTCTACTACGGCACGGAGCAAGACTTCGACGGCGGCAATGACCCGGCGAACCGCGAGACGCTCTGGACCTCAGGCTACGCAACCGATGGCGAGACGTTCCGATGGATCGCGCGTCTCTCACGCATCCGCAGGCACTACCGCGCGCTCACGCATGGCGATTTTTCTGTGCGCTGGGCAAGCGAGCACGTTGGCACCGAGAACGACGCAGGCCTCATCGCATTCGAGCGCCGCGTCGATGATCAACTCGCGCTCGTCGTGATCAACACGCAGTCACGCCACGCGAGCAGCACGTCGTTTGAGACAGGACGCCTCCAGACAACCGCAGCCGCGGGGACGACACTCGTGGATGTGCTCTCGGGCGAGCGTTTCGAGGTGCCCGGCGATCAACGTCTCGATCTCGGCGTGGAGCCGCTCGCGACCCGCATTCTCATCCCTGAGGCGCAGGTTGTCGCAGGGCTGTAGGTCGCCTCAAAAAGGCACGCCGAGGTTCCCATAGACTTGATCGATTCCACCCTCGCTCAGGCCGCGCGCGTAGCCAACGCGCAAGGAGAATGCGAGGAAGTAGAAGAGCGTGAAGTCGAGGATGAGTTCCGCGCCCACGCCGACTCTGAATGTTGTAATATCGAAATCAGATGAAAATGCATCGCCGAAGTCGACAAAGGCGAGTGCGTAAAGTCGATTGATGAAGACGGGCAGGGTGGAGAGGCCCTGGTTGAAGCGCACGATGGGCGCGCGGTACTCGGCCTGCGCGAGGTGGTATTGCGTGCCTGTGCGGAAGGCGTTCGGGTAACCGCGAAGCGCCGCGCCTCCGACGATGATGGGCGAGAGAATGTTCGTGAACGGGTTGGTCACGGAGTAGCCGCCAACGCCGAATACGCGCCTGCGCTCAAGGTCTCCGCCGCTCCAACCACCTGCGTAGCGAAGCGCAAGAACGTGCTGCTCCCAGAGCGGCACATATTGCTGAACGCTCCACTCCAGCGAAACGACGCGGTACTGGCTGCCGAGAAGGGGGTCGGCGAGCGAGGCGGAGGCGCTGATCGAACGGCCGTTCGAAGGGCTGATGTCGTACGTGTAGCGTTCGAGATCGGAGTAGCGCCATCCCATGCGCAGCGAGGAGAAGAAGCCCATCTCCGGGAGCACCGGTGGTGGCGTGTTCGGGTCGAGTTCGTCGGCGCGTGCGAAGGGTGCCGTCGCGGTCGTGTAGGCGCCGCTGTAGGAGACGTTCAGCGAGTGCGAGTAGAACGCCCGTGGGAAGCGGTAGTTGAGCGCGAGCGAGCCGCCCACGACCTCCTGTGACCATGTGCGCGCGTCGCCTCCGACCTCGAGCCCATTGGCGAGCAGCTCGTTGCGGTAGATGCGCGCCGACACGCCGAGCGGCGATTGGTCGTAGCTGTAGGTGGCATCGAATTGCCATGTGCCGCGCGCGAGCCCGACCCCCAGGCGCCCCTGCCACGTGTGGTAGTTCAAGACGTCGGTGCCTCCGAAGGTGATGCCGATTTGCGGCCCCCAAGAGTCCTGCGCGAGCCCCAGCATGTATGAGCGCGGGTAGAGCGTTGCGAGGGGATCGTAGGCCGTGCTCTCCGCATCGAAGAGCTCATCGGTGCGTACGCTCGGCGGTCGCATGTCGATGTAGGCAGCGGCCTCGCGCGGATGCACTGTGGTGAGATCGAGCGCAAAAAGATCAAAACCAAAGCTCGTGTACCCCACGTAGACGAGGCGCGAACCATCGCTCGAAATGGCGGGCTGATACGCGCCGTGGATGACGTTCGTGATCTGCTCGATGCGCCCTGTGGGAAGGCGATACGCGTAGATGTTCGCGATACCAGAGCGGTCCGACGAGAAGAAGACCGTGCGCCCATCCGCAGACCACGTCGGCCCCGAGTCGATCGCGCGATCATGCGTGAGCTCTTGGATAGCCCCCGTCTCCACGTCGACGAGCACGACGTCACGAAAGCCTCCTGGCATCCAACGCGAGCACGCGAGCGTTCGGCCATCGGGAGAAAATCGCGGCGTGTAGACCTGCGAGAAGGTCGGGCCCAACACGAGCTCGCGCATGGTTCCAACAACGTCATGTCGGTTCGCGACGAAGAGGTGCGTGGTGCCCGCGCGCGAGGTCGTGAAAGCCATCGTCTCGCCATCGGGCGCGAGGTCAGGCTCACGTGCGCGTACGCCCGTTGTGAGGCGTGTTTCGCCGCCGCTCCGAAGGTCGCGCAGGAAGAGGTCGGAGTAGAAGTAGATGTCGCGATGCGCTTCAACCCGCGAGTAGACGACGACGTTTCCGTCATGTGAAACGGCAGCCTCCCCGCCGCTGTTCACGCGCGCGAATTCCTCTTCCGAGTTGCCCTCCGCGTTCACCGTCACGATGCGCGAACGTGAGCGTGCATCGCCCCGCATGTACATGAGCCGTCCGTCGTGGAGAAAGCGCGGGGCACGCGCGAGCTCTCCGTGATGCGTAAGCCGCGTTCCTTCGACACGCCCCTCTGTTTCAATGCGAAGCAGCGTGGCGCGCGCCGCCTCGCGTCGCGAGGTGAGGAACTGATCCCAGAGTTCCTCGATCGTGAATCCCGTCGCACGTTGAGCGATACGATTGAGACCATATGGCAATATGGAGTCTCCGTAGTCGCGCACCATCTCCGCAAGTGCCTCTCGGCCATGACGCTGTGCGATGAAGTCGACGAAGAAGCTTCCGTAGAGGTACTGCGCATTCCCGTGCGGCCAACGGTCGGCTTGGTTTGTCACTTGGTCGAGTGACCAGAAGCGATCCTCCAGCGCATCCATCCGCAGATACATGTCCCACTGCGTCGATCGAAGTCGCCCGCCGGAGGTGAACTGCGTCTCAGCCCACACAGCCAGCCCCTCAAGGAACCAGCGTGGCGAGACATGGTTCGGCATGTAGACCTTGCCGAGCACCGCGTTGATGACGGAGGCGATCCCCGTCGCCTGATCGAGATGAAGGATGTGCGTGTGCTCGTGCGTGGCGAGCATCGTGATCCAGTCGTCGTAGTCGGCGAGTGGCGAGAGATCGTCCGGCGCCTCCGCGTAGAGACGAATCGTGTCGTAGGGAAGGGCGGTTGCAGAGCCGTTCGCCGAGTCCGATTCATCTGTCAGCACCAGCTCGACGCGACCCGTTGGCTCGAAGCCAAGCACCGTGGCGAGCGTCGTGTGGGCACGCTCAGCAACCGCCGCGGTGCGACGGGCCAGCAATGCGAGGGGTTGGTGGTAGTGGATCCGGAAGTGCGGCGTCTCGATCGTGCGCCACACGAGCGTGGGATCCGCCGCCTGTGCCTGCACGTGTGTGCATGTCATCCACGTGGCGATCAGCGTAAGTGCGAGGCTCAGGCCGCAAATGCGCACCGTACTTTGCGAATTCCGTGACAGCCCGGTCCCCGTGGCGTATTGGGTATTTCGTCCGGGCATGGCGCATCATCGCATGAGCGCAGTCGACGCGAAGGCTTGACCTCAGTGCCCTAAACTCTCTAGGATTTTCGAACGAGATGGAGCCACCGGTTCCGAAAGTACCTCCCCCGCCCGCTAGCCTGCGTCAGCCTCAAAAGACGTATGCGCTGCGCTTTATTTCGGGGAAGTACCAAGGCGGCGAGTTTCCGCTTCCACCGCACAAAGAAGTGGTGGTCGGACGCTCCAGCGAACTCGACATGGTCCTCGTTGAAGACATGGTCTCGCGTCGCCACGCGAAGCTGACTGTCACGAACGATCAAATCTTCATCCAAGACCTCGGCTCCACGAACGGCACCTTCGTGAACGGCGAGAAGGTGAAGCGCTCGGCGCTCCAAGAGGGCGACCGCATCCTCATCGGGACCTCGATCATCAAGGTCGTTGGCGCCGATCCCGCGCAGAGCCAGAGCGACGCCAAAGCGCGCCTCGAGGACATCAGCCAGGGCCGCCGCACCTCGCAGGTGCGCACGATGAGCGGCTCGATTGCAGAGATTCCGCTCCCCGATTTGCTCCAGCTCTTTGGCGCCTCGAAGAAGAGCGGCGTGCTCGTGGTTCGCACGGATCGTCACGATGTCGGAAAGCTCTTCATCGACACTGGCAAGGTCGTCTTCGCCGTCGTGAACGAGCACTTCGACGTGCAGCCAATGAAGAGTCTCATGCGCATCCTTGCGTGGGAGACGGGCACCTTCGACATGGATCCGCCGGAGGATCGCGAGTTCCCTGTGCGCATCGAGATGTCCGTCGAAGGCATCCTCATGGAGGCGATGCGCCAGATCGACGAGATTCGTCGGCTTGGCGATGACATGCCCGCCCTGCGCGCCTCGGTTCAAATCGCGACGCCGCTCGTGCCTCCGCTGCGTGACCTCGCGCCCGAGGAGATCGACGTCCTCCAACTCGCGCACAACTACGGCTCGGTCGAGACGGTGCTCAACAAGAGCCTCGCATCCGATGTCGACACCAGCACGATCTTGGTGAAGCTCCTTCGCGCCGGCTACCTTCGCGCGGAGTGAACTGAGCTGATTTCAATCAGCCAAGAATCCTATTTTGATATGAAAAGAGCCTCTGCGGGATCGCAAGAGGCTCTTCTCGTTCTTGATGGAGAGGTGCTTAGCGCTCAGCGCTTCACGCGTTGGTAGAGCGTCTGGTACGCCCGCGTCAGGCCCGCGACGACATCGAGTGCGGCTCGGTAGCGCTCCGGATCTGCGCGATGCTTGTCAGGATGAAAGCGCGCGAGCAGCTCGCGATACTTCGCCTCAACATCCGCCCAGGGCGCGTTCTTCGAAAGCTCAAGATTCGCGTAGGCCTGCTGCACATCGCGCTCGCGCTCAAGCGCCTCCAGGGCTCGTTGCACGCGCGGAGAGGCGTCCACGTTGGTCGGCGGAGCACTCACCCCTGTGGAGCGGGCTTGCCGACGCCGCGTGAGCTCCTCCTCCAGCTCAAGGTCGCTCCAGTCTTCCGGACGCTTTCGTTGACTCAGTTCCAAGGCGAGCTCGTCTAGACCGAAGGTGCCGTGAGCAGTCGTTCCAAGAGCGACTGCGAGTACGCGGAGAGTTCGCGGAAGACGACGCCCATCCCCGGCGGGTCATGCTGCACACGGACGACTTCGCCGATCCCCTCGATCGTCTCGATGTCTTCCATGATCACCGTGAACTTGAGGTTCACGCGCGTGCCAATGGGGAGCGGCTGTTTCGACTTCACGAAGACGCCAGTGCGCGAGATGTTCGTGACGTACTCCTGAATGAAGGCGTCAAACGACTCGAACTCTTTGTTGATCGTCACCCGATCATCGCGCCGTTGGCTGTTCTTCGTTTTCATCCTGCCTTGGTTGTACTTCGAAGCGCCGTGCTCGCTCAAGCCAGCGCTCAGCTGCCGCCGAGGTCGAACTGCTCGAGGTGGTAGTCCTTGCGGGGCTGCAGCACGATCTGTCGCGCGTAACGCGCGCTTGCCTTCTGAAGCGCGTCCTTCTCCTCACGTTGGAGCGTGTCGATGACGGCCGGGTGCGCGTTGACGACGACTTTGAAGCCTGGGAGCGAATCCTTCTCGCGCCGGATCTGGCGAAGGATCTCATGGCAAATCGTCGCCTTGCTCTGCAGGTGACCAGTGCCATCGCAGTAAAAGCAAGGTTCGTAGAGCGTGCGCCCAAGTGACTCGCGTGTGCGCTTGCGGGTCATCTCGACCAGGCCGAGCTCGCTGATGCGGACGACCGTCGTCTTGGCTTTGTCAGTCTTCAGCGCGTTGACGAGTGCCTTGTAGACCTTGTCGCGGTGGTTCGCGCGCTCCATGTCGATGAAGTCGAGCACGATGAGGCCGCCGATGTTTCGGAAGCGCAGCTGGTACGAGATCTCTTTGGCCGCTTCGAGATTCGTCTGCAGGATCGTCTCCTCGACGTCCTTGCCCTTGCCAGTGAAACGACCGGTGTTGACGTCGATCGCCGTGAGCGCTTCAGCCTGATCAATGATCAGGTAGCCGCCGCTCGGCAGTGGAACCTTTCGCGACAACGAGCGCGCGATTTCGTCTTCGATGCCGAACTCGTCGAAGATCGGATCGGAGCCCTCGTAGAGTTCGACGTCTCCCGCGCGCTCGGGCATGAAACTCTCAACGAACTGCTTCAGGCGTGTGTATTCGGTGAGGTCGTCGATGACGATCTTGCCGACCTCTTCGGTGAGCAGGTCGCGTGCGGTCCGCAACACGATATCGAGCTCGGCGTAGAGCAACTGCGGGGCTTTTTTTGCCGTCTTCTGTCGCTCGGCGATGCTCTCCCAGGTCTTCACGAGGTAGCCGATGTCGGCCTTCAACGTGCCCTTGGTGAGGCCCTGCGCGACGGTGCGGACGATGAGCCCGCCCTGCGAAGGCTTCATTGCCTCGACGGCCTCACGGAGACGCTTGCGCTCGCGGTCGTTCCCGATGCGCTTGGAGATGCCGAGGTGATCGACCGTGGGCATGTAGACGACGAAACGGCCTGGAAGCGAGACGTGACTTGTGACGCGCGCGCCCTTCGTGCTGATCGGCCCCTTCGAGACCTGCACGACAATCTGCTGGCCCTCTTTCAAGACATCGCGAATTGGCGTCTTGCGTGAGAGGCGATTCGCATCGCGATCGTGCTCCTTCGGCTCCTTCTCGGCCTCTTCGTCGTCCCCCTCGTCCTCACCCGAGAGCAGCTTCTCGAAGTCCTGCTGCGGGATGACGTCTTCTACGTGGAGGAACGCAGCGCGGTCGAGGCCGACATCGATAAATGCCGCCTGCATACCAGGGAGAACGCGGGTGACTTTGCCGAGATAGATGCTGCCGACGGGACTGCGGTCGCGCTCTCGCTCGACGTAAATTTCAGAAAGAATGCCATTCTCGATCAGCCCGACGCGGGTCTCGCCGACGTCCACGCTGATCACAATCGTGCTTTTGTTCGCCATGTTGGTTGGTCCTGGCCGGCGCATGCTCGGCCGGGCTCACGGCAGGTCCTGCACACGGTCCGTGAGCCATGTTGCTGGGGAGTGCGGGCGAGGCGAAGACCTCTGCCACGTCCACGCGCGTTCTCGACGAACGAACGCCACGACGCTTCGCACCTAGGGAGACTTTCGCTGCGAGGCGAAAATCAGGTGAAGATGGCGTCGATCTGCTCCCGAATTTGCTCTTCGGGCTTGGATCGAGCGATCGCAATTTCTTTCACGATGAGGCCGCGTGCCTTCTCAAGCATCTGGCGCTCGCTGAAGGACAAGACGTCCTTGGCCAACCGCACGCGGGACAAATCGCGCACGACTTCGGCTATCGTGAAGACGTTTCCGGTCTGCAGCTTCTCGAGGAAACCACGGAAGCGGCGGTTCCACGTCTGGGTATCCATCGGCACGTCGGTGACCTTCAGGATGCGGAAAATCTCGCGAATTTCCGTCTCGCTGATCGGACGACGCATACCTGCTTGTGCCGCCGTACTGACGGGTACAAACACCTTCTGCTGCGTGTCGTGCACACGGAGCGTGTAGAAGGGTTGGAGCTTTCCGCCGATGTCCTTGGTCTCGATGGCAACGATGTCCGAGACGCCGCGCCCTGGGTAGACAACCGTCTCGCCAACCGCGAAATCACCCTCGGAGGCGGCTGCGACTGGCTTGGTCGCGTCCGCCCGTACCGGCGGCAGCGCAGGTGCGCTCCAAGGAGAAGGCCGCGCAAACGCGGAGTTGCTGCGCGTTGGTTCGTTGCGCGAAGGCTCAACGGGACGCGTCTCCTCATCGGAGGTGACGTTCTTAGGAGCTTTCAAAGGCTTCGCTTCTGGAGGCTTGGCTTTGGGGGCCGCCTGCTTTTCGGGTTCGGTCTTTTTTCCTGTCGCGGAAACCACAGCCTTGACCGGCTCGGCCTTCTTCCCTGGCGGATTCTTTGCCGCTGGGGAAACCAGAACTTTGGGCTCGGGCTTCTTGGCGGCTGCCTTCGTCGCCTCGGGCTTGGCCTTCTTCGGCTCGGCGGTCTTGGTCGCCACCTTCGCCGCAGGTTTTCCTTTGATTGCGGCTTTGGGCTCCGCTTTGCTCTTTACGGTCTTGGCTGGAACCGGCTTCGCGGCCGGTTTTGCTGCCGGCTTAACCTTCACCTTGGACTTGCTCGTCGTCACTGGCTTGGCGCCCTTCGTCGTTGGCTTTGCGACCTTCCCAGTTGCCTTACCGGTCGGCTTTGGAACGGCTTTGACGGGAGCCTTCGTCTTCTCAGATCTCGCTTTCGCTTTGTCTGTTTTGGCTCCAACAGGAGCCTTCGAGCGCGCGGCGGCGGCGCGCGTCGTCGCCTTGGTCGTCTTTCGCGACCGACCTTCATCCTTACGCGGTTGCATCCAACTCCTCTTCGATCATGTCGAAGGGCCGATTCGCTTGCCTCGTCGTGCATCCCAGAAGATGCTCGACCCGCCTGACGGTCAGGTGGTTGTTTCAGGTGCACGAGCAAGTCGGGCAGCTGCCTCACAAGGCACGGGACGGCATCCGAGTTCAAAACCGAGACGACGCACCGCAATCAAACCGGCAAAACTTTACGCGCCGCAGAAGACGGACGCGAACCCCCATGTTAAGCGCCCCGGGCCCTGGGGTCAACGCACGGAAGGATGCGCCATGAATCCGGAATACGCTTTCGATCTCGATACGCATGTCTCTCCAGACACAGAGGGGCGGGCCAAGGCGCACATTTCAGCCCGTTGGAGCATCGGAAACGCGCCCAATGGAGGCTATTTGGCGGCATTGATGGCCCGCGCGATGCGCGAGACGTTGCGGCAGCAGGACCCTTTCTCGCTCACGCTGCACTTCCTCCGCCCTGCTCAGCCAGGGGTCGCGAATCTCGAAATCGAGATCGTCCGCGAAGGTAGAGGGCTCTCGACCTGCATGAGTAGGTTGGTGCAGGACGGGACCGAACGGGTGCGTGCGCTGGGCACGTTTGGCGATTTGGGTTCGCTTCCGCTCGTGGCGGTACGTGAGGTTGCTCCACCAGCATTGCCGCCGCCAGACCGATGTGTTTCGGGTCGTCCTGGCCCAACCTCAAACATCTCACTTGCGGAGCGCGTGGACATGCGGCTCGCGCCTGGAGCGGTGAGCTGGCTGGCGGGAGCGAAGAGCAACACCGCCTCCCTGTCGGGTTGGGTTCGTTTTGCGGATGGGCGACCCTTTGACGCACTCTCACTGCTTCTTTTTGCCGACGCGTTTCCTCCGCCTGTGTTGAATCTTGAGGCCGCGGATGCGTCTTGGGTGCCATCGATTGAGCTCACGGTGCACGTGCGCCGCAGACCCAAGCCGGGTGCGTGGTTGCGAGGTCAGTTCACAACACATGCGTTGATCGGCGACTACCTGGATGAGGAAGGCGCGCTCTGGGATGACGACGGGCATGTCGTAGCGATGTCGCGGCAGCTCGCGCGGCTTCATCACGGTTGAGTCGTGTCGCGGTTGATCCCGAGCGCCAGTGTGCGAGCGTCGGGGATGACCTTTCGAACCACGTTGCGCATCCGCTTCGCTGACGAAGACCACGCGCGCATCGTCTACTACCCGCGCTTTTTTCATTTCTTTCACACGGCCTTCGAAGACTTCTTCGAGAGCGAGGGCGTGCCCTATCGAGCGTGTCTTGATGAGGGCGTTGGCTGGCCCGCGGTGCATGCGGAAGCGGACTACGCGAGCCCCGTGCGCTTTGGAGACGACCTCGAGATTTCTGTCGACGTGGCGCGCGTCGGGAAGACATCGGCGACATTTCTCTATGAGGGCAGGGTGCGAGGACAGTCGGAGGTCGCGGTTCGGGGGAAGATCGTGGTCGCGTGCCTCGACATGAAGGCGCACAAAGCGATGGAAGTGCCAGCGAAGTACCGCGCGATGTTCGAGAAGCATCTACGCATCCAAGAATGACGGGCGGCGCGAGTCCGACGTCGGAGGATCTGATGCACGCACTGCGATTGGTTGGTTGGCTCTTGGTGATGCTCGTGGCGTTCGCGGAACCCGCACGGGCTGAGATGGTGCGGTCGAGTGGCGTTGCCGTCGCAAGACAGCCTCCCCCACATCCGCCCAGGCCCAACTTCCTCACGGCCGAAGAGCTGCGCACCACGCTGGAGCGCGCGAGGCCTGATTTGACGAGTTGCCTTACGCCTGCGTCGCAGCGCGCGTCGGTGCGTGTGACCCTTCATCAGCGGCGCGGTTTGAACGTGCGTGTGCAGGTAACGCCCAGGAACGAGACGGTTCGGCAATGTCTCGACACGGCGGCCCGCCGTTGGACCACGCTACTCGAGTCGCGGCCGCTGCAAACCACGAGCATCACGGCGTCGATTCGCGTTGCGTCGAACTCCATTGCGCCTCCGCCGCCACCGCCGCCGAACAACAACACGTACGATGAGGCGCATGTTCATGCGGCCTTGGATCGCCAGCGCACTGAGATTCTTCGCTGCGTCCCCCGCTTGTCTCCGGGGATACCCGGATCGATCGTCTTGCGCGCGAGCGTGCGTCCGGACGGCAGCGTGATGCTTGAGGGGGCGACGCTTCCGAGCGGGCTGGGTGATCCAAACGCACTCGTCTGTCTCGGTGAGCTGGTTTCGCGCGTACGTGTGCCTGCACCCAGTGCGGTTCGAAGCGTGACGCACACCGTCCAGTTGGGGCGCTAGCTAGGGGAGAAATTCGAAGTGCGCGCGCGTCGGGTGCCAGCGCTCAAGCATTTCCTTCGCGCGCAGCAGGTCATCTCGCAAGCTGGATAGATCGGCTGCGAGGAGTGCCGGATTCGCGTGGCCATGGAGCTCCACGATGCGCCGCTTTGCCCCGGCCACCGTGTAGCCCTCGATGTCGACGAGCTGATGGATGAGGCGTGCCGTCTCGACATCCCGCCTTCGATACTGGCGATGCGAACCACGGGTCTTCATAGGGCGCAGGAGCCCAAATTCGTCTTCCCAATAGCGAAGCACGTGCGGGGCGACGCCGACCAGGGCCGCGACCTCGCCGATGCGAAAGAAGAGCTTGGGACGCGTCCCCTGCGAGGCGTCGCGCTTGGCTTTCACGCGGGCTTGGGCGCGCGGACGCGGTGCGGATTGAGCGCAGCGCGCAGCTTCTCACTCGCGTAGAAACGCAGAACGCGGCGCGCGGGGATGCGCGACGTCTGCTGCGTCAGTGGATTGGTCCACTCGCGCTCCGATTTCTCGCGCACAACGAACTTGCCGAAGCCGGAGATTTTGATCTCACCGTCGCCTTGCGCGAGCACATCCTTCATCGCCTGGAACATCTCCTCGACGATTTCGGAGGCTTCCTTTTTCGAGAAGCCACCCACGGTTTCGTAGACGTTGTCGATGATGTCGGCTTTCGTCATCAGGATCTCCGTGTGGGGAAGGAAAGCATGTGCACGAACACAATGGCAACGACTACGCGCGCAGCGTGACTCCAAGTTGCTTGAGCGCTTCGAGTTGCTTGGCCTGTGTGTCTTCGACGCGTTTGTCGGTGAGGGTTGCTTCCGGGTCTCGGTATGTGATGCGAAGGGCGAGGCTCTTCTTGTCGGCAGCGATTCCAGGGCCTCGGTACACGTCGAACACGTGCACGCTTGCGACGAGCGCACCGCCGGCGATCTTCACCGCGGTCTCGATGTCTCCAAAGGCGATGTTCTCGGGCACTTCGAGCGAAAAATCGCGTATGACGGGCTGGAAGCGCGGGAGGGCCGCGACCTGCCTTGGCCCGACTGCAGCGCGTGCGATGAGCGCTGGCTCCAGGGTGAACTCCGCGAGGATGGGACGCGCGGTCAGATCGTGCGCGTCGCAGACATCTGGATGTGCCTCGGCGATGTGCCCGACGATCGCACCTTGAAAGACCACTGCGGCGACTCGTTTTGGATGTGCCCAACCTGGTGTCGCGTCGCTTGGCAGCGCGAACGAAACGCTGAGGCCGACACCTGCGAAAATCTCCTCGATGGCGCCCTTGCCATCGAAGAAGTCGACCGGCTCGCCCTCACCCATCCAGGCCCCGCGTGTCCCGAAGATCGCGATGCCGAGATGCAGAGTTTCATCCGCTGGTGCTGTCGCCGACGCGCGATACGTCTTGCCGATCTCGAAGATGCGACCCGACGAACGCTGATGACGCGCGGCGCGCGAGACGTTTGCGAGGAGACCGGGAATGAGCGAGGTGCGCATCACGGAGCGCTCCTCGGAGAGCGGATTGATGAGCGCTAGGGCTTCCGTTTCGACACGCGCCTTCACCAGGTCTGGCGGGGCCAGGAACGTGAAGTTCACTGCTTCGTGAAGCGATGCCGCAAGCGCAGATTTTCGGAACGCGCGTACATGGCGATGACGCTGCGAGGTGGCACCGACACTTGGCTCAATGCGCAGTGTTTTGCTTGGAACGAGGTCGTAGCCACGTACGCGGGCGATCTCTTCTACGAGGTCAATCGGGCGCGTGAGGTCGGGCCTGTGCGTCGGAGCGACCACACGCCAACCGCTCGCTTCGGCGGGCGATACCGTGCACCCGAGGCCCTCCAGAATGCTGCGCATCGGCATCTCTGGAATCGTCTCGTCGCCGATCGCGTCGCGCACGTAGGCGGGTGCCAACGCAATGATGGCTGGGGCGATGGTGCGTGCCTGAGCGTCGGCGGCGACGGGCGAAACGCCTGCGCGTGCAAGGCCCGTGAGCATCGCGCTGGTGCGGCGTACGACGGCGGCGACGCGCCCATGATCGACGCCGCGCTCGAAGCGATGGCTTGAGTCGGTGTGGATGCCGTGACGCCTTGAGGTGCGCCTGACGGAGCGCGGATCGAACCAAGCCACTTCGAGGAGAACGCAGGTCGTCGTCGCCGAGACTGCCGTCGCCGCGCCGCCCATCACGCCTGCCAACGCGACCGGCTTCGATGCATCGGCAATGACGAGATCGTCCTCGCTCAGGACGCGCTCGGTGCCATCAAGCAGTGCGATCTTCTCGCCTGCCCTCGCGAGTCGGACCTCGATGCGCTGTCCGTCGAGCTTGGCGAGATCGAAGGCGTGAATCGGGTGACCCTGCTCAAGCAGAATGTAGTTGGTGGTGTCGACGACGTTGTCGATCGCACGCTGTCCGAGCGTGTGCAGTCGGTAGCGCAGCCAGAATGGGGAAGGGCGCACCAAGACGCGCTGGAACACCGTCGCGACGTAGCGTGCACAGCGCTGGGCCTCGGCGATGTGGACGGGCACGACGAGTGGAAAGCCAGCCTCGGGGATGACGAGGTTGCCCGTGTCGGCGCTGTCGGCGAGTTGCCCGTCAACCACTTCGAGGGCGCTCGTTCCTGAGGGCGCTTCAGCGCGCATCGAGAGCACGTGCGACGTGGTTGTCGACACGTGCGGGACGAACGGTACGCTGAAGAGCGCACAGAGTTCGCGGGCGATTCCGAGGTGACCAAGACAGTCGGGGCGGTTGGGCGTGAGTGAGAGCTCAAGCACTGCGTCGCGCAGCCCAAGGACATCGGAGGCGCGCTTTCCGACCTGCGCGTTCCCGCCCTCTTCGAGCACGAAGATGCCGTCAGAATCCGCACCAATTCCAAGCTCTTTCTCGCTCGCCAACATGCCGACGGAGCGAATCCCCGCGACCTCGCGCGCCTCGATCTTCATGCCGCCCGGAAGCACCGTACCCACGTCGGCAAGCAGCACGAGCCCGCCTGCTTCAGGCACATTCGGCGCGCCGCAGACAACCTCTCGCTCGGCCTTGCCGTCGAAGATCGTGACCAGGTTCAGGCGATCCTTGGTCGGGTGCGGCTTCTTGCTGCGCACTTGAACCACGATGACATTGTCGAGCCCTTCGCCGACATGCTCGATGCCTTCGACTTCGAGGCCCGCGCGCGTGAGGCGCTCGGCCATTTCTTCCGGCGTGGCTTGGATGCCGGTGAGCTCTTTGAGCCAGTTGTATGAGGCTTTCATCGGGACTCCTTAGAGCTGCTCAAGGAAGCGAATGTCGTTCTCGTAAAGCATGCGGATGTCACGGATTCCGTGGCGAATCATGGCGATACGGTCGATGCCCATGCCCCAAGCAAAGCCCGTCCACTCCTTCGGGTCCACGCCGCATTGCTCGAACACCACCGGATGAATCGAGCCGCAGCCAAGCACTTCGATCCAGCCCGTTGTCTTGCACGTGCGGCATGCCTTCGTGCGTGCGCGCTGCGCGTCGGAGCCAGGCTCAACCCAGGGCTTGCAGAAGGTGCAGCCGATATCGAGCTCGCCGCCCGGCTCGACGAAGGGGAAGTAGCTCGGGCGAAAGCGAACCGGAACTTCACTGCCAAACGTGCGCTTGAGGAAGGTCGTGAGGACGCCCTTGAGATGCGCGAACGAGACGTTCTTGTCGACGAGGAAGCCGTCGATCTGATGGAACATCGGCGAGTGCGTTGCATCGTCATCGCGGCGATAGACGGTGCCCGCCGTGACGATCGCCATGGGCGGCTTTCGCTTCAACATCTCGTGCACTTGGATGGCCGTCGTGTGCGTGCGGAGCACCGCGTCTGCGCCGCCCGTCTTCACGAAGAAGCTGTCCTGCATGTCGGTCGCGGGATGATCGGGCGGGAAGCCGAGACGCCCGAAGTTGTACTCGGTGAGCTCGATCTCGCGGCTCTCCGAGACCTCAAAACCAAGCGACTCATAGACGTCGAGCAGCTCCTCGATCGTACGGCTGATCGGATGTTGGCCCCCAGCAAGAGCGCTGCGTCCGGGGAGCGTGATGTCGAGTGCGAGGCCGGAGAGTTCGGCATCACGCAGTGCCTTCGCGATCGCAGCAAGGCGCTCAGCAAAGGCTGTCTCGACTTCGCGCTTCACCTTGTTGGCGCGCTGCCCAAAGTCCTTGCGCTTGTCGCCTGGGAGCTTTGGCATGAGTTTGAGCAGGTTCGTGAGCTCGCCGTTGGGGCCGACCCAACGTGCATTCACGACGCGCAGGGCTTGCTCGTCCTCGCAGTGCTCGAAGGCTCCGCGAAAGGCGCCTTCCACCGCTTGAAGACCCGACTCGAATTCCGTGACTGCGTCGCTCATGTCGCCTCGCTCTACGTAACGTTGGTGCGCGAATCGAAAGCTGAAGCCGCGTAGCTCGTTTCCAGAGAACCGAGGCTAGCGGGAAAATAGAAAACCCGGCGGCTTGGAAGAGCGCGCCGGGTGATCAAGGACCACGAGGTGGTCAGCTCGGTGAGTCGCTCAGTTCGCGGCTTCCACGACGGCCTTAAAGCCGCCTGGATCGCGGAGGGCGAGGTCAGCGAGGATCTTGCGATCGAGGCCGATGTTCGCCTTCTTGAGCTTCGCCGTAAGCTTGCTGTAGCTCACGCCAAGCATGCGGGCGCCTGCGTTGATGCGGGCGATCCAGAGCTTGCGGTAGTCGCGCTTCTTGGCCTTGCGATGACGGTACGCGTCCTGCCAGCCATTGCGGACCTGCTCCTGGGCATCCGTGAAGATGCGTCCACGGGCGGAGTAGTAACCCGATGCGTGCTTGAGCACGCGGTTACGACGACGACGAGCCTTAAAACCACGTTTTGCGCGGGGCATTGCTTTACCTCTTTCAACAGTTCAGGTGGTTCAGCGACGGCCGTAGGGCAGCATTCGCTTACAGATGGCTTCGTGCGAGGGCGAGACCATCGAGTGCTTGCGCAGACGGCGCAAACGGTTCGAGCTCTTGCCGCGCATCATGTGGCCAAGGGCTGCCGTTCCACGGCGGACGCGACCTGAACCTGTGATCCAGAGGCGCTTCTTTGCGCCGCTGTGTGTCTTCATCTTTGGCATGGGAACAATCCTCCGCTTCATCGGGGAGCACGGCGACCAGTGCTGAACACGGTACCGCGCGGGGGAGCGGAGGTGTAGGCGCCGGTTTTTCGGACGTCAAGTCAGTAGTTCGATTGCGGCTTGGGGGAGCCGACGCGCTTCTGCCCTGAGTTTCTCGACATGCATGCCGCGGTGCGGCACATCCACGACATGTCATCGTTGCTACCGCCGCGCACGTTCCTTTCAGCCCTGAAAGATGGGCCGCTCGTCTTCGACGGTGCGATGGGCACGATGCTCTATGAGAAAGGCGTGCTGTACACGCAGAGCTTCGATGCGCTTTGCCTGACGCGCGGCGATCTCGTGAAGTCGATTCACGCCGAATATGTGCGCGCGGGCGCGCAGGTGGTGCAGTCGAATACCTTCGGCGCGAACCGCATCCGCCTGACGACGCACAACCTCGAGAAAGATCTCGTGGCGATCAATCAGGCCGGTGTTCGGCTCGCGCGCGAGTCTGCAGCGACGAAGAACGCCTTCGTGGCGGCGTGCATGGGGCCGACCGGGCTCTTGCTCAAGAGCATGTCGCGTGCGGATGCGGAGCGGCTTGAGTCGGTGTTTCGTGAGCAGGCGGAAGCCATCATGGGCGGGGCTGCACGTCCCGATGTCTTTGTGCTTGAGACCTTCCGCCAGACGGAAGAAATCCACCTGGCGATCTCCGCGCTTCAGCGTGTGAACGCGGAGCTTCCGGCCGATCAGCGCATCCCGATCGTGGCGTCGGTTTCGTTCGATAGCTTTGGCACGATGGCCGACGGTCTGACGCCGAGTGAGGTGGCCAAACGCCTTGCGGATTGGGGCGCGGATGCGATCGGGGTGAACTGTGCGGATGGCCCTGCGGGCGTGTACGAGACGTCGACGAAGATGCTCGAAGCGGGCTTGCCGATCGTGGCGCAGCCGAACGCAGGCCTTCCGCATCGCGTGGATGGGCGCTTCGCCTACATGGCGACGCCCGACTACTTCCTCATCTACGCGCGCCGCATGTTGAAAGCGGGCGTGCGGGGTGTGGGCGGCTGCTGCGGAACGACGCCTGAGCACATTCGGCAGATGGCGGCCTCGGCGCGCATGTTGGCTGCCTCAGGCATGGACGACGCGACGGGTGAGGCTGAGTCGCATGAGCTTCGCGGTGAGGCGAAGGTCGCCGATGGCGTGCGTGTGACGCCCTTGGAGGAGAAGGGGCTCATCGGTCGCAAGCTGGCGAACAAGGAGTTCATCGTCTCGGTGGAAGTGAACCCGCCCGCAGGGCTCTCGCCGAAGAAGGCGCTGGAGGCTGCGCGCATGCTGCGTGATGGCGGCGTCGACATCATCAACGTCGCGGACGGTGCGCGTGCGACGGCGCGCATGGGCAATTTCGTTCTCTGCCATCGCATCCAAGAAGAGCTTGGGATGCCTGCGCTGATGCATCTGACAACGCGCGATCGAAACGTGCTTGGCCTCGTCGCGCATCTGCTCGGTTGCCATGAGCTTGGCGTGCAGAACCTCGTGGTCATCACGGGTGATCCGCCGAAGATGGGCGACTTTCCTGATGCGACGGCCGTCTACGACCTCGACTCGATTGGCCTTCTGCGCCTGGTGAATGGCCTCAACCGCGGCTTTGATCCGGGTGGCAAAGCCCTCGGCGGCGCGACGAAGTTTTTGTGTGCGACGGGCGCGGAGCCGGCTGCGCACGACTACGCGCGTGAGATGTCGCGCCTGCGGCAGAAGATTGAGGCGGGCGCCGAGATTGTGATGACGCAGCCTGTCTACGACCCCTCGGTGCTTGAGCGCTTCTTGAACGACGTCTCGGGGCTCAACGTGTCGGTGCTCGTCGGCATCCTTCCGCTTGCGAGCCACAAGAACGCCGAGTTCCTTCATAACGAAGTGCCTGGCATGAGCGTGCCGCTCGACATCCGTGAGCGCATGCGGATCGCGGGCCCCGGTGAGGCAGGTCGTGCGGAGGGAATTGCGATTGCGCGCGAGATGCTGACGGCCGTGAAAGACCGCGTGCAGGGCGCGTACATCATGCCGCCGCTGGGTCGCTACGAACTGGCGTTGAGGGTGATCGAAGGCATCGTCCGATGAGGTTTGCGGCTGCTGCCCTGAGCGTCCTCATCAGCTCGCAACTCGTCGCCTGCAGTGGCGCGACATGTCCGGTGCGGACGTTCTCGAGTGCCGATGCCGTGCAGCAACATCACACGCAGCTTCGGGCGTGGGCGCGCAACATTCGGGCGGAGGCGCGGGTCGATCGGCGTGATGGCGATGGGCGTGTGCGGGGCACGGTGCTCATGCTCGTGGAGCGTCCGGATCACGTTCGCTTTGATGCGATGACGCAGTTTGGTCCGGCGGCGGTCCTCACGAGTGATGGCACCTCATTCGCGCTGACTGACTTGCGCGAGAACCGCTTCTTTGCGGGCCCGACGTGTGCGGAAAATATTGCGCTCCTTCTCGGAATCCCCTTGGAGGCGCAGGCGATTGGCGGGGTGCTCTTTGGCGAGGCGCCGCGTATCGAAGGCACCGAAGAGGCGCCTCTGTCGTGCGAGTCAGGCCAGTACGTTGTGCGCCTTCGCGGTGCCGATGGAGGGCGTGAGGAGCTTCGCTACGATGTGCTTGAGACGAGTGCAGGCGGCGATGTGAGCGGGCAGCGAACGCGGGTGCGTGAGAGCCTTCTCTATGACGCTGCAGGTGCGCTTGTGTGGCGCATTCGTTGGGACGATTACCGCTTCGTCGAGGACCCAGAGGACACCGAGACTCCGCGTCGCGGCATCGCGATGGCGCATCGCATTCAGCTCGAGTTGCCTGCGCAGAACGTCGACACGCTCGTGCGCTTTGAGCGCATTGAATTGAACGCGCCGATCCCCTCGGACGCCTTCACGCAACAGGTTCGTCCGGGGCT
>JBILQT010000296.1:0-8702 GCA_044373065.1 Sandaracinaceae bacterium
CGGGCACGTCGAAGGCATGCGCGAGCGCAGGGGCTTGTGTCACGTCGGTGGCGTAGACGAACCCCGCCTGAGCCTCACCCCGAGCGACCCAGGCACGCGTTGCATTCGCGTCGGCGCCGATCACGAAGCGGGGCGACAGTGACTCGAGCAAGTGCGCTTGAGCGAGGGCGTGATGCGTGGCGCGGCCGAGCGGAACCTCTTCTGCAGTGACTGCGATGCGCGCGAACGCTTCGTTGGTCAGTGATGAGAGCGATGAGGGAACGGGGGCTCCATGAGGCACGGCGACGACGAGCGTGTTGGTCGCGAGCGAGACGGCGTTGCCGCGCGTCAGGTCTTCACTCGAAAGCGTCTCTGGCCACGAGGCGTCGGCTGAGATGAAGAGGTCGCAAGGCGCGCCGAGGCGAATCTGCCTCGCGAGCGCACTCGATGCGCCGAAGGTCACTGTGGTGTTCTCTGCGCCGACTGCGCGAAGCACTTCCGGCAACGCCTCCGACAAGCTCGCCGCCGCGCAGACGCGAACGCCAGCGTCCTCGCCATCACACGAGGCAAGGAGCAAGGCGAGCGCGAGTCCTGCGAGGGGGCGAAACACCGCCGACGTGTAGCGCCTTGCGGTGCCCTCGGCGAAGGCGCACTAACTCGCCGCCCATGTACAAGCGCATCCCTGATCTCGCACCGCCGCAGACCGCCCTTGAGCGCTTGCCCGAAGAATGGACGACGCAGCTTGAGGCATGGGGAGAGCCCAAATACCGCGGGATTCAGGTCTTTCGTTGGCTGCATCAGCGCGGCGTGATCGACCCGTCGCTCATGACCGACCTTCCCAAGAGCCTGCGCGAGAAGCTCGCGACGGATGTCGTGATCGACTCGGCGATCAAGGTCTCGTCGGTGCACGACTCCGAAGATGGGACCAAGAAACTGCTCCTCGCGACGCATGACGGACGCACGAGTGAGGCGGTGCTCATCCCGATGGCCGCGAGCCAGGCGGGTGATCTCTACGCACCCGAGGACCCCTCGGGAGAGGAAGGCGATGCCGGCCCAACGGCGCCTCTGATGCCCGTCACGCAATGCATTTCGACGCAGATCGGATGCGCGATGGGCTGCGTGTTTTGTGCCTCCGGCTTGGCTGGCCTCAAGCGCCACATGAGCGCGGGCGAGATTGTCGGTCAGGTCATCCTCGGGCGCGCCCACACCGCTGCGGGGTCGCACCTGCGCAACGTCGTCTTCATGGGCATGGGCGAGCCGCTCCACAACTACAACGCGCTCGCACGCTCGCTTGCGTTGCTCACGCATCCCGACGGGCTCGCGCTCTCCAAGCGTCGCGTGACGGTGTCGACCTCGGGCCTTGTTCCGGAGATCGATCGGCTCGGAAAAGACTTCGGCGGAGAGGTGCAGCTCGCCGTCTCGCTGCACTCGCCCTTCGACGAGAAGCGCAGCGAGATCATGCCGATCAACCGGAAGTATCCGCTTGCGATGTTGCTCGATGCGATGCGCCGCTATCCCCTGCCCAAGCGTCGTCGGATCACGATTGAGTACACGCTCATTCAAGGTTTCAACGCCTCACGCGGCGATGCGATCAAGCTTGCCGAGGTTCTCAAAGGCTTGCCGGTGAAGGTGAATTTGATCCCGCTCAACCGCGTGGAGGGCAACCCGCTCTCACCGCCGAGCTGGGATGATGTCGATACCTTCCAAGAGCTCCTCCGTGATCGCGGCGTCGCCAACTTTGTGCGACGGCGCAAGGGTGACGACATCGCTGCTGCGTGCGGGCAGCTCGCGCTGCGCAATGAGCCGAAGAAGATTCGCGTCGCGCTTCCGACGCTGAGTTGATCGGCTGATCAGTCGATTGCCGACCACTCGATTTCCATCTGCCAGAGCGAGCCGACGTTGCGGTCCTCGATCACGCGTAAGCGATAGAGCTGCATTGACGCGTCGCGCACGAGCAGGCCATCGCCAACGCATGTGGGCGTGTAGCTCGATGTATTCACGCCGCAGAGTAGGTGCGCGCCCATGTCGGAGGAGCACATCGAGGGGTCGCCTGGGATCTCGGTGAGCGAGGCGAACGACGCGCTCCCGGTGCCCGTCCCGAAGCGACACACGCTCGTGCTGCCCGAGAGGCCCAGGTAGCGGCCCAGGTAGACGCTGACGTCGATGCCCGCCGGCGGCGCACTCTCGAACGATTCGACGAGGCCCGTCGCGAGATGGAGCCCTTCGCATGAGGCGAAGTCATTGCACGTGAGCGTGACGCGGCAGGGAGCCCGATGCGGGTCGCAGGTCGTCGCGCTCGAGGCATCGCTTGTGGTCGCATCGGCACCCGCATCGCTCATCCGGACGTTGGTTTCGGGGGAGCCGCATGCGGCGAGGGCGAAGAAGGGGACGAGAAGGAGAGGGCGCATCGATGACTCCAAGCGAGGTGTTCGATAGGAGCCTGCGCGAAATCGGGCCGTGCGGAAGTGCACCGGTGCGCACGGTGGTTGTGCAGAAATCCACAGGCTCGCGATGCGCGTTACGCTGCCTTCATGACGCGAATCTCGGTAGAGCAGACCCGCGAAGGCGCATCGATGACGCAGCTCGCGGAGGACCTTTGGCCGCTCCTCGAACAAGCGATTCGCCTTGCCGCGAAAGGCAAAGCGGCGAGCCGCGTGACGGCGGAGTTCCTCGGTGATGCCCGTGAGAGTGTGATCTCTGCGGCCTCGAACGATGCGCTCTCGTTCTCCGTGCGGAGCCCTGGTGGGATGTGCGCGGGGTTGCAGGCTGCGACGGAACACTGGCTCTACCTCGCGACGATTTGGCTCGCGCCACGGCTTGAGGAGCTCTTGGCGACGCACGGCTTTCGATTCGCAGCGCCACGCATTCAGCTTGAGGATGCGCTTGCGAAGACGACACACGCGCCTCTCGTTGTGATCAAGGGCGTGCTGCACGGCATTGATTCGAGCGGTGAACTCTTCTGCGACGATGCGCTTCGCGTTTCCGCAGAGGAGTTGACCAAGGCGCAGCGTGAACTCGTTCATGCGCTGCATGAGGCACGCCGATGTGCGTGCCCGATGTGCGAGGCGCTGCGAAAGAAGGTGCCAGCGCTCGATGTGCCCAAGCTGCGCAAGCAGCTCGCTTCCGTGCGTGAGACGACCAACATCCGCACGGCATTGGCGCGTCCGCTCGACGTTCGTGTGCTCGATCTGCACGACAGACACGACGTTGTGCAGGCACTCGCGACTGTGCTCCCTGCGCTCAAGAACCTTGAGGCGTTGAACCTCGATGGTGTGCCCGTTCATGCGCTGCCGGAGGGCCTCGCATCGTGGATGCACCTGCGCTCACTCTCGCTCTCGCGCACGCGTGTTGAGGCGCTCCCCGCGCTCGCAACACTGCAGCGCCTTCACGCGAACTGGACCGACCTACGGAGTCTTCCGAGGGCGATGCATACGCTGCAGGAAGTCGAGCTTGGGTTCCGCGAGAACCCGGCGGTCGATGCGTTTTTGCCCGTGCTCCAAGAGAACTTGTCGCTTCGCGCGCTTCGCCTCTTCGGTGGGTCTTCGCAGGGGCGTTCGTCCAAGACTGCGAGCCCAGCCGCTTGGGTGCGCGGGCTTCAAGGCTTCGACTTCGCGAAAGTCGCACTCGAGGAACTCACGCTGTGGAACTTTCCGCTCACCGAGCTTCCGGAGAGCCTCGCGCGTTGTACGGGCCTCAAACTGCTCGATGTGCGCGGCACGCCGATGCGCGCGATCGAGCTCGACCTTCGCGGCGCACCGCTTGAACACCTGGTCATCGAAGGCGCGATCGAGCGCATCCCTTCATGGGTTGGAGAGATACGAACGCTGCGTCACCTCTCGCTCACCGGCAGCTTCGACACCGTCCCCGAGGGCATCTTTGAGCTCACGCAACTCGAAGGGCTCGGCCTCAACGGGAAGCTTCGCGTTCTTCCCAAAGACATCGCGCGCCTGCGTTCGTTGAAGCACGTGTGGCTCTGGGGCAACCCCTTCGCATCGCTTCCAACAGAGCTCGCGTCGCTGCCTGCGCTTGAGATGTTGGGCCTCTTCGATGTGCGCAACGGGAAGGCGCTTGTAGAGTCCATCGGGTTGTCGCCGCGCGTGCGCGTTCACGTGTGATCCAGCTTGGGTGGAATCCACGCGGAAGGTGAGCGCGGGCGCCTCAGGCGTCGCGAAAAGGCTTGCTCGTGAAGTGGATTCGCACGCGAGTGCGGGGCACGGAGGTTGCGCTTGCGAGGCCGCTGCACTCACTTCGAGCGCAGCCCTTGGAGTCTTCATGCGCTCAATCCTCACGGTCTCCGCACTCGCACTCTTGTGCTCCGCCTGCGCTCATTCACCGCCGGAGCACACGGCTTCGATCACTCAAGATCACACCATGACAACCACGCCTTCGAGTGGCGACGCCGCAGCGTGTGGGGGCGCGCAGGTCTTCTTCGCGAATGGCGGTGTTGAGCTCGATGACTCGGCCCGAACGAGCCTCGATCTCTACGCGGGTTGCCTGCTTCGACACGAGGTCGACACGATCACCATCGTGGGGATGACTGACCCAGCGGGGGGCGAAGTCGACAACCTGATCCTTGGTCGTGCACGCGCGCTGGTCGTCGCGAACTACCTTCACGCAGCAGGCTGCGAGGTTGAGTTTGTCATCCGCTCGTTCGGTGAAGTCGGCGCACTTGAGAGCGAGCCGCTCTGGCCGCTTGAGCGCTCGGCCGCCATCAGCGCGACCACCGCGCCGTGACACCACAGCGCCTCGCTTTGTGGCGGGACGCAACAGTTTTCGCGGCCAGCAAGCCCTCCGCGTTGGCCCCTGGCGTGCACTGAACGAGACACAAGAAGCAGCTCGGAAACTCCAAGCCAGCTCACCTAGGTTCCCACGAGGGAACCAGCAACTACGGAGATTTCATCATGGATAAGAATCTGAAGAATCGCGCATCCGGTGCAGTGAAAGAGCTCGGCGGCAAGATTGAGAAGACGGTCGGCAAGGTGATCGGCAACGAAGAGATGCAGATCAAGGGGACCGCGAAGGAGATGACCGGCAAGGCCGAGCAGAGCGTCGCCAAGGGCCACGAGCGCGTGAAGGGCGCCGTCGAGGAAGTGGCCGGCAAAGTGAAGCACAGCATCGGCAATGCGATCGGCAACGAGCAGATGCAGATCGAGGGCAAGGCCAAGGAGCTTCAGGGCAAGGCGCGCCAGGCGACCAACGAGTGATCGACTGCTGATCGCCAAGCAGAGCCCGTCGCATCCCGCGGCGGGCTTTGGCTTTGGGCCTGTTAGGCTGCGGCGATGCGCGTGCTCTGTCTGTCGGTTCTTCTGTTGAGCGGCTGTGGTGCGAGCACGGCGGTCGAGCCTGTGACCGAGCCTGTGACCGAGCCTGTGACCGAGCCTGTGGCTGTGACCGAGCCTGTGGCTGTGACCGAGCCTGTGGCTGTGACCGAGCCTGTGGCTGTGACCGAGCCCGTGGTGACGGTCGTTGGCGAGGAAGGTGACCGCTGCACGCGTGAGGCGGACTGCGTGTTGAGCCCGCCTGGTTGCTGCAGCAGCAGTGGGCCCGAGTGTGCGGTTGTACGTTCGCGCACCTCGGACGCTGCCTTCCGGGCGCAGTGCGCTCGAACCGAGTGCACCCGCATTCGCCAGCTGGTCTGTCCCGATGCCGAGGGGCCCTTGCATGCCGCGTGTGTTGACGGCTTCTGCGCCCTGCAGCGCTGAGGACTACCTCAGCCAGGGCCAGGCTTTGATCAGCGCATCTGCACGCGCGTGGAGCGGTGAGTCGAGACGTGAAGCGAAGGCGTCTTGCAGCGCTCCGAGGAAGAGCTCGCGCTCAAGACGCTCGGCTGGGTCTTTCGCCAATGCGAGTGCGAAGAAGGCATCGATGTCGGTTGGAAGATTCGTGAACGACGAGGGCCTTGGCGGCATCTCGTGCGTCACGCGATGAAGCACGGCGTGCATCTCATCGCCTGAGAAAGGCGGCCTTCCCGTGATGCATCGGTAGAGCACGGCCGCGAGCGCGTAGAGGTCGGCGCGGGCATCGATGTCGCCTCCCTTGGCTTGCTCGGGGGCCATGTAGCGCGGCGTGCCGACGAGCTGTCCGGTGGTCAGCGTGGCGCCGCTTGAGACGAGCCTTGAGACACCGAAGTCGAGGATCTTCCAGACACGTTCTGTCCCTGATGACGCCCCTATCTCCGCCCGAAAAATGTTCTGCGGCTTGATGTCGCGATGGACGATTCCGGCCCTCGCTGCCGCGTCGAGGCCGCGCAGGATTTGGGTCGCCAGCGCAAGGCTCGTGGGCTCATCGAGCTTGCCTTGCGCACGCAAGACCTCGGCGAGATCCGCTCCACGTAAGCGCTCCATCGCGATGTAAGGCAGGCCCTCATCCGGGGTGCCGATGCCGAGCACACGTACGACATTCGGCACGTCGAGGCTCGCCACCACCTCGCTCTCACGCACAAAGCGCGAACGCATGCTCGCGTCTTGAAGCAGGTGCGGAAAGAGCACTTTCACCGCAGCCACTTCACCCGATGCAGTACGCGCCTCGTAGATCTCGCCCATGCCGCCGCGGCCGATGACACCGCCTAGACGGAACGGCCCGAGCAGCGCATCGGTGAGGCGCCCTGGGCCGCCCAGCTGCGCGGCTTGCTCAAGGTCGTTCTTCACCTCGTCGAGGAGGGCCTGACGAAGCGCGAGCGCGCGGGCGGCACCATCCAGCTCTTCGAGCGTTGCGCGAAGCTCGGCTTGCGATTGGCGCGCGGCCGCCCAGCACGCGCCCAGCATGCCCTGCACGAGCGCTTCCAGGATGACGAAGCTCGCAAGGTTGATGGCAGGCAACGCGATGAGCCCATCCGGCAACCAACCAAGCGCGACGGCCGCGAGCAGGCACGCATGGCCCACGGCGCCGGCCACGTACGAGCTGATCGCTACCGCGCGAAACGAGCTTCGGCCGACGACATAGAAGCCCAGCACGAGCGCCATCGGTGCGGCGGAGAGGAGACCAAAGAACGCGGACGCGCCGAGCACGCCGAGCACGGCACCGCCCCACGCGAGACCGAGCGGCAGCGCCTGGAGCGGCGCAGGGCGGAGCACCTGAAGGAGGAGCGCCACGTTGGCGGCGATGATGGTCGCGAGACTCACCGCGAGCATCGTGTGCGCCGCGCTCGACCCTGGAAGCAGAGGCGCGCCGAGCAGCGCTGCCGTCGAGACAGCGATGCCTGTGAGCGCGAGGAGTCGGTAGCGCACGCGCTCGTCCTGCCTTACGGCATCGGCGGGCGAGGCCACCGTGGCCTGCGGTCGCGCGAGGCGGGCATGCGCGGTCGACGGGCCGGTCGTGTTCGCGGACTTCAGCGCCTCGGACTGCGTCGCTTCGCTTGTCTCAAGTTGGGTCGCACCGCTGGGCGCAGGAGGACGTGCGCGGAGCGAGGCGCCTTTCGAGGCAACCGTCGGCGCATCCTCGGTCTCGCTGTCCACCTGACGAACGTAGGGGCGAGCTTGGCGCGTCGTCTATGGAAATCCTTGGCGGCAGCGAATGACGCCTCAGGTCTCTGGCCGCGCGACGTTTCGCGAGTGAAGGATCACGAGCAGGCCCTGCAGCATCGACATCGCGAAGAACGTGGAGGCGAAGAGCTTCGCCGACTCCTCGATGATGCCGGTGGGGAGGGACCGGAGGAATGCGAGAGGCCCGCTATCCTCATGTGGAAGCGAGTCCATGGCTGTGTGAACCACGTAGGAGAGGAAGCCCAGCGCGATGAGCTCTGGGTGGAGCGGCAGATGCAGCACCCGAGGCGCAAAGCGCAGCATCACGATGGCTGCGACCACGCCGTAGAGGATCACGATCAGGTCGTTCCAGTTCTTGAAAAAGTCAGAGCGCCCAAGCACGTCGGTGCGGAGGAGGGTTCCGGCCTGCTCGTGAAAGCGCATCAGCTCGTCGCACGAAAAGAAGAAGAAGCCGAGGCTCGTCAGCACCCACCACCAGCGCAGCCGGTGATCCGCTCCCCGTTCTGAGAGCGCCGCAGCCCCCGCGAAGGCACTCGCCATCGCGAGGAAGACGGCCGAGAGCGTCGTGACGATCCCCTCTTCTCCAAACTGATACGTCGGATTGTCGGCCGGTGAGAACGCGACGGCCAACGCGATGACCACGCCAAGCCCGACCACCACCGGCACGACGGCACGCCAAAGGGGCGCAGCGTGAAGCCGTTTGCGTGTGTTGAGGGCCTCGGAAAACTCTCGGCGATAGGCGCGAATCGGTTCGTCCCAAGACGGCATGCATCCTCCACGTCGGGCCCTGGCCCAGCGGCGATACGCTACCGCAGCTGAACTGCCCGATGTGCGGCTTTCTCCCGTTGTGGGCCCAGGGACCCAATGACGCAGGTGTCAGAGGTGCGCCAGGCCAAGCTTGGTTGAGGAGGATTCATGAAGTGAACAACGAGTGATGAAACCTCATTTGCAGTCTTGCGGGATGAGCCCGCGCGGCGAGGGGATCCGCCCAGCCGGAAGCGTGTCTTGCGCGAGCCGTTCGTAAGGTCGGCCGCGAAGCGTAGATAGCGAGCATGTGGGCCGTGTGATTGAGCCTCGAAAGCCCAGTTGTGGCTCTGCTCCTGGTTCACCTCCCGGTGAAACGCCCGACGCCGTCTCTGAGTGCGGAAGGCCAAGGTTGTCGTGCGTGAGCGGATGCGCGGAATGCGCAGCACGACAAGACCACCGGGGTCAGTGGAACACGGCACGCGTGCATAGAGACTG
>JBILQT010000297.1:0-8630 GCA_044373065.1 Sandaracinaceae bacterium
TACGGCCCAGCGCTGACGTTCGACATCGCTGATGCGCAGGATGGGCATCGCCCCTGTATTGTCGATGAGGCCCGAGCGCGTGCGCGTGTGAAGGCTCGTGACCGATGCGCCTGCACCAAGCTCGAAGTGAAAGCCCATACCGGGGGCGAGGGTGATGAGCTGACGCCAACCGAGATAAGCGTCTCCGCGATAGCGACGCTGACCCACGGAGAGCACCTCGCTGCCCGAGGGCGAATCCTCCTGCATGAGAAAGTGAAAGCGCCCTGCGACAACAAACGAATCGAAGACGTTGAGACCAACCAAACCGTAGAGGCCGTAGGGCATGCCGGGGTCTTCATTTGCCGCACCGAGGCCGAGGCCGAAGTAGGGCGTGATGCGTCCGCTGTAGCCTTCTTCGTGGGCCGCGCGCGAGACGAGATCGTTCACCGCAAGCGCCGATGCCGCGACGTAGATCGGTGCTTCCATGCCGAGATGCGCGAGGGAGACCGCACCGACGACATGCGCCTCGCAGTCGACCATGGGACCACCGACGCTGCCTTGCGCGAGCTGCACATCCGACTGCAAGGCACGGGGACCCATCGCACTCACGATGCCCTCGGAGAGCGTCTGCTCGAAGAGACCCTCGCCGCGCAGGCCAAGGGAGATGCGGTCACGCGTGCGAATCCACGGATGACCCAGCGCAACGATGTGCTCGCCCACATGCACGCTTGAGGGCTCTGCAATCGCGAGAGGCTCGGCGGAGAGAGGCGTTGCAAGAAGGAGCAGCGCGAGGTCGTCGTCCGGGGCCGTCACGACGATGCGTGCACTGCGCGTATTGCCCTCGTGGTCGACGACGCGAATCTCGTGGCCATCGCGCACCGTGTGAAACGACGTGACGACATGGCTGCCATCGAGCACCAAGAATCCCGAGCCCACGGCGGTGCCTGACTGCACGCGCATCACGGCTGCACTCGCGCGCACGTGAACCTCCTCGGCGCACGTCGTGGAAGCCGCTGCGGACGCAGGTGTGGGCATCGCGGCGGGCACCGCGACGACAACGTCGGACGTCACCGAAGGCGTGGCATCCACGGTTGTCGGCACCGCATCTTGCGCGTGAACGGTGGTCGCGCCGTGGGCGAGGCCGAAGGCAGTCAGTGCCATCGTGAGCTTGGAGTGGGCTTGCATCACATCGTCGTACGCCTCGACCGACCTCGCGTCACGAGACGTTTGATACTGTGTGCGGATGACGCTGCCCCGATTTCGCGCTGTGCTTTGTGCGACTGCCTTGATGTTCGTTGGGGGATGTCCTCCGCCAAGCGCATCGCTGGATGCCAACCTCCCGGATGCTCCGGGCCGTGATGCGGGAGCTTGCACGGACGCGCGCGATTGCGATGACGGGCTCGCCTGCAACGGCGTCGAGACATGTGCGGACAACCGCTGCGCCTCAGGCACGCCGATGCGTTGCGACGATGGCGTCCTCTGCACGACGGACTTTTGCTCCGAAGAGCGGCGCGCTTGTGTGAACCGCCCGATCGATGCGGATGGCGATGGGATCGCAGCGCGCGCCTGCATCGATGCGCGCGGGATGCCGCTCGGTAGCGACTGCAACGATGGAGACCCGCTCGTGTATGTGGGCGCACTTGAAGTGTGTGACGCAGCGGGCCGCGATGAGGATTGCAACCCGTCGACGCACGGCGCACTCGACGGTGATCGCGATGGCTTCGAGGACGCGCGCTGCTGCAACGGAACGGACTGCGGCACCGACTGCAACGATGCCGTGCGCGGTGCGAACCCGGATGCCACCGAGGTCTGCAACGCGATCGATGACGACTGCGACGGACGCGTCGACGAGGGCGTGAAGATCACGGTCTATCGCGATGCGGACGGCGATGGACGCGGCGTGCTCGCGATGGCGATGGAGGCATGTGCATCGACGCCCGGCTACGCGGCGTTCAGCGACGACTGCGATGACGGCAACCGCATGCGCAGCCCCTTGCTTCCCGAGGTCTGCGATGGCGTCGACAACGATTGTGATGGCACCCCAGACCCAGCCGACATCACCACTTCTGCCCTCTGGTACTTCGACGCAGACGGCGATGGATTTGGCACCCCGGGAGCAAGCGTCCTTGAGTGCGCACCTCCGATGGGCGCGTACTCCCTGCTCGCCACGGACTGCAACGATGCGGCGGCCTCGATCAACCCTGCACAGGCCGAGCGCTGCAACGGCATCGACGATGATTGCAACGGCGTAGCCGACTTCACGGTCGCGGCAGGTGACCTTGAAGACGATGATCACGATGGCATCGCCGACAGCCGTTGCACGCCCACCCCCTCGCCCTCGGATTGCGATGACCGTGACCCAGCGAGCACACCCGGTGGCCTTGAGACATGCGACGGACGCGACAACGATTGCGATAGCCGCATCGACGAAGCAGTGACCTCCACGCTCTTCTTCCGCGATACGGATGGTGATGGTTTTGGCAGCGCGGCCTCGGGAAGCGTTGTCGGCTGCACACCCGTTGCGGGCTACGTCGCACGTGGCGGTGACTGCGATGAGACGAGCCCCGTGCGCTATCCCGGGGCTGCTGAGCTCTGCAACGGCACCGATGAGGATTGCGATCGCGCGGTCGATGAGGGGCCCGCACTGAGCTCCTGCGATGAGGTCGGATCCACCGCGGGTGCATGCATCGCGGGCTCCTGCCGCGGCCTCACGTGTGAGCCATTCTTTGCAGATTGCAATATGAACCTTGGTACGCGCGTGGATGGCTGCGAGGTGAACGTCACGACCGACCCGAACAATTGCGGCGGGTGTGGTCAGCGCTGCAACGTCGGCACCAACCAGGTTGGTGTTTGCGCGGCGCGCGAGTGCGGCGCCCCCGTCTGCGCACCGGGCTTCTTGGATTGCGATCTCGACAACAACGCCGGCGAGTTCGGCAACGGCTGCGAGAGCACGACGCGCTGCCCTGTGGATTGGGGAACCTCGTGGGGAGGGGCCGGTAGCGATCAACCTCCCATCGACGGCGATGTCGTCGCCAAGGCAGACGGCACCGTGTTCGTCGCGACCACCTACCAGACCAGCCTTGCCGCATACGGGACGACCTACACCACGAACGGCACAGCGATTGGCTCGCTCATCCTCGCTTTCGACGGCACGGGCGCTCCGCTCTGGCGCACGAACTTCGCGACACGCACCATCGTCATCAACCGCCTCGCGGTGGACCCGATGACAGGCGATCTCATCGCTGTCGGGACGGGCGTTGGACCTGGAACGCTTCTCATCAATGGCGCAGCACAGGGCACCCTCTCGAACTTCGGCGCCGGGTTCGTCGTTCGCCTCCGTGCCGGAACCGGAAACGTTCTCTGGGTCCAAAACCTTGGCGTGGGATCGAGCGAGTTTCAGGGGCTCACCATCTCCCCCACGGGCGAGATCGTCATCGCAGGATCGTTCACCACCTCGATCACACTCGGAGGCACAACGCTCACCTCACGCGGCTTCGAGGACAGCTTCGTCGCGCGCCTCAACGCTGCGGGCATGTTTACTTCCGCCTTCCGATTCGGAGGCGCCCTCGCCGATGAAACCGCGCTTGCAGTCGGCGAGCTCATGGGAGGCGATGTGATCGTCGCGGGACGCTTCAACCGCGGCAACGCCGACATCGGCATCCCGCTCACCAACGCGGGTTTCATCGACGGCTTCTACGCGCGCTTCACACGCACGGGGACCTTCGTCATGGGTGGACGCGTCGGTGGCATTGGACGCGACGACATCGCCGAGGTTCGCGCCGGCGGAGGAGACCGCTGGTACATCGCAGGGTTTGGCGGTGGCAACGTCACCTATGGACCGACATCCGCAACCTTCCCCGCGGCGGGCTCTGGTGCATCCGGCATGTTCCCCTTCGTGGCCGCCATCGACGGCACCTCCCCGTCGAGCCCCGTGACTTGGTTCGTCGGCCAATCGAACAACGATGGCACCACGGGAGGCAACTCGATCAACGGCATTCGTCGCCTGCGCATCGACAGCGCGGGCAATGTCCGCGCGGTCTTCTCGACACAGGCACGGGCAGGGCTGACCAGCTTCGGCGGCGCGTCGATCGGCACGATGTTCACGACGCCCTTTGTCGCGAGCATCACCCCGGCCGGCGTCACTTCCGTGCGTGCGATCGGCGGCGGCGACAACGTCCACGCGAATGCACTCGACATCGCACCAGGCGGCGCGTTGGTCATCTCGGGCGCCTTCCATAGCTACCTCGGCATCGGCGGAAGATTCCGGCTGCCCAACCACGAGTTCGCCACGCTGGGCGATTGGGATCAGTTCCTGATGCGGGTGGTGTTCTGATGCGCTCTCTCGTTCTCTCGCTTGCGCTCTCGCTCTGCTTCCTCAGTGGATGCTGGGGCGACGAGACGCTTGTCTTCCCACCTGGCCTTGAACCCGTTGCAGTCAACGAGGCGAGCTTCCCCGCGCCGCAAGAAGGCGATGCCTTTCCGGAGCAACTCGAGGTCGTGCGCACCATTGCGACCACCGCAGCGCGCATGCCGCCTTCGGTGCACGCACGCGGCTATGTACACGCGCCGCTCACGGTCGTTTGGGAGGCGCTGCGCAATCCCGATGTGAGTGCCGATCGGCATTCCTTCGCCTCCTACACGGTGATGCAGAACGTCGAGCCCGAGTACGACTTCAGCTACGCCATCGTGGCGACGATCAACAACATCATCACCTTCAGCTACACGACCACGTTCCGACACGGCGTGGTCGAAGGCACCGTCGAAGCGCCCCAGGTCATCGCCGAGGTGTGGAGCAAGACGGAGGGCTCCTCGATCATCTCGGAGCTCCGCGGAAGCATCATCGCGCGGGCCGTCACACCCGAGGTGACCTCGCTTGAGATGGTTCAGTTCAGCCGCACACCGATGTCGAACCACGCCGACAACGAGGCCTACCTGCGGCAGGTCTATGCGGACGTGCTCGCTCTCTCGCAGGGGCTTCCGCTGCCTGCTGCGCGGTAGCGCATTGTAGAGATATGTTTGAAATATGATTCGCATCGTATGCGAATCGATCGACGAAAAACCCCGCGGCTACGAGAGCCACGGGGTTCTTGATTTCATCTGCAGTTCAATCAGCAGCCGGCGCCACTCACGCCATGCGCTGTCGGGACACGCCATGCGCAAGAATTGAGGCAGTCATCCGCCTCACTCGCATTGGCATCGTCGCACTCCTCCAGCGCATCCACGACACCATTGCCGCATGTTGGGTTCGGCGCGCAGCAGAGCGCGAAGGCGTTCTGCTCATTGCAGCCGAAACCCGAGGGGCAGGCAGTGCGCGAGGAGCCGAACCCGCAGTTGTTTGTCGGATCGACGGACATGGCGTCGGCCGTGTTCGACCACCCAATCGTGAAGTGCCCCGCGGCGCCGCCGCTACGGCAGAAGATCTCACCCACCGGTCGCTGTGAGGGGACGTAGCTCCATCCATCGTTGCGCGCGATGAACTCGGGCCTCGTGCAGAGGTGCCAAGCGGGCGGGCACATCGTCTGGAAGTCCTGTTCACAGACAGCATCGGTCGGGTGGTCGCAGATCATGGCCAACCCGCTCGGTGCCTGGGAGAGCATGTTCGACCCCGCGCGACATGTCGGTGCCGTGCAAGCACCCGCCGTGCAGCTGTTGCCCGAAGGGCACACGCGACCGCAGAGGCCGCAATTGCGCGTGTCGGTGTTGCTGTTGGTCTCACAGCCATCCGTCGCCGCGCCATTGCAGTTCGCGAATCCGCTGTTGCAGGTCGCGACGGAACACGTGCCCATCGCGCACGCGGGCGTTCCGTTGGAAACGGTACAGACGTTCCCGCATCGGCCGCAGCTGGCAGGTGCACTGAGGTCGGTCTCGCAGCCGTTGGCCGGAAGGCCATCGCAATCCGCGAACCCTGCGACACACGTGAAGCCGCAGCTGCTGCCCCCGCATGTCGGGATCGCATGGGCTGGTGTCGCGCACACGCGCCCGCAAGCGCCACATGAAGTCGGCGTGTTCGTTGTGTTCACCTCGCAGCCATTGGCAGCGTTTGCATCGCAATCCGCGAAGCCCGCCGCACATGCTGTGACGGTGCATGACCCGCCAGCGCAGCCCGCCGTGGCGTTGGGCGTCGTGCAGACGCGTCCACATGCACCGCACGCGGTGGGCGTCGTCAAGAGCGCCGTCTCGCAACCCGTGGACACCACGCCGTCGCAATCAGCGAAGTTCATCGCGCAAGAGCCGATGCCACATGTGCCAAGCGCGCAGCTTGGCGAGGCATTGGCGAGGGGCGGACACATCATGCCGCAGGCGCCGCAGGCGTTGACGTCCGAGGCGAGCACGACCTCGCAGCCGTTCGACGCCACGCCGTCGCAGTCTGCAAAGCCCATCAAGCAGGTGAAGCCGCAGGCACTGTCCTCGCAAGTCGCGGTCGCGTTCGCGGGTGGAGCGCACACGGTGCCGCATGTGCCGCAACTCGTGAGTGTGTTTGTCGTGTTCACCTCACAGCCGTTGGCTGCAGCGCTGTCGCAGTCCGCGAAGCCGGTTGCGCAGGCGCCAATGCCGCAGGTGCTCGCGTTGCACGCAGCCGTCGCGTTCGCAGGGGTCGGACACGCATTGTCGCAACGACCGCAGTGTGCGGTGTCATTCGCCGTGTTGATGCAAGACATCACATCAGTAGCCACGCAAATGGTGCTCGGAGCTGGGCAATCAATCTGGCAGCGGCCCGCGACGCAGAGTTGGGCGTCGGGGCAGGCGTTGCCACATGCGCCACAGTTTGCAGGGTCGGTCATGACATCGGGACACGTGGTCGCTGCGCCCGTGCCGCAAGCGGTTCGACCGCTGTTGCACATCACACCACAACCCCCCGCAGTGCATGTCGGTGCGCCGCCTGTGGGCGCTGCGCAAACGGTGCCGCATGCACCGCAGTTCGCGACCGTGGAAGTCAGGTCCACGCAGGTGGCTCCGCAGCGGGTCTGCCCTGTCGGACAACCGCTCGCATCGCTTGGCAACGGCGCATCCACCGACGCGTCACTGCCTGCATCCACCTCCGATGGCGCATCGAACGTCGACGCGGCATCCACCTCCGTCATTTCAGCGGGACATCCCGCGACGAGGGCCGAGAGGCCCAACACAGGCAGACCGAGAGAGAGCCAGTTCCATTGCTTGTTCATTCAGATCCCTTCGCGGACCACCCAAAATAGGTGTGGGTCCCGCGAAGGTCACAGTACGCGTGTTGCCCGCGTAAAGCGCGAATGCTCAACGCGCGGGCAATGCGCCGACAAACCTATCCGCCGAAGCATGCTGACGCGCGACACGCGCCTCGCACATCGAGATGACCTCAAGCGCGCCTGCAAGGTTGCGTGGTGCGCCTGCCCACTCGGCGGCATGCGGCGCAAAGAGCGCCTCCACACGGCCTCGCGCCTCTGCCGAGCAGAAGCCCGAGAAGGTCCACGGAAGCGCTCCCAGGCGCGCATCGGGCATGCGTGCGCTCACGGCCTCAAGGTTGGCGGAAAGCCACGCAAGCGCGCGCTCACGACCCGCCAGCTGACGCTCCGACTGGGCTGCCATCAAGATGCCGAGCTCGTTGGTGCGAACCCGCGAATCCAGCGTGAGCGCCAGGGCACGCTGTGCGCGCGACTCATTCTCCACACTGCCGAGCGCGTAGAGCAGACGTGAGCGCACCATCGCGTCCTGTGAGTTCAGTGCCAATGTTGCAATATGATCAAAAAGCGCATCGGCAGTTGGGCTCTCCTCGGCGAGCGCGGCCATCACGGCGATGCCTGCGAGGTCGATGTTCACAGCCTCCGGATGCAGCGCGCCATCGGTCGGCGCGCGACGCGTGCGGCCACGTCCGACGTACGCAAGGCCCATATCCGCAGCGGCGCGCACTGCTGCTGGGTCCTCTGCCGTGCGCGTCATGAAGTCCGCGAGGTCGCGGCGAAGAAGGCGCTCGTCGCCGCTCTCGCGTGGACGCGCATTCCATCCCAGTTGACGAAAGCGCGTGGCGTAGAGCGAGCCCGCCCACGTCCGTGCACGTGCCTCGTGCTCAGGTGAGACGAAGTAGTCGACCAGGCCAATGAGGCCACCCATCGGCTCCACGGCGACGAGCCTCTCTTCATCGCTTGCAAAGCGTGCGTAGAGCGGGAGCGCAGCCTCAATGTCGAGCGTCCCTGCGGCCACCATCGCGCGCACATTGCTCGCCAGCGAGACGCGCTCGCGTGGATTCAAATGCGCGTAACCCGAGGAGACGAGTGCTTGCAGATCCTCGGCGGGAAGCGCGAAGCGGTAGTAGCCCCTCGCATCCGAATTCGGATGGATCCACGCAGGGCACGCGCCCGCTGGAAGCGCGATGCGACCCGTGTGCGTCGAGAGAAGCGTGCACGTCTCCGACGTCTGCGCGCCCGTCCCGTAGCGCACGCAGACCGGCACGCCCCATGTGCCCTCGTGGGTGGCGCCGCTGCCCAGTGGGACAAATCGCTCCGAGGTCAGCGAGATGACGTTGCCGCCCTCGCCGCAGCTCAAGTCGGCCTGCACAAGCGGCACACCAGCCTGATTCAAGAAGGTGAAGAAGGGCGTTGTCACATCGCGCTGCGCGGTCTGCGAGAGCACCGTGAGCAAGTCTTCTGCGCGTGCAGTGCCAAAGCGGTGTTGCTGCAGAT
>JBILQT010000044.1:0-34273 GCA_044373065.1 Sandaracinaceae bacterium
TGAGCAAGGCTGTTCCGGAGGGCGTTCCTGAAGCGGGGATGAAACCAAGGTCGCGACAGGTCACGGCCGCAAAGCGCGAGGCGAGCATCGTGTCGAACTGAATGCCGTCATCGCAGACAGTGCCCCACACATTGGCGTGCAGCACCTCCACACGACCGTTGTTGCGCGCCGTGCCTTGCACAAGACGCGTCTGGCCCTCGCCGTAGATCGCACAGCGCAGGCCCGTGCCCTCGCTCGCGCTGCAGTTGTCGGTTCCCCACTCGCGATGCGGACATGCATCCATGCGCCGCTCGGTTCCTGAGCAGGCAACGTCGTCGAGGGCGAACGTGTCCCCTGGCGCATCGTAGGTGCTGAGGAACTCACCCCCGCGATAGCCAAGCTGCTGACAGGCCGTCTGCGTGGAGTAGTTGCGCGTGTAGAAGCCATCGAAATAGTCGTCGCAGACCTCGCCCCAGGCGCCTGTGTGGAAGACCTGAAGACGGCCCTCCATGCCGCTGGGGCCATCCACGAGGCGCACATCGCCCTCGCCCGGCATGCAGCGAATTCCGACCGCTTCGCTGGGCCCGCAGTTCTCGACATTCCAACCGGCGAATGCGCATTGCGAGAGGTCGGTCTCTGGGCCGAGGCAGTCGACGTCATCCATCAAAGGCGTGCTGCTTCCACCGCCGAACGCGCTGATGAAGGTGTGACCCGTGCCCGTGTACCCAAGCTGCCGACAGACCACGTTGGCCATCGCCTGCTGTGCCTCTGCACCGGAGGTGTCGTCGCAGACATCACGCCAGGCGCCGCCAAAGTTCACCTCAAGGCGACCGTGATTCGAGCCGTCGCCGTTGCGGAGGCGAAGGGGCAAGTAGAAGTTCGAATCGACCAAGCAGGTGGCGGTGCAACCGTCGTTCGCAAGGGTATTTCCGTCGTCGCATTCCTCGCCGCGCTCGACCGTCCCGTTGCCGCAAGAGACGGTGGTGCAGGCGCTTGTCACGAAGGTGCAGAGCGTTGGATTGCAGCTGAGCGAGCCACCGGTGAAGCCACGCGAGATGCATGACTGGCCGCTGAGGTTGCTGCCATCGCATTGCTCGCCGCCCGCGATCATTCCGTCGCCGCAGACGGTCGTGCACACCGAAGGCGCGCCCGTGCAGCGATAGCCTGGGTTCACCGCGCAGGCCGCGCAGCCATCGCCTGCGCTTGCGTTCGCGTCGTCGCAGGCCTCACCCGCATCGACTACGCCATTGCCACAGACCGCCGTGGCGCATGCGGAGGTGTCGAATGCGCAGCTCGCCGTGCAGGCCAGCGCGCCCATCGTGAAGCCGCGCGTGCTGCAGGATTGCCCGGCCAAATCGCTCATATCGCAATCTTCGCCGCCATCGACATTGCCATCGCCGCAGTTCGAACAGGCCGCCGTGTTGAACGTGCACGTGGCGCTGCAGCTCAAGCTGCCGCTCGCGTAGCCACGCGAGGTGCATGAGGCACCGCCGAGCATGGATCCGTCGCAGTCCTCGCCCGCGTCGATCACGCCATTGCCGCATCCGGCCATGGTGCATCCGCCCACGTTGAAGCCGCATGTGGGCGAGCACGTCAGCGTGCCTGCCGAGAAGCCGCGGCTCACACATGTGGCCCCACCGAGCGCGCTCTGATCGCACTCTTCACCGGCCTCGATCGTCCCGTTTCCACAGGAGGTGCAAGCGGCCTCATCCAGCGTGCAGGACGCAGAGCAGCGAAGCTCTCCTCCCGTGAATCCGCGGCTCGTGCAGGTGGCGCCCATCAACTGAATGCCATCGCAGGCCTCGCCCGAGTCGATGACGCCGTTGCCGCAACGCGCTTCTGTACAGAGCGACTTGTCGAAGGTGCAGCCCGCACACGAGAGTGTCCCACCGGCATAGCCAAGTGAGACGCATGTCTGACCATTGAGGTTGTCGCCCTCGCACTCCTCGGGCGATTGAATCGCGTTGTCACCACAGCGTGTGGCTGCGTCGATCAGCACCACACCTGGGGCATCGCGATCGGTGAGGTTGGTGTCGCGTCGCGGGCCGCCATCGAACACAGGGGGACGCCCATCCGCGCAGCCAAGTGACGCGGTGAGGGATGCGATGAAGACCAGACCGGACGAACGCAAAAGAGATGGGCGCACAACGACCTCCAAGGTCGCCATCGTACTCATTCAACGTTCGACGTAGGCAGGTATCACTCGGCCCGCGAAGGTCGCGCACCCCCCGACGAACGCGGCTGCGCGAGGTGACCCACTGGCACCTGCGAGAGCACCTGACGCCAGAGCGGTCGCCACGTGGCCCAGTTGTGCCCGCCCGGCTGCGAGAAGACGTGATCTTCCGGCATCAAGTTCGCGAGCAAGCGATCGGCCGCACCGAGTCGATCATCCACACCCCAGCCGATGTAGAGCGGAGGTCGTGACTCAGGATGCGTGTGGTAGCCGCGCAGCCACGACCAGATCTTCGCGGTGTAATTGTCGGCCGTCCACACGCTCGCATCGGTCCCCGCAGGCGGTGTCCACGAGGCCGCACCACCCTGGGCTTCGATGGTGCGAAGCACGCCCTCATCGCCGACGAAGGGCGCGAGCAAGATGATGCCGTCGACGTACTCGCTGTACTGCGAGGCCGTCAGCAAGGTGCCGAGCCCGCCCATCGAAATCCCCACCAACCAAATCTCGTCGTAGCCGCGCGCCGTCGCAGGTTGGAGCACCTCCTCATAGAGAATGTCCGCAACGCCCACATCGCTGTAATAGCGAAAGTGAAGGTCGACGCCGACGGCATCACAAGGTGCATCGCTACCGATCAGGTCCTGCGGAAACCCGTGGTCGAGATAGCTATCCGGAGAATCCAAGAAGCCCGGAATGAAGACGACCAAGCAATGGCTGCCTTCTGCAAGGCGTGGATTGCGGAAGGAGAGAACAGGAATTGGGCGCGAGGGCGAGCGCGTGAAATAGCAACTCGGGATGAGCGCGAGGACGACGAAGAGGGCGAGGGTTCGGATGGCAATCACCAAAGCAGTGTGGGTGCTGACACCTTGAATGCCAACACCCACGTCGTGCGCTCGGAGGATGCGATCAGGCGCCGTGATCGTGTCCCATGCCGTTCGCCAGACACTCGCCTTCGCCGTTGAGATGGCCCTGCGTCGTCACCTGCGCACGCGCGTACTGAAGCAAATTCGTGATGGGCATTCCGTCCACGCTCGGCGCGCCGGTGAGCGAGTAGAGCGTTGGGTCGAGCACGGTCACGGGCGTGGCTGTGAGGTCTGCATTCGTCAGCATGCCGTCCATCCCCGTGCGGTCATCCACGAGCGCGAGCCAGCCAGCGCGACGCAGCACGACGCCCTCGTCGCCATCGGGAAAGCCGTTGAACCAGAGGTGGTCGCCGTGCAGCGTCATCGCGGCGCTGTTGCTTCCGGAGTTGATCACGATGCCCTCGGCCCCTTCCATCGCCGAGCACTCAAGCACGGTCTCGGCGGCGAGACAGAAGTCGAAAGCGATCGAGCGCGCCTCCCGCGTGGCGGTTCCTTGAATCAAGTACGTGCAGCCCTCGGCGACCATCCGCGCCTGATCCGCAGCGCTCACGCTGGCATCGCGCGTCATGTCTGCGCTCGCGATGGGCGTGTCGTACTCGAACGTGTAGCGGCCCGTCGGCAGCGCAGTGAGCGTCTGCACGGGGCGGCCTGCGGAGCTCACCGAGCGCAGGTCTGCGAGCGTGTCCATCTCCACTTCGTTCACCGCACCGCCCGCCTGCTGCACGTGCACGTGTCCGAGGGCGACGATGAACTTCGTGTAGGTGATGGCCCAGCCATCGGTGATCTGCTCATCGCCTGTCCCTGCGGCGAGCCCTTCGGCGATGGTGTCTTCCGCCTGAAGCGAGACAACCAAATCGCCTGTGGGCGTGCTGGGACAGCCAGTCATTGCGCCAGCGAAGGAGAGCGTGAGACCGAGTCCCGTGAGGGAGCGCGCGGAGGACGAGATGTTCATGAAGAGCCTCAAGGAGATGGTTGGGTCGGACCTTGCCGAAGCAGCGCGTGAGCGCTTTCGCAACTTTGTCGCATTACAGATTCAACTACGCAAGCGGACGACATCTCTTTTGCAATTGTGTTGCAACAGTGTCTCGCCGGGGCTACCTCGCTCCCATGTCTTCACCCCGAGTGTGTCTTCGACCCGGTGCGGTCTCGTGACCAGCGCAACAGGCTGGGGAGTGCTCCTCTGGGGCTTCGCACTCGGCCTCCGCCATGCGTCCGACGCCGACCATGTGGCCGTGGTGACAACCCTTCTGCAGCGTGAGCCAGGCGTCTGGAGGGCTGCGCGCATCGCGGCGCTCTGGGGTGCTGGCCACACCGTCTCCTTCCTCGCGATTGGCCTCCTGATCGTCCTCGCGCAACTTCACCCATCGGCTGCCTTCGAGGAGGCTGCGGAGCTTCTCGTCGCCGCGATGTTGATTGGCGTCGGCCTCTGGAATCTCAAGCGAACTCCAGGCAACCGCGAGGATGTGCCGCAGGGCAAGACAGGTCTTCTTCAGACACTGCGACCCATGGCCGTTGGGTTGATTCACGGCCTGGCCGGCTCGGCGGGTGTGGGCTTGTTGACAGCCACCACGATCAGCTCGCGTGGGCTTGCGTCGCTCTACCTCGCCCTCTTTGGGCTTGGGACGATCCTCGGCATGGTTCTCCTCACCGTAGTCATCGCAAACCCCATCGCCTGGAGCCTGAAGCGAGAGGGCAACGCCAAGCGCGTGGTGGGCGTTGCAGCCTCACTTCTCAGCATCACGCTGGGCATCACGGTCCTCGTTGGAATGCTCTGAAGTCAACAGAGTTGCTTTTGCAACTATGTCGCGATAGCAACCCGCATGGCGAAAATTCCAGTCACGGTGCTCACCGGCTTTCTCGGCTCAGGCAAGACAACCCTCCTCAACCGCATCCTCACCGAGCAGCACGGCAAGCGGATCGCCGTGATCGAGAATGAGTTCGGCGAGATCGGCATCGATCACGCCTTGGTCATCAACGCGGACGAGGAAGTCTTCGAGATGAACAACGGCTGCATCTGCTGCACCGTGCGTGGCGACCTGATCCGCATCCTCGGCAACCTGATGAAGCGCCGCGACAAGTTCGATCACGTGCTCATCGAGACCACGGGCATGGCCGACCCGAGCCCCGTCGCGCAGACATTCTTTGTAGACCCGGAGATCGAGAGCCTCTTTCAGCTCGATGGCATCGTCACCCTCGTGGACGCCAAACACGTGCTCCTTCACCTCGATGAATCGAGTGAGTGCAAGCAGCAGGTCGCCTTCGCCGACGTGCTCATCCTGAACAAGACGGACCTCGTGAGCGAGGCGGAGCTTGAGTCCCTCGAGCGAAGGATCCGCGGGATGAATGCGCTGACTCGGATCGTGCGCGCGCGGCAAGCCAACGTCCCCATCGCGGACGTGCTCGACATCGGGGGATTCGATCTGGAGCGCGCCCTTCTGACCAAGCCGACATTCCTCGAGAGCGAGTACCCCTTCGAGTGGGCCGGAACCTTCGAGGTCGAACCTGGCGCGTACACGCTCACGCTGGGCGAGGGCCCCGACCCCTCGATGCAATGGGTTGCGATGCACCTGGAGCGCGGCGAGGCCGCCGAGGAACTCGCGGCACGCGAGCGAGCCCTGCGCATCTGGTCCAACCCAAGCGTGACCGCACGCGATGGTGCCCACGTTGCGCTCGACGGTGCGGCAAACGTCACGCTGCATCTCACGGGTCCAACGCGGGCCACGCTTGAAGTCGCGCGTGCCGGGAGGATCGGCCTCTACACACAACATCTTCCGAGCGAGTTCAACTTGGAGATTCAGCGCGACGGCAAAGCGCTCAGCGCGCTGACCGAGAGGGAGTTTGCTGCGGGGCACAGCCACGACGATGAGGTCACGTCGGTGGGGATCCACACGGAGACACCCCTCGACGGCGCCCGATTCAACGCCTGGCTCGGCAAGCTGCTGCGCGAGCAGGGTGCAGACCTCTTTCGCACCAAAGGCATCCTGAGCATCGCGGGCTCGGAGCGGCGCGCCGTCTTTCAGGCGGTCCACATGCTGCTCGACAGCACGGAGGGCAAAGCCTGGGGTAGCGCCAAGCGCACGAGCAACCTCGTCTTCATTGGGCGCAACCTCGACCGAGCGAAGCTGAACGCCGGGTTCGCACAATGCTTCGTTCAGTCTCGTCCCGACGCGAGCTCGCAGCCATGAGCGCTCCCCAGCACCGTCAGCTTGGCTGCGACTGCGCCGCGCACCGCGCTCCGATTCGCTTCGACGACGAGGTCTCGAAGGAGCAACCCGCGGCTTCTCCGACGCTGTGGTCGAGCCTTCTCCCAGTCCTCGCGTGCGCCGTATGTCCGGCCTGCGTCACGACCTACGCAAAGGTGCTCTCGTTGGTCGGGCTTGGCTTCGGCCTGACGGAGACGCAGCACCTCGTCTTGCTCGTGCTGGCCCTTGGAGCCTCGCTCGCGATCAGTGCATGGCGGTCATGGCGAAGTCGCAGGGCGTGGCCCATCGCGATGGCAGCCCTTGGCTCGTCGCTCGTCGCCCTCGGACACCTTCAAGGCGACCTTCACGCGTTGGAGTGGGCCGGTGTCTTGGTGCTTCTCCTCGGTGGCCTGGGCGAGCACTTCCGGCTCCGACAGCGCGTCAAAGCGACGGCGTTCTCGGTGCGCGCGACGTAGGGCAGCGCGCCTCTTTTTTGTCCTATTGTATTCATATCGCACGTTGAGCAGGGGTCGCCAGGCCGCACGCTGTTTTCCCTGCGGAAACGACCAATTGGAGGCTGTTACCACGTGGTAACAGCTTTTCGACGGCCGCGAGACGCAGGGAGTCCGCCTTCCGAGCCCCCCTCCTGCATGCCCCTGGAAGACGAGTTCCGCACATGTTGAAACGACCCCTGCGTGACGACTTCTGCATGGCTTGCGAGGGCCAGCCTGTCGCCATCCATCGACTCATTGGCGCCCGTGACCCGGTGCTCGCGGTGGCGCTTGGTGAGGGGTTGCTTGAGTTCCGCAGCGCGGAGACGGGAACCCTTCATTGCAGGGTCGCAGCGCATGCCGATGGACTCCTGGCCGCAGCGCGTTCACCGAACGATCGCTTCATTGCGACCGGTGGGATGGATGGCTTTGTTCGTCTCTGGAGCGCGAGCGGAGAGCTCCTCCATCAAGCCCGACTTCCGGGTTGGGTGGATCAGCTCGCGTTCGTCACCAACGACCACCTCCTCGCGGGCGGAGGTCGCACCCTTGCGGTGGTCCGCGGCAGCAGCTGCGAGATGGTGAAGTTGCCCTCTGCGATTCTCGCGCTCGATGTCGGGCCAGACGAAGCGGGTGTGCCTCTCGCCTTGGTCGCCCGCGGAAACTTCGTCTCGCTGCTCGACCCGAACTCTCTCGAGGACCGCGATGAACTCCCGCTTCGAACGCAGATTCGGCGGGCCGTCATCAGCCGTGCAGGCGGCGTCGCGGCGCTTGCGGGCCAGGACACGCACCTTCGGATCATGAGGCTGCGTGATCGGCAGGCGGGACCCTTGAGTGGCTATGTGCGCACCCCCAAGAGCCTCTCCTTCTCGCCCGACGGCGTCTTGCTCGCGACGAGCGGTCTCGACCTCGGCGTGGTGTGGATTCTCCGAGACGGCACTGCCCAGAACGCGGAGCCCATTCTCTTTGCGCATGACGGGACGCCGACCACGTCCGTTTGCTTCCATCCGACGCACCCACGGCTCCTCATGGCAACGCAGGCCGGCGGCCTCTTCATGGTCGATGCCGCTGCCGAGGATGCGAGCCTTCACGCCTCTCAGATCGAGGGAGAGGTGAGCACGCTGGCCTGGAGTGAGGAGTGCATCGTGGTCGGAACGAGAAAGGGTCAGCTCCTGGCCTTTCGTGCCGAGAGCTGACCCGTCTTTCTCCTACAAGGGGCGTCACATCGCGGGAGAGAAGCTCAATGCGAGGCCGTAGCTCGTCTCGCGATTGTTGTAGCCGGACACCAAGAGCAAGTAGTCGCCGGCGGCGCTGGCTGCGTAGGAGAGAGACTCATTGTCCGTGGTCGAATCCGCCGTTGCGAGCGGCGCGTCGTGCGCGACATCGGCCCCCGGCGCGAAGAGGTAGACGTCGATGTCGGAGGCTGCATGCGAGAAGGTGGCGTCGACCTGCAGGCGCTCACCTGCTGCCAAGGAGACGCGGAACCAATCCTCGTTGGCGATGCACGAGTAGAGCATTCGCGTGGGCGTCTCTCGCGACCAAACCGTCGCCGTCTCGGGCGTGTCGTTCATCTCAAGGGAGTCGTCCGTGCCAGTGCACATGGGTGGCAGCACGCAACGGCCCGCGATCTCGACATAGCCCGCATCGCAGTGGCAGTGACTTCCGTGGCTCGTGCCGTTTGGCCCGCAGCCGGCCTCGAAGGCATCGGCGGGGGCGTCCTCTGCGCCGAACGCTGCGTCGGAGGCGCCTGCGTCGGGCATGAGGCGGGGCACGCACATCATGTCTTGTTCGCGGTAGCCAGGGTCGCAGTCGCAGTGGTCTCCGTGAGACTCGCCGTGTGGCGCGCAAGGGTCGACGGGTGTGACTGAAGGACCGCATGCGGAGAGCATCGCAGCCGCGCTCAGCGCGACCCAGACGGGCCCATGGTTGGTTTGACTCATGCGTCGCTCTCCTCGTCCTCGTCCGTGATCGGCTCGCCTGGCAGCGGATCCGGCATGAGGGCCCAGGTCTCCGGGCTCGCCATCTCCGCATCGGTGAGCAGCGCGCCCTCAAGCCGCGCCTCCAGCTCTTGCCGCTTCATCTTCGCGGCGTAGCCGATGACGACCAACTCCTGCTTGCGATCGCCCCAGACGGGGTGCCAGTTCGCGCGAATCTTCGCGACCTCGGCCTCGTCGGTGGGCCACTGCGAGGCATCCATCGCTGCCCAGAAGAAACCGGCCCGTTCGAGGCTACCGAGGTTGCCTGCCTGGCTCCAGCCGAGCACCTCCGCATCGCGTGTCGCAAGCCAGAAGAAGCCCTTGCTGCGCAGCACGCCCGTCCACTCGCTCTGGAGCACGGCATCGAGCCGCTCGGGATGAAAGGGACGCTGTGCGCGCCAGACGTAGCTGGTGATGCCGTACTCCTCCGTCTCGGGCGTGTGCGTGCCCTGAAGCTCCTTCATCCAGCCTGCGCTCGATTGTGCTTTCTCCAGGTTGAAGCGATGCGTGTTGAGGAGCTCATCGAGCGGCACCTTGCCAAAGGATGCGCGCACGCGTCGTGCGTCGGGGTTCAGCTTCTGCAGAAGCCCTTCGACTTTTTGAAGGTCGTCTGCGCTCACGGCGTCGACCTTGTTGATCACGATCACATCGGCCATCTCGACCTGATCGACCAGGAGGTCGACGACGCTGCGATCGTCCTCCTCCGAGAGACCGATGCCACGATCGGGAAGCGAGTCGGTGGACTGGTACTCGCTCAGGAAGTTGTGCGCATCGACGACCGTCACCAGCGTGTCGAGGCGCGCCACATCCGCGAGGCTCTTGCCCGCCTCATCGCGAAACGTGAAGGTCTGCGCGACAGGGAGCGGCTCACCGATGCCAGTCGATTCGACGAGGAGGTAGTCGAAGCGGCCCTCCGCAGCGAGCTTGGCCACCTCCGCGAGAAGGTCGTCGCGCAGCGTGCAGCAGATGCACCCGTTCGACATCTCGACGAGCTTCTCCTCGGTGCGCGAGAGGTTTGCGCCTCCACCCGCGACGAGCTGCACGTCGATGTTGACCTCGCTCATGTCGTTGACGATCACCGCCACGCGCTTGCCCTCGCGATTGGTCAGGATGTGGTTGAGCAGCGTGGTCTTTCCCGCGCCGAGAAAGCCCGAGAGCACCGTGACGGGAAGGCGCTTGAGCGCATCCATTTCGAGAGGCGTCACCTGCATCACTGAGCCTTCGCGAGCGCTTTGCGAAGCGCCTTCTCGACGCCGAGCTTGGTCATCGTCCGCAGGGCCGAGGTCGAGAGCAGCATGCGCACAAAGCGCCCTTCGCTCGGGACCCAGACACGCTTCCACTGCAGGTTGACCTGGCTGTGTTTGATGGATTTGCGGTTGGAGTGAGAGACCTTGTTGCCGCGCAAATAGGCTTTGCCGGTGAGTGCACAGACACGTGACATGGAGAACCTCCTTAGAGGGCGGACTCGTACTGCAACTCTGTCGCATCTGCAAACGCTGTGTGCTAGCAACTTGGATGAAAGAAGAGTCGCGGCGTGAAGCGGCACGGGAAGCACAGGTCGAGGTCTGGCCTCTTCGCATCGTGCGAGTCCTTCCCTCACTCAGCCCGCAGGAGGCCGTGCGTCTGCAGGAGGGCCATCGCGTGTGCACCGCCGCGACGTCGCTCTACTGGACGGCGCTTCGCCGCGCGCTTGGTGGTCTTGGCGCGCAAGTGCGCGAGCACTGCGGCTGGCTGGAGGTCGACCCCACCGACATCGACCAACGTGAGGATGCCCTGAACCTTGCGCTGGCACACGGCTTCGCAGTGGTGGACGTGGACGGCCCTGAGCTTGTGCAGCGTGTGTGCCTCAGAGACGTGGAGCGGATCGGTGAGGCGCTTGGTTCCATCCGCGCGTGCGAGAACGGGTATGTGATTCTCGAGGCGGACGCGCCATCCGAGGCCTACGTGCAGATCATGCTGGAGGGCTCAGAGCAACGCGTGGAAGCCGCCGCGGGGCGCTTTGTCATGGAGTGGCTTGGGAGCGCTGCGCGCCCGCGGATCCGGCGCCTTCAACTGCTCGGCTTCTCGCACGGCACGGAGGCCCATCCGAACTACACACGGACCCTCAAACGCAGCGAGCCAGATGCGCTCTTTGCACACCTGGCTCAGCGGGCGTTGGTTGATGTCTATGGGCTTGCCGAAGATGCGTCGGTACGACTGCGCATCTTCGAGGATGCGTAGAGCTCAGAGTTTGTCGCTCAATCGCTCGCGCGGTTCCTCAGTTGGAGTGTCGAAAAACCGACGTGGGAGCATCACCCGCGTCGATGTATCGACACTCCTTCAGCCCCTCGAGATCTTCTTCTCCACAAAGAGCACGTGCTTGCGCACGACGGGGTCGAACTTCTTCATCTGAAGCTTCTCGGGCTTGGTGCGCTTGTTCTTCGAGGTCACGTACGCGTAGCCAGAGCCGGAGGTGGAGACGAGCTGAATGATGTCGCGCATGCGCTATCTCTTAGTGCGACATTGGTAGTATTGCAACCGTGTTGCGTCTGCAGTCTGTGTGCACTAGCGTTCTGCGATGAACGAAAATGCGCTGACGCAGATTGCCTCCAAGGGCCGAGAGGCCGCGCCGCGTGCTCTCTTCGCGCGCGACTGGGATGGGCTGAACGAGATTGAGGGTCCGCGCTTCAACGTGGCCTATCTCCAGCGGGAGGCGTCTCTTCGCGCGGCACTCACATCGTGGTCGTTGCCGCAGCGCAGTGAGCGAGTGGGCGTCAGCAAGGATGTCGTCTTGGAGTGGGAAGGCGCGCCCGCGACATGCCCATTGCCCGACCTTCTCGCGCCTCTTCCAGAGGAGGCACGCACGCTGCTGCAGGCCGACCTCGAAGCCCTGCTTCCGCGCTTTGCGCGCTGGACCAAGCGCAACCATGTGCGCGTGCATCTGAGTCAGGTGCGAGACGATGCGTGCCGGAAGTTCCACGTCGACTTCATCGGGCTCCGCACGCTCATCACCTATGTCGGCAAGGGCACGGAGTGGGTCGAGAGCCAGCACGCGCATCGCGACCAAGTGGGCCGCCATGATCTCGATCTCGATGCCGCCAATCTTGCCGTCGTGCCTGACCTGTCCAAGGTGCGCTACGCGGGCGAGGGGGATGTCCTTGTGCTCAAGGGCGAGGCCTTCTCGGGCAATCGGGGGTTCGGCGCCATCCATCGCTCACCGCCGTGCAGCCCACAGACACCGCGCTTGGTGTTGCGTGTCGATGTGCCTCAGTGCGGCTGCTGATCACGCGCGACCTTGCACGATACGCAACCAAAAGGTTGCATGTGCTTCTCACGCAAACGCGTCGATGAGAATGCGCGCGAGCTGGGCCGCACCACGGCAAGAGGGCACAGGGACACGACGTGCCGCACGCATCGCGGAGTCATCGATCTTGCGCGGGACAGGCACCCAGGTTGTGTGCGCGGCGAAACCAAGTGCCTGCGCCTCCCAGTAGAGGTTGTAGCCAGGGCACGCCACGAGGTGATCGCCGGGCTCCATCGCAGCGAGCCATTCGGCGGCAGGGAAGGGCGCATCGGGCGTGGCCAGATCGAGTGTTGTCCATGGGCCCGAGTCGATCGCATGTGCAGCTTGCTCAAGCGCATCCTGATCGCTGGGAAGGCCTCCACGCACGATCATGCGCAGGGGCCCATCGGTCTTTCCCAAGAGCGAAAGGAGCTCGCCGCGCGTGCGTGCGGAAGACCTTTGCGTGACGACGATGGGCTCAAGCGACTCAAAGCGCTCAAGGCCTGGGGCCGGCTCGATCGCGAACACGCGCGCATAGCGTTGGGGATCGAAGCGCGCCTCCGATGGGCCGACGAGCCACGCTGGCGGAACGGAGCGCAAGAGCAGCAGGACGGGGCAGGAGAGCGTGACGAAGACAAGCGGCACCCAGAAGAGATCGAGGACGATCACATCGGGCGCAAAGGCATGAAGTGCACGTGCAATCGCGCTCTCATTGGCCGTCTCCGGCGAACGCAGAAGGGCGGGCTCGATCGCGACCTCCTCAAGCCAAGGCGCCGCGATGCGGGCGAAGGGAGAGGGCGGCGAGAAGATGCGATAGGTGTGAAGAGACGCGGGCGCTGCATCCAAGAGCGCGCGTCCCAGGGCCACCCCGCGCACAAGGTGCCCTGCGCCCACGGTGCCTGCGGTGAAGTACGCGATCCGCATCGGCTCAATCCGCATCGGCTCAGGAGGCTGCGCAGAAGTCTGCGAAGTCGAGCGTGCCGACATCGACGCAGCGCTCTTCGTCGATGCATGAGGGTGCTGCCACGGGAGGCGCCATCAACGCTGTCTCGCGGTCGCGTGCGCAGCCCGTGGTGTTGGGGTCGCGCAGCGTGATGCGCGCGGAGACGCCGGGGTCGGCCTCGATGCAAAAGCGTCCGTCCTCACGCGGACGAAGGATGGCAACTTGATCGACGGTGTAGGCCTCGATGGGCGTTCGCACGGGCGCACCGCGATCCAGGATGCGGCCGCGGATGCAGGTGGCGAAGGTCTCGCGACGCAAGATGCGGGGGCCGACCTCGCTGCATCCAGCACCGCCGCACATCGCAGCGCCAGTGGCCACGTCGGCCGTGAAGGCCTCGTAGTCGCGTGTGGTGCGCGTCTCTTTGACGATCTCGATGGAGGCGCGCTCGCCCGCGCGAGCAGGCACGCAGAAGCTTCCATCGGCGGCCGTGATGGTGCTTGCGTAGCGCGTGCTGCGCTCAGGCCGTGCGCGCACCGTGGCACCTGCGACAGGTGCCCCGAGCGCGTCGCGTGCGACGCCATGAACACAGGCGAGATCGGCCGTGGTCATCGTCACGCGTGTGCAGGTGGAGGGCGCTCCGCACGAGCCTGCGCTGGCAGGGACGATGACCGTCTCGATGTCGGCACTGGAGCCGCCGGCCTCATTCACGTAGCCGTACACGCGGTAGCTCTCGCCCGCGGGGACAGTCGCGCAGAACGTTCCATCGGCACGTGTTGTTGCGGAGCCAGACCCTGCGCGCCCGCTCGCGTGAACCCATGCGCGTGCTGCAGGTCCGCCAAAATCTGAGAGGGTGCCGACGATGCACGAGGCTGCGCGAAGCGTGATGGCGCCAAGGTCGGTACACGTACCGCCGCATGCATTGCCGGGTGCGGCGAGCGCCTCGTAGACCACGCCCCGAAGTGGCGCACCGGAGGCATCGGTCGACTCTGCGCGAACCACTGCGCGCGCTCCGCCGACAAGCGGAATACAGAAGCTTCCGTCGCTCCCGCTGCGGCCTTGAATCGTGCGACCAAGCTGCGTTGCGGTGATGTCTGCATTGGCGATGGCGACGCCCGCTGCATCCTCCACGCGGCCGCGTGTGCAGCCGAGAATGCGCGTCGAATCCACCGTGATCGTGCCGACATCGGTACAGACATCCCGTGCGCCCGTGCTGATGCGCGCCGACTGAAAGAGGCCACGTCCGAGCTCCGAGTGAAGCGTGAGATCCGTGATCGAATTCGCGCGCGCAAAGACTTGAAAGGTGCCGTCCGCCGCAATGCTGGCCGCGCTGCTTCCGAGGTAGTCGACGCCTGTCGTCATCATGCTCGTTGCGCCCAACGAGACGCCGCCGGTGACCGCAATGCGGCCCGTCAGACACGTACGCGTCGCGGGTTGGTCGGAGTTCCACCAGGAGAAATGCGGGACCGTCATGCGCGTGATGAGAAGCCCCGACGCAGCATCGACCGCAAGCTCGCCACGGCCCTCTTCGACCCATGCGTGTGCGCTCTCGCTGTACGACCAAACACGCAGCGCGCGATCTTCAACGCTGCTTGGCGATGCAGGCAAGGTGAGAGTCGCTTCACGTCCCGAAGCAAGCTGTGCGGGCTCGCCTGTCGCGTCGTCGAAGAGCCTCACTTCGGCCGCGCCCCGACTCTCAAGCCATGCATCCATTCCGGCCGCATCGCGTGCACTCATGTCGCCCGGAAACGCGAGGAAGGCTTCACCGATGAGCTCTCCGCCTGCGAGCGCAGGGATGGTTGCGATCTCCATGCGCACACGCGCAACAGGCGCACCGGCCGCGTTCACCACGCCACCCATCGGGAGCTCAACACCCACGAGCGCACCACGTGATCCGCACGCGCCCAAGGGCCTTGTCCGCTCGCCGCCCGCAAGGTTCACAACGGTGCTGCAGCCACGAAGAAGACGCGCCATCGCGCGCACATCGCCGCGCGCGGGCATGTTGATCAGAAGCTGTGTGCTCGAATACGTGAGCGCCCCACGAGGCGGTGTGACCTCAATCGCAATGCGTGCGCCTGCGGGAATACCAACGAGATCAAAGGTGCCGTCTGCGCCTGTCGTGACGGAGACGCCGTTCGACGCCCGCAGCACCGCGTTGGCGACAGGCACCGAGTCGAGCGTGAGTGCTTCAACAACGCGCCCACGCAGATGCCCACTGGCGAGCACCAGGCCTGCATCGCTCGAAGAGGGTGCATCGCTGCCCGCGTCGGTCGAAGGCGGTGCGTCACTGCCGGCATCGCTCTCCAAGGCCGCATCCCTACCCGCATCGCTTGGCGCTGCGGCATCGCCCTCGAGCGCATCGAGCGCCACCGATGTGTCCGCGCCAGCAAAGGCATCGGCCGCTTCCATCGCAGGCGAGCCACACGCAACAGGGGTGGTGATGAGCGCGATCAAGCAAGCGAGACGAAGATGGTTCATGCCCTGCGTCGTACCGGAGAAAGCGACCAACCTTCGATTAAATCCCCTTAAATACGGCGACGCCTACGCAACCAAAAGGTTGCATGTCACGCCTTACTCGCTGACCCAGCGCGTGTTCGACTTATTCGCTGACCCAGCGCGTGTTCGTCTTATTCGCTGACCCAGCGCGTGTTCGTCTTATTCGCTGACCCAGCGCGTGTTCGTCTTATTCGCTGACCCAGCGCGTGTTCGTCTTATTCGCTGACCCAGCGAAATGTCGGCAGTGCATTGAGCACCATTGCGAGGCGCAGCGCGTTCTCTGCGGGATGCCCTGTGGGCACCGCGATCAGCTCGGAGACTGGCAACTCCCAGAGCGTGTCGTAGTCGACCATCGAGGCCCAGAGTGTTGGGTCAAAGCGCACGTGCACTGCTCGAAGGACCGGTGTGAGTGCCTGCTCGGTGAGTCGGGCGCGTACGGCGGTCGTGCCACTTGGCTGACTGCCACCATCGACATCGAGCACGAAGCGGAAATGTCTGGTCTCTCCAAGGTGTGTTGCCGCAAGAACCATCACCGCCGAGTGCGCGCCGTCGACCGCCTGTGCGGAGGCCTGCGGACGTGCATCTGCGATGCGCCAGGTGCGGCCGTAGTCCCACATCGCCGAGCGCGAGACCTGCGTGAAGCCTTGGAGTGTGCCGGCCTGGGTGGGTGCATCGGCGAGTGCGTCGAAGCTCGTTGTCGTGAGGTTCTCAGCGATGGCCGCAGGGCAGATGTCGACGTCCGGAAGACGACTCGTGCACAAGTAAAGAGGCCCAAATGCAACGCGTGCCTCTTCGACCTCCACCTCGTATTCGCCCACGCGAATGGCCGAGGGCGCGGTGCCTTCGACGATCATCGGAATCTGCAGATGGGTTGCGCCAACTTCCGTGCAGCCGAGCGAGAGCAACATGCCCAGGCTGGCGAGTCTCGATGCGATGCGGAGTGCGGAGCGATTCATTGAAACTCCACGCCGAGCTGCACCATGAGGGTCAGCGGGGCACCCGCGGAGAAGTGGCGCGTCGGCAGGCGTGAGGGCACGCCGTTCGGCTGATTCTGAAAGCGCTCATCCTGCCAATCCGATGCATACGAATACTCGGCTGCAGCGTATTGGCTGTTCGTCAGATTGAATGCCTCGATGCCCAGCGTGATGCCTCGGTAGCTCGCACTCACGGCGGCATCCAAGAGGCCGATCGGGTTCGCGTAGTCACCGTAGGGAAGGGGCCGTGACGAGAGCACGCTGAGGCCCACACCGAGGCGTGCATTCACGGGATGGCCATCGATCTCGAAGAGGTCCTCATGCGCGCCCACATCGGCCCGCAACACGAAGGGCGCGACGTAGGGCAAGAGCTGCCCTGCCACATAGGCAGACGTGGGTTGCTCCAGCGTCGGCACAGGCGGCGCATCGAGCGTGGCGCGCACGTAGGTGGCCGAGAGTGCCGTGGTGAGAAATCGCCACGGTTCAAAGCGGACCTGGGCCGCGGCACCCATGCGCGTGGAGGGCCCCAAGGGCTCAAGCCTTCCTTCGTCGGGGTCGAAGGCCACATCGCGCGAGACGCTGGTGAGAAAGCCCGACACCGCCACCTGCAATTGGTCTGCATCGCCAAAGCGCATGCGCGCTCCGACATCGCCCGACCACACCTTTGCGTAAGGTGCGCTCTCGCCATCGGTGAGCTGCCGCGCCTGCGGTGATCGATAGCCCTCGCCGTAGGCGGCTGAGAGCGTGAGCTCATGCACGGGCGCCCACTCCAGCGTCACGCGCGGCCCGGCTGCAACGCCCGAGGCCGAGCGTCGGTAACCCATGATGTACGTCTCGGGACGAAAGCTCGGGATGCGGTTTCCGAGGCGATCATCGACGCTGTAAAAGAGCACATCGGCGCGTGCCCCACCGCGCAGTCGCACATGCTCGCCGAGGTGGAGATCAAGGTCGGCGTAGGCGCCAATGTCGACGCCCTCGAGGCTCGCATCGACACGTTGATCCCAGGTGCGATTGACCGGCAGTTGAATGAGATTCTGATTCTGCTCCGTGACATCGACACGGCTCTGAATCCCAACCTCGAACGTGCCGTTCAACCAATCCCAAGGGCGAAATTCGGAGGTCCGAAAATGGCCATTCAGCCCTGCGTGAAAGACGTCATTCGTCTGCTCGATGATGTCGCCGCGGCCGCGCCATGTCGGGTCGGTCATCGAGATCTGGGTGTAGCCCGTGTAGTTCGCTTGATGACGAAAGGTCGTCCAACCGGCGAAGAGGCCGAGCTGCAGCTGGCTGCCATCTGCACCTGTGGAGGTCAGCTCTGCACCGCCGAGTGCGCGCGCAGAGAAGGCGCTCTGGTTCTGCGCCGCAGTCACGGGATAGACGTCATAGAAGCCGATGCGACCGGCGTAGACATCCTCTCGACGCAACGCCCCGCCGATGCCGGAACGTGCAGCGCTCATGGCCAGAAAGACGCGTGTGCGGAGACGTGAATCGCCCCACACCGCTTGGCCTAAGCCGCTCGCGGACAAGCCCTCACGGCCCTGACCGAAGCCATCGGTGCGTGCGAATTGCACTGCGGCGAAGGTCTCGGTGCGCTCGCCCACGGGGGCCCAAAGTGCCAGCGCGCGCACGCCGTTGAAGGAGCCATAGCCCGCGCGAAGTCGTGTGCCGCGTGTCTCGACGCCGAGGTCCAGATCGACCGAGCCTGCTGTTGCAAAATCGCCCTGCCGCGGATCGTAGACACCCTCGGTCACGCGGATGCGACGCACCACATCGGGGATCACAAAGCCCATGTCCGCATAGCCCTGACCGTGCAGGTGCGAGGGCTGGTTGATCGGAATGCCCGCGACGTTGATCGCGAGGTCTTGTCCATGCTCCGCATCGAAGCCTCGCAGCATGATGCGCGGTGCGACAGCATCGCCCTCGGGACGCGTCACAAAGAGCCCCGGTGCGGAGTTCAACATCGATGCGGCATCGGCATGCGGTGCTGCGTCGAGCAAGTTGCGATCGAGCTCGTACGAGGAGGCCGCGCGGTTTCGATCCGCGACCGTGTCTCGGTCCACTCTGGCCTCCGCGGTGAAGGTCGGAGCATCCGCGGCGAGTGGCTCTTCAGGGTCCTCCTCAAGCGCGTGGGAGTCCTCTGCGATGTGCTCGTGATTGAGCGACTCCACACCCTCGCCAAACCCCGTGTGGCTCCCCGCGAGATCAAAGTGCGGGATGGGCGATTGGAAGCGAACGCTCACGCGCACCGCCGCACGGATCGGACGATCGCCCTCGCGCGCAGGCTCGAACGTCCAGGTGCGGACGGCCTCGATCGCAGCGGCATCGAGGATGGGATCGTGGGGCACCTCCGCATGCGCATCGCCGACATGCCCGTCGGCCTCCACGACAAGGTGCACGAGCACCACGGGCTCCACATCCTCCACGCCCTCAGGGATCACCGGCGCATTGGCATCGAGCAGGCGAGGCGGCGTGAGTGCACGCGTCTCTGCTGGCGCCTCTTGCGCCGCCGCCGCTCCTTGCAGGCCGAGCGTCAACGCACCCGCAACAAGCCACCACGAGCCAATCGGCTTGTGTCGCTTGGCTCCGTGATGGACGTGAACCGGCTTCATGTGCGGCCGCCTCTATCGCAATCGTGTTGCATGTGCAAAGTCGTCGAGAACTGGACTGAGCACCCATCCGCATTGGTTGAGCCAACGAAGTGCGCACGATAGGAAGCCGCGCATGGATGATCTCGAATACCGCTGGCGCGGCGATGCCGCCGACTTCGCAACCTGTTTGAGCGTTGCGGCACAAGGCAAAGTGGTTGTCGTCGGCAACGGCGCAGGTGGCGTGAGTGGCTTCGACGCACGGACGGGTGCGCTTCGATTTGGGCGCGAGGTGAACAAGGGCGGCGTGCTCGCACTCGATGCGCATGAGGGCGTCATCGTCAGCGGCGGCAACGATGGTCTCGCGCACTTTCTCGATGCAGAGACCGGCACCGAGAAGGCCGTGCTTGAGGCCACGCTTGTCGAGGGACGCAAGGCGCGCGCATGGGTGGAACACCTTGCGTTCTCGGCCAACGGCGCATTCATCGCGATTGCCGCAGGCAAGACACTCTGCTTCGCGGACCGCGCGGGAAAGCTCCTTCATCGCATCGAGGCGGCGCCCTCGACGATTGCGGGCCTTGCGTGGAATCGCAAGAACACGGAGGTCGCGATTGCTGCGTACGGAGGGCTTCGCACGTACAGGCCAGGCAGCGGTGAGCGCGCGAAATATCTCTCATGGAAGGGCTCGCTCATCGCGATTGCGTGGAGCCCCGATGAGAAGGTTGTCGCATGCGGAACACAAGACTGCGCCGTGCATTTTTGGCGACTCACGACAACGCACGACTCGGAGATGAGTGGCTATCCGGGCAAGCCCAAGTCGCTCTCGTGGGATGCGGGCGGGACGCAGCTTGCAACGAGCGGCGATGCGACGGCATGCGTCTGGAACTTCAGCGGCAAGGGCCCCGAGGGCACAGCGCCACAGCAGCTCGCGGGACACGGAAAGCCGATCACCAAGGTGCTCTTTCATCCGAAGAAGGGCCTGCTTGCGACGGCCAGCCAGGATGGCTCGATCTTCGTCTGGGAGCCGAAGAAGGGCACGCGTCCTCTCGCGTTTGCATCGATGCCTGCGGAGGTGACTGACCTCGCGTGGCTCCCAGGCGGCGACCTCGTTGCCTGCGATGGCGAGGGCGGCGTCGCTTGCTTCGTCGTGAACGCATGATTGTTTCGACGCTCACGCAAAGCAGATAGGTTCGCAGGACTTTATGGCGCTCGTCTGCTCTGCGTGTTCGTACCAAAACCCTGATCACGCACGCTTCTGCTCAGGCTGCGGTGCCGACCTTGCGGCCGATCGTGCGCAGCGCGACCCGCTCTTTGGAACGCTCGTCGAGGGCCGCTATTTGGTGAAGCGCGTGCTCGGCGAAGGCGGGATGGGGAAGGTCTATTTCGCGGAGCAGCAGATGGGCAACGCCATGCGTCCCGTCGCGCTCAAGGTACTGCGCACAGAGCTCACCGATGAGCGAACGCGCGCGCGCTTCTATCGAGAGTGCGAGCTCGTCGTGCAGCTCAATCACCCGAGCACGATTCGCTTCTACGACTTTGGAGGCCTGGCCGATGGTCGCCTCTACATCGCGATGGAGTTCATCGATGGGCGCTCGCTGACCAAGGCGATCGAGGGCGGCCCCATGCCGCTTGCGATGGTCGATCGCATCGTGGGGCAGGTCGGCGGCGCGCTCATCGAAGCGCATCGTCGCGGCATCGTTCACCGCGACCTCAAGCCCGACAACATCCTCCTCGCGCAGAATGTCGATGAGGGTGAGTTCGCCAAGGTGCTCGATTTCGGGATCGCCAAAAGGTCGGATGAGGAGGGTGAGAAATCCGACATCACAGGCGAGGGTTTGATCGTCGGGACGCCCGCCTACATGAGCCCCGAGCAACTCGAGGCGCGACCTGTCGACGAGCGCTCCGATGTCTATGCCTTCGCGCTGATCGTCTTTGAGATGCTGGTCGGAAGGCGCATCTACGAGGCCAAGACCCCGCTTGAGTGGGCCACCGCGCACATCACCAAAGCGCCTCCCTCGTTCGATGATTTCCCCGCAACGCAGAGCCTCCCCGCGCACAAGCGCAACGCGATCTATCGCGCGCTGACGAAGGTTGCGGCCGATCGCACGCCCTCGGTGCGCATCTTTCTCGAAGAGTTTCTCGGCGGTGAGCGCATGCAATCGCTCGCGATTACGCCCTCGGTCGAGCGCCCTCCGGTCTCACCGAACCTTGCACCACATGACACGCTGCCCACGAGTCGCGCGCCGCTCTATGCGCTCGGTGCCATGCTCGCGTTGGGTGCGGGCGCAGGCATCGCCTACGTCGCGACACGTCCGCCTGCTCCGGTTGTGCCTGTCATCCCCGATGCGGGCATCCCCGATGCAGGAAGCGATGCGCCCGTGGTGCCCACGCAAGAGTGGTTTCGCATGGTCACGGGCACCGACCGCACGCGCGATCCGACGAATGCGTTGGGCGCGCCCGATGGTCAGTGCGCCGAGATAAGCCCGCGCGGAAAGATCCTTCTCGAGCTGCCGAATGGACAGATCGTCGAGACCGATCACGGCGCGACACCCGACCTCAACATCGTGGTGCGCGAGGGCTCGGCGGCCTACCGCGTGGATGTGCTGATTCGGCGAAACGAAGACCAAACGCGCGTGGGCGCAGACGTCGTCGGCTCGATGCAGATCGATGTGGACCAGTTCGAGCGCGAGACGTTCCGCTATGTCCGCGTGAAGAACCCGAATGCCCAGGGCACGGTGTGCTTGGATGCGGTGGGCTACTTCGTTGCGCCAGAATCGAGATGATTAAAATCAGGCGACAATCATGTCGATTTCATGTCGAAATGACATCGGCTGCGGCTAGCCATCGATACGCATCACGCCCTCGCGCAGCAGCGCTTCGACTTCCTCCGCAGTGAACCCAGCCTCGGTCAACACCGCACGCCCCTGTTGACCCTGCGTGGGCGCGGGTTTCTCAAAGTCCGCTTCGCTGAGCCCTGGGCTCACCGCCACGAGCGTCACGCCATTCACCTCACGCACGCTTCCACGCGCGCGATGCTCGGCATCCTCCAACACCTCTTCGGGCGTGAGCACGGGCTCCAAACAGCAGTCTGATTCCTCCGCGATGGCCTTCCATTCCGCGAAGTCTCGGCTCGCGAAGAGCGTCGCGAGCTGCGCCTTGAGCGCCACCTGGTGTGGCCCTGCCATGAGCGCGCTCATGTCGGGATCAAAGCCCACCATCGTGCAGAACGCAGCCCAGAATTTCGGCTCGAGTGCGCCGAGCGCCATCGCGCGTCCGTCTTTGGTTTTGTAGGTGCCAAAGGGTGCGATCGAGCCCGCGAGTGCACTGCCTCCCTGTGCGACTTCATCGCCGACGGCAGCGCTCATCAAGCCGAACACGCCGTAGGGGATGGCCGCCTCGCACATCGAGACATCGAGGAAGCGACCTTGCCCTGTCGACACGCGTGCCAAGAGCGCCGCGAGGATTTGCTGCACGCCAGACATCGCGCCTGCGACATCGGCCAACTGCACCCCGAAGACCTGCGGCGGGCCCGCGTCCGGGCCGGTCAAACCGAGGATGCCTGCGCGCGCGAGGTAGTTGATGTCGTGCCCAGCGCGATGCGCGAGCGGGCCCGTCTGGCCGTAGCCCGTGATGGCGCAATACACGAGCTTTGGGCTCACTTGCTTGAGCGTCTCGTAGCCAAGGCCGAGCTTCTCCATCACGCCCGGACGAAAGCTCTCGATGAGCACGTCGTAGCGGGAGATCAGCTTGAGAAAGGTGGCTTTGCCGCTTGGCTTTTTGAGGTCGAGGGCGAGGCTTCGCTTGCCGCGGTTGAGCGCCATGAAGGGCGCGTTCACGCCATCGCAGTGGGGCGGCATGAAGCGCAGGTAGTCGCCGCCTTGGATGTCCTCAAGCTTGTCCACTGCGGCGCCCATATCGGCGAGCACCTGCGATGCGACGGGGCCGGGCAAGAGGCGCGAGAGGTCGAGAACGCGGATGCCATCAAGGGGCTTGTTCGACATGGGGCTTCTCCAGAGGTCAGGAAACAGAATTGAAAAAGCCGCGCTCATCACGCGGCCTCTTCGTATTATCTTGATATGAATTCGATATATTCGAATTCAGGGGGCATCAGCCGAGAAGCTTCTGAAGCTTCGTCGCGAGCATCGCGTTGCCGGAGACCTTGAGCTTGCCCGTGAAGTAGAGCTGCATCGCGGCGCCGGGGTTGCTGCTGATCGTCGCCCAGTCGGCCGACGTGAGCTCAAGCGTCACATCTGCGGCCTCTTCGCCGACGCGCACGCCTGGCGTGTTCTTGCAGTCGACTGTCCACACGCCGCCGCCGTCGCCGTTGATCTTGAACAGGAAGACTGCGCCGATGGCCTTCGCCTCGTCGGGGTTACCAGCAATCTTCTCGGGAAGGCGCGTTCCGAAATCCGTCTGTGCGTCGGCCATGGGAATCTCCTGTATTCGGTGCCAATTCACGAAGAGCGCGGCGTGCGTCATTCGCTGAATGGCGATTCATTTTGGAGCGGTTTAGTGCCCGACAACGCAGGGTGTCAAGGTTCTTCGCGCTTCTTCGCAGCGCTCAAAGCTTGTCGCTAAATCGCTCACGCGATTCAGCAGTTGGGGCCCTTCGGGCACCCAAACCCCGTAAAGCGGTGTCAGGAGTGTCGAAAACCCGACGCTCCTTCGTGCGTGGGAGCATCACGCGCGTCGATTTATCGACGCTCCTTCAGCCGTCCGCCGCGGCAGCCGCCAAGGCATCCGCGCGTGCGCGTTCGGGCAAGGGACGAAAGCCGTCGATGGCGCGATGCACGTTGCCGCGAATGTTGCCTGGAAGGACGTTCACGGGGACGGGCGGCGTGAGCTCGTAGAGGTAGCCGCGCGAGAGAATGCTGAGCTCAACGTGCACATCGTCGATCACGAGATCGCGGAGGTAGCGCGCGGGGATCGAGCCTCGTCGAATGTGCGCGCGATGGCGGACGAGAAAGCCCGTCAGGCGCACGGCGAGGTGGTTGTAGAGGCGATGACAGCCGTGGCTTGTGCCGCGCAGGATGGAGCCGTAGCTGACTGAGCCGTGCGCGCGCACGCCCTCGTCGTTGAAGGTCGGCTCTCCGCCTTCGACCTCCGGAGGATCGACGCGATGATTCATCACCATTGCGAGTCCATACGCGGAGCGATAGCCGGGCCCGAAGATGGTCGAGTTGGGCACGTAGTGGCCGCGGTAGGGGCGCACAAGCTCACGGTCGGGTGTGCCCGGCGGAGGTAGCCATGCGGGTGCGGCAACGACATCGCGCCACACATGCGGACCGGCAGGGGACTCTTTGTACGCGAGCCCGATCTCGCCGTTGCGATCGACCTCGGGCTTCCATCCGCCGATCGTCGTTGGCCACTGAATCAGGGCGATATCGCCTTCGCTCGTATGCGCAAAGAGCGTCAGCGTGGGGCGCTCTCGCACCTGCTGCGCACGACGCACGCCTTCATCGGTGTAGGGGTACTCGTACCAAACATCGCCTCGATCGATCTCGACGCGAAGCTCCATCTGCGCGCTGTGGTAGGCGGGCAACGCGGGCAACTGGAGGGCCACTTGGGTCGGCGTTTCTGCGCCGCTGAAGAAGGCGAGATAGGCCTCTTGTGAAGTCCATCCGAGCGCCGTTGCGGCCGCCTCCGTTGCCGGTGAAATCCAATCGGGCGCGGCGCGTTCTGGAGCGTTGGTCGAGACGACAGTGCGCATCTCGATCGGGTCAACGACGCGTCCAAAGACGGTTCCCCAGGCATGCTGTGCGGAGCCATCCTCAAGCACACCGGTCGCATCGACGACGCGCTCACGCAGCATGCGCAGCACGGCGAGGTAGTCACCTTCGCGGCTATCGCGCACGAGCACAGCGCGCGTCTCGGGCGTGAATGATCCCGACGAGACGACGGTGTGCTGACGCTGGTAGGCCGCGAGCGCGACGGCCGTGCGTGTGTCGTAGACGCCGCGCTCAAAGCCACGCCGACCAAAGAGGTCATCGCAGACGAGGTGATCTTGCATCGCGCGAATCGCATGCGTTTGAACGCGATCCCGCAGATACCAGCGCAGCGAATTCGGATTCGGCATGTGCGCTTCGAGTTCTTCGATTGTGGCCAGGCCAAGGCGCACACGCTCCGCTTCAAAGCGACGATCGCCAGCGCGCACGCGACGCTCTTGGGCCCGCTGCGGTTCTTCCTCCAAGAGCCATGGGCGAAGTGTTCCTTCGAAGGCGCTCAGTGACTCGTCTTCGATCGCGTCGTGGCAGGCATGACGCTCGGCATCGCTCAGGCGCGCATGCAGCACGCGCGGCGTTGGATAGATCCCGAAGAGCTCAAGGAAGCGCTCGGGGTCGACATCCTCGGGGAGATCATCCCAACGCTCATCGGCGAGCGCGATGTAGCTCGCGCGGTAGGGCGGCACTCCGTCGGCACCAAGCTCAGGGGCCTCATCGAAGATGTGCGGCGCGAAGTCGTTCGAGAGGTCGAGCACCGTGAGGCCGCGACGCGCGGCTTCTTCGGGGCAGATGCGCTCGACCTCGTGACCCTCCGCAAAGAACGGAATTGGTGCATCGCAGTTGATTGCAACCTCGGGGGCTGGCTCTGCGGCAGGCTCGCTTGGCGCTGCGACCTGCAACCTTTCGGTTGCTTGTTGCGGTGATGCGACGGCGGCTTCCGTTGTCGCGCTCTGCGTGGTGGAGGCGGCGGGCGTGGATTGCGTCGTCGTCCCGCATGCGGGGAGGAGGAGGGCCAGGAGCCAGGCACGGGAGGGATGCGGGTTCATCGAGAGGCCCCGCGTACCGCAAAACAGAGCACGCATCGAGATTGACGTACGCGCATGGCGGCGAGTAGCGTCGATCGCATGGATTTCAAGTCGCGCGTGATGAAGAAGGGCATGGAGATTTTGCAGGACCCGCGGGCCCAAAAGGTCATGCAGGACGAGCGCGTGACGAAGGTCGCGATGCAGGCGTTTCAGCTGCGCGGCAAGGTGCAGGAGGAGATCGATTCACGCGTCGAGACGGTCGCGAAGTCGCTTGGCCTTGTGACCAAGAACGAGGTTCGTGAGCTCAAGCGCACGATCAAGAAGCTTGAGACCGAGATGAAGAAGCAGTCCGAGTCGCGCAAGGCCGAGAAGGCCTGAATGACGCGCCCCTCACCCGCGTCTCAGCCCTCGATGTCACGACTTCGCCTGGCTCTGGGTCTTCTCGTTGCGCTCGCGATTCCAAGCGTGGCCGAGGCGCAGCGGGTCACGCCGCCCGCGCCACAGCTTCAAGGGACGGATGCGCCTCCGCCGGCACAAGCGCCCGCCGCGCAGGCCCGTGAGAGTGCGCGTGTGGCGCGTGCGCGCGGCTTCTTCGAGCAGGGGATGGCGGCCTACCAGGCGAATGATTTTGGTCGCGCGGCGCAGCTGCTGACGCGTGCGGACGATGTGCTCCCCTCGGCCGAGCTCGCGTTCAACATTGCGTATTGCTACCAGCGCATGAGCGAGCCTGCGCGTGCGATTCGGTACTACGAGCGCTTCCTCTCGACAGGCACGCCGAGCGATGCGGTGCGCGCGGATGTCACGGCGCGCATCGCTGCGATGCAGGCCCTTGTCGCGCGTCAGCGTGATCTGACGATGACGCTTCCGCCCACGACCGATGCGGTGGCGCAGGATGCCGCGCTGCTCTTCGACTCGGGTCGTCAAATGTTCCAGCGTCGGCGCTATCCGGCAGCGTTTCAGGCCTTTTCCGCAGCTGCTGCAGCCTTCCAAGCGCTCGGTCAGGAAGTGCCGGAACTCGTCTACAACCTCGCCGTGACGGCCGAGCGGATGAACCAGCTCGACGACGCAGCCGACTACTACGACGAGTACCTGCGTCTTCGTCCGAATGACCCGGATGCGACGCGTCTTCGTGCGCTTGTCGTGCGTCTTCGGTCACGTGAGCGCGGCCGCTGAGCAACCCTGGGGTTGCGGTTCCACAAAGCGAAAAGGCAGCCACGAGGGCTGCCTTTCGTCGTTCTGCGGGTCTTGGTTCAGCGCCTGGAGGCGCGACACTCGGAGACCCAGCGGCCTGTGCCTTGCTCGATGCACGACTGGTATGCCGCACGTGCCTCAGCGCGACGACCGAGCATCTCCTGCGATGCACCAAGCACGAGCCAACCCAGTGAGCTCGTCGCGTCCGAGGCCGTCGCGCGCGTGGCGAGATCACGCGCACGCTCCTGCGCCTCGCGACCAGGTCGCTGCACAAGGATGTACGCAAGCTGCGAGAGCGCCTCAGCGCCCGTAGGGTTCACCGCAATCGCCTGCTCGTAGAGCGGAATCGAGACTGCAGGGCGACGCGCTTCACGCGCCTGGGCAAGCAGCGCCTCATACGACGTCGCGCTTGGCACGACCTCAGGCACAACGGCTGGTTCCACCGTGGGCTCAACGGCTGGTTCCACCGTGGGCTCGACCGTCGGTTCAACCGCAGGCTCAAGGCCAGGCTCCACTGTGGGTTCGACCGTCGGTTCGACCGTCGGCTCGACTGTGGGCTCAACCGTCGGCTCCACCACGGGCTCGACTTCCGTGTGGGTCGGCGTGGGGACGTTCACGTGGCCTGGCGTTGCAGGGCCTGCATGACCGAGCGCGACGGGCTGCGGCATGACGTGGTGCGAGTAGTAGTAGTAGCCACCGAAGACCACGATGGCCGCGACGAAGATGCCGATCGTTCCGAGCATCCACTGGCGTGACTCGGGGTTGGCGACGTGCGTTGTGGGCTGCAGGTCGGCGAAGTCGTCCGTCTCGACGATCGTCTTGCGCTTGGGCTTGGTGAAGAACTCCTCGGCAACGATCGCGTGCTCGCCGGTACCAATGGCGCGCATCTCACTCGACTCACTCATCGACGACTTGCGCTTGCGACGCTCGGCGCGCTCCGCCTTCTCGGCGTCTTCGTCCTTCTTGTCTTCCTCGGTGCGGAGGCGGGGCTTGGACTCGTCGCTGTCGTCGTCCGTGGACTCGCTTGAGGTCTCGCCGTTCACGGCGATCGCTGTGACGCCGCGCTTGGTCTGCGTCGGGAACTGGATGACGTTGCTCGCGGCCTCGTCACGCTTCTCTTCGACCGCCGTCTCGACCTTGGCGGCCTCGACCTTGGGCGCAACTTCAACGGCCTTCTGCGGCGCCTCCGACTTCTTGGTCTCGTAAGAGACAGTCTCCTCGACGCGCTTGGGCGGAGCCTTGGACTCCGCGGCTTTCGATTCGCCGCCCTTGTTCTTCTTGTTGTTCTTCTTCGCCATGGAGTCCTCTTTGCGTTCGGAGGCGTTGCGTTCGGAAGTGGCGCGTTCGGGGCCGCGCTCGAAAGGGTGCGGTGGCTGGGAGGGTGCCTGAGCCGCCGAGCCGAGTGGAAGCGTCATTCGCTCTTCCATCATCATCGGTCTGGGGCTGGGCTTGAGCTGCACACGTCCCAGCTCGGTCGGAGCATTCGTTTCTTTTCCAGCGGGGGAACCAGAGACTTGTGTGACCCGGGCGCTCTCTTCGGCCTTGGCGTCTGCCTTGGCAGGAGGGGGCGTGGAGGGTGCGGACGAGGGTGAGACGCTGCGGGCCGGCCCGTTTTCCACCAGGTTGTCGACCAAGGGGCCGAGCAATGTCTGTTTTCGATCGCGGGGTACGGACGCGGGGGATGGTATCGCAGGAGTCAGGGAAGGGTGTTGTGGAGAATCGCTAAATGCGGTCGCGGAGGCCGAGGCTGCGAGCTCGGCCAGGCTCGGCCGTCCAGATGCACTGGTGCTTGAAGCAGGCGCCGTGCCTGCGTCGTCGGCCGCGGGGACAAGCGTGTGGGGCGCTGCAATTGGTGGAATCGACTTGGGATCGGGCGAATCCGAGGCGGGGATGATCGAGGCACTTCTCGGCACACGTCCGCCCGAGGTGTCGCCTTCTGCACGGTCCAGCGGTGGCTCACTCGTGCCGATCATGTCGTCGTCGTGCCCACCTGCATCGGGACGCAGCGTGCGCGAGCCGCGCTTGGGCTGGACGACGCCCTCGAAAAAGAGCTTGGAGAGCGTGCTCAGCGTCGTGAGGTCATCGCCCTGCGTGAAGTCGACGACATCGCCGAGGGTGCGGTGGCCGTCGATCGTGCGGAGGATCGGATTGAGCTCATCGGGCAGCTCGGCCAGACGCGCAAGCAGCTCCTCGTGGACGACCTCGACGACGGTATCGAGCGGCGGCACCTGCTCGAGCAATCGGCCCCACTCGTCCACACGGCGCATGCCTTCCATCAAGAGGCCGGTCGTCGGCGTCTGGATGTTCGGCTCGGAGCGGACGGGGCGGAACTCGATGTCGAAATCGCCCTCGCTCCATAAGAGGAGGCGGTAGACGGCGCGCTCGGCGTGGACAGGACCAAGCTCAGCGTCGAGGATCTGCCCGTCGCGGAAGGTGATCGTCCCGCGTCCCTGGTTGCTTCGAAGCTCAAGGACGCCCGATTTGCGGCTGACGTCGATCGTCTGCAGCAGATCGATGAGGCCCATGTCCTCCAGCGAGCCGGTGAAGCGTGTCTTCGAGAGGGAGTTGCGGCCTCGGGCGAAGGAGTCGCGCTCACGGCGATTCAGCGCGAGGTGAATGCGGGCGAGGATCTCCTTCGTGTAGATAGGCTTGGTGAGGTAATCCTCCACGCCAAGCTGTAGGCCGCGCACCTTGCTCTCCACGCTGGCATCGCTCGAGAGGAACATGATCGGGATGGCGGCCCAATCGGCGTTCTTGCGGAGCGACTCCACCAGGTCGAAGCCGTCCATCCCCGTTCCGTCGGCACCTGGGAGGCGCGTGTCGGTGACGATGAGGTCTGGCTGCGAGTATTCGAGCGTCTCGAGGGCGTCTTGGCTCGTTCCGCAGGTCGTGAGGTTATAGCCCGCCTTACGGAGGCTAACTTCGAGCACGCGGAGGCTTCTTACGTCGCCATCGACAAGAAGCAGAGTCTTCTTCGCCACAAGACCGGGAGTCTGTGGCGGTGGGTGCCGAGTTGTAAAGGCGGAACTGAGCGCACGGTGTCGTACCCGACGTGCTCGGCCTCCGTGGGACCCGTTCTTGCGCGCTCAGAACCGAGTGTGGCGCCCTACGCCCGTGTGGTGCAGCATCGCGCCCGCATGCTTCGATTCACTGCTGTGCAGCGCGCGCTCCAAGCGCTCTCCCTTCTTCTCGCTCTCTCTATCGTGATGCCTTCTTCGGTGTTCGCGCAGCTTGGGCCGCAGCAGAGCCCGCCCCCCCAGGGCGATGATGAGGAGGAGCGTGCGATCTCTACCGCGCTGCAAGAGCCGATGATCTGGACGCCCGGGGCACCGACCGAGATGTGGCTCATCGCCGGCCTCACGCTCGGCGGGGCAGCGCTTGTGTTCGCAAGCTCCGCCATTGTGTCCGAGTTCGGACGCCGCGATGAGCGCTACGCCCTCGACCCCGCAACGACGCAGCTTCGTGCACAGCAGCTCACGCAATCGGCCAACGACTTCATGACGGCGACGAATGTGCTCCTTGTGATCGGTGGCGCGGCCACCCTCTGCGGCATCACCTGGGCCATCGCGCTGCCCTTCAGCTCGCGGCAGATCCCCGCACCCCGTGCGTCGATCAGCCCCTTCGGTGTCTCGATCGAGGGGTCATTCTGATGCGCGCGCTTCTTTACCCCTGCCTCATCACAGCCCTTGTCCAGGCGAGCGCGTGCACCATCGCGCCCATCCCGCTTGAGGGCCGCGTCTGCGCCACGAGCGTCGATTGCATCACCGGCTACGGCTGCTCGGCCGATCGGATCTGCGTGCCCCTGCCCGACTCGGGCCGCATCGATGCAGGGCGTGATGCCTTCACGCTCGATGTGGCGCGCGATGCCTTCCGCACCAGCGATGCGGGCCCCGACACCGCGCTTCCCGATGCGGGAATGGATGCGTTTGTTGACCCCGATGCGTTCGTGGAGCCCGATGCGTTCGTCGAGCCCGACGCGTTCGTGGTTCCCGACGCGTTCGTGGTTCCCGACGCGTTCGTTGTGCCTGACGCGTTCACGCCGCCCGATGCGTTCGTTGTCCCTGACGCGTTCACGCCTCCCGATGCGTTCGTTGTGCCCGACGCGTTCGTTGTGCCTGACGCTTTCGTCGTCCCCGACGCGCCCTGATTCAACGCGCTGCGTCGCGAAATGCTTGGGGTAATGCACCCGCATCGCGTTGCGATGGCGCGGCATCCATGGAACACAGCGCCCGCATGAGCGGGTCCGACGTGAGCCTTTCTCTGCCAGCGATTGTCGACGGCCCCATGGGGTTGCCGGTCGGCTCCCCGTCATCGCCAGGGCCTACGCAGTCGGCGCGTCACAGCGCCTCGAAGGCCGTCGCAGACAGCAAGCCGGGCCGCTGGCTCGCGCTTGACCTCGTGCGCTTCTGCGCAGTCTTTCTGATGGTGCAGGGGCACGTCTTCAGTGCGCTGCTTGACCCGAGCTACGCCAGCGAGCGCTGGCTGCGTCATCACAACTTCGTGCACGGCTACACCGCGCCGATGTTCCTCTTCGCCTCGGGCCTTGCCTTTGGCTACACGACCTTCCGCGGTTGGGCCGCGAATACGAAGGTGGGCGATGGCCTCTGGAAGCGCTTTCGACGCTACGGCTGGCTCCTCGCGATCGGCTACGCGATGGCGATGCCCGCGCTCTCGCTGACGCGCCTGCTCGCGATCGATGACCCAGGGACGCTGCAGAATTGGATGCGCGTCGATGTCCTTCAGCACACGGGCCTGAGCCTCGCCATCCTTCAACTGATCGCGGTCGTGGTGCGCACCGAGAAGCGCTTCATCGCGGTTGTGGGCAGCCTCTTCGCCTTCACCGTGTTCGCCGCGCCCTTCCTCTGGGATTGGGATGCCGCGCACTACTTCCCGATGCCGATCGCGAGCTACCTCACCTCGCGTACAGGCTCGCTCTTCCCACTCTTCCCCTGGGCTGGCTTCACCTATGCGGGCGTGCTCGTCGCCTATGCCGCACGCACCGTGAAGAAGCCCTCGCGTGAGCTCGCCTGGCCGATGCTCGCGCTGACCGTGGCGCTCTTTGTTCTGCCTGTCGGCCTCAACCGCGCAGGCATTCAGCTCTATGGCGCCCACGACTTCTGGAAGTCGGACCCGTACTACTTCTTCTTCCGCCTCGCGAACGTGATGGCGATCGTGACCTTCTGGTGCTTTGCCGAGCGCATCGCCGAGGGCGCGAACTGGCTCAAGGGTCTCGATGCCGTCTCAAAGAAGACGGCCGCGGCAGGCACCAAGAAGCCGCTGGTCGCACGCATCGTCGAGGTCGTGCGCGTCATCGGTGCAGAGTCGCTCCTCATCTACGTCACGCACCTGGTGCTCCTTCATGGCTCGGTGCTCACGGTCGGCTTCATCCACTACACCGGGCGCACGCTCACGCTCGGCCAAGCCGCCTTCTTCGCCGCGCTGCTCTTTGTCTCGATGGTCGTGACTGCTTGGACCTGGCACGAGCTGAAGAAGGGCGAGTGGCGCTTCCGCATCCTTCAGTGGAGCGCGCTCGCGGCCTTTGGCTACATGATGATCACGACGCACTGAGGGCCTCCGGTGATGCAAGTTGCCTCGTTCGTAGCGGCAACGCGCGCTTGCTCTCTCGCCTGATCCAGAGGCAAACGCCTTCAATCACTTGGCCTTGCAGGTGTTTCGGCGTGGCACAGGGCTCGCGAAGTGGGCCCCATGACCATTTCACGAATCCATGCGGCGCCCTTCTTCTTGGCGCTCTCCCTTGCTGCTTGTCAGTCCGACCCACCGGCCGACGCGAACCTGCCCGACGCGCCCACGCCGCGCGATGCAACCATCCCCGTGGTGCCTCCCACTGTCGTCTCAACGCTCCCGCTGAGCGGCGCGATGGATGTGGCGCGCAACAGCAGCGCCAGCGTCACGTTCAGCGAGGTGATGCGTGCAAGCTCGCTTGGCGCCACGACCTTCACTGTCACGACGGGCACACCTGCGACGCTTGCCCTTGGCACCGTGATCACCGCCGGTCGCACCGCGACCTTCTGGCCGCGCACGCACTTCCCGAGCGACACGACCTTCACCGCGACGATCACGACCGGTGCGCTAAACGCTGCCGGGACACCGCTCGAGAACAACCACGTCTGGAGCTTCCAGACCGGCAACTCGAGCGCGCCCACGAGCGCGGTGGGCCTGGGCACAGCGGATCAGTATGTCGTTCTGGCCGAGAGCGAGATCAGCAACATCCCCACCTCGATCATCACAGGCGATGTCGGCCTGAGCCCCGCCGCCGCACGCTTCATCACGGGCTTCTCGCTCGCGCCGGATGCCACGAATGTCTTCGCGCGCTCAGCGCAGATCACCGGGCGCGTCACAGCTTCGGACTACGCATCGCCCACCCCCACCACGCTCACCGTCGCGGTCGAAGACATGGAGCGCGCCTCGCTTGAGGCCTCCAGCCGTGCTGCCGACATCACCGACCTCGGCGCGGGCAATGTCGGCGGGATGTCCCTCGCACGCGGCGTCTACCACTGGGATTCAGCGCTGATTGTCCCAAGCGACATCACGCTCACCGGCAACGCCACGGACGTCTGGATCCTTTACGTGACGGGCGACCTCACGGTCTCCAGCAACGCCCGCGTGGTGCTCAGCGGCGGCGCGCGTCCGGAGAATGTCTTCTGGCAGGTTGGCGGCATGGTCGCGCTTGAGACGATGGCCCACATCGAGGGCGTCGTGCTCAGCGAGACCTCGATCACGCTCGCTGCTGGTGCATCCGTGCGCGGAAGGCTCCTCGCACACACGAGCGTACGTCTTGAGGGCAGCACCCTCGTCGCCCCCACCGAGTGAAGGAACGCCATGACCAAGCGAACTACGCTCATCTCGGCGCTTCTCCTCGCCTTCACCCTCACCCTCGCCGCCTCCACGGCCGAGGCACAGCGCAACGACTACGCGCGTCTTCGCTTCGGCATCAGCGGCGTGGGCGGGGGCTTTGTGGGCGCAGCGCACGGCGGCATGGGCGGCGCCGAGGTGCGTGTCGGCCTCCAGCTGAACAACGTCTTTGCCATCTACGTGCAGGGCCAAGGCCTCATCGGGCAGTTCCTGCCGGCGCCTGGCGATGGCCTCGCGGGCTTCGCGTTTCACTCCTTGATGTTCGAGGTGACCGTCGGCGACACCTTCCAGTTTGGTGCCGGGCCCTCGCTTGATTTCGTCTGGGGCTGCGACGACCGCTATCAGCGCGCCTGCGCGAGCAACGGCCCCTATGCCGGCGGCAACTTTCGCTTCGGCATTCTCGTGGACGAGCACATCCGGCATCGCCGCTCGGGCTTTGTCGTCTCATTCGAGGCGCATCCGACTTGGTTTGGCGACCAGGCCAGCGTCTCCCTCTTGCTCGGGCTCGGCTACGAGGCGAACTGAGAGTGGTGGCGCGTGCCGATG
>JBILQT010000428.1:0-5013 GCA_044373065.1 Sandaracinaceae bacterium
ATCGAGTCGAGCAAGGCCGAAGACCTCAAGCGCTACTTGCCGAACTTCATGGAAGAGCGCTTCCGCAACTTTGCAGACCGGCAAGGCATCGAGCTTGCGAAGCGCCTGGAGCGCGTTGCGGAAGATGCGATTGCGTTCGTCAGCGAAGAGGCACGGGCCAAGGGCGAGCGCCTCGCTGAGAGCTTCCCAGGTGCGCCTAAGATCGACCTGAACACCTCCACGTTGGCCTACGACGTGGGCGTGCTCGCGCTCGGCGCGTTTGGCCTCACGGTGATGGCGCTCTCGAACATCTTCGTCGGTGGCGCAATGGCGCTCGCTGCCCCTGTGCTCGCCTACGTGTTCCGCGGGCGCGCGGACCGTGAGATGAAGAACCGCGCAATCGAAGAGGCGCCGAAGGCGATTGAGGCTGCCGCAGGAGAGCTTGCGACCGCGTTCGAGAAACAGATCGATGAGTTCGGCGACAAGCTTGTCGACTTCGTGAAGAACGCGAGTGAGGAGCTCACACGCTCGATGGCCGAGGTGGTTCGCCACGCACGTGAGGCGCAGTCGCGCGGTGAGACTGAGGTCGTTCGCGTGCGCGAGGAGACAGGCATGGCGCTCTCCCGTCTCGGTAGCGTCGAGCAAGAGATGAGCGCGATGCGCACGTCGCTCTGGGCCAACGGCTCGGGTGCACCGCCAGCCTGAGCGCTCATCGCAGTCAGAGAATCGAGAGAGCCCGCAATTGCGGGCCTTTTCGTTCCGTCGACCTGTTCGTTCCGTCGACCTGTTCGCTACGGACGCTCAGTGCCGGGTGCAGCGCCCAGGCGCTCGATGCGTAGCCCCGTGGTGTAGAGCTGCTCCAAGAGGCCGTGCTCGCCAAGCAACGTGCAGACATCCACCGCGACGAAGGTGCTTCCGCGGCGTGCACTCGTCTCGATGATGGGAAGCCAGCGCGTGGCGCGTTGCTGAACCAGCGTGTTGTGCTGCGTACGGAGCGCATCCGTGCCCGCGGAGGCAGCGCACGCCTCACGAATCTGCGACTCGTTGCGGCTGAGGTATGCGCGGCGCATGTCGATCGCGCGTCCACGCGAGACGTCCGGATTGGAGAGTTCGAACTGAAGACGCTCCGCCCAGAGGGCAGATGGTGATCCATCGAACTCCGCGATGGCCGTCTCTGGAGAGTCGAGGGTGCCAAGCTGATGCCCGTGGCTGCGCGCTTCGAGCACAAGCTCACGCAACATGCTGGCGCTTGAAGGCACACCGAGCACGGGCGGTCGGCTCTCACCAATCGCATGCGCTTCCGCGGCGCGAACGCGCTCGATGTGGAGCGAGAGCACCCATGGCTTGATCTGACGAAGCTCAGCCTCGGCCGTGTCGGGCATCAGCTCGCGCAACGAAGCCCAGCTTGCGGCGGGCAGCATTCGGTCGAGTCGCTCGCGCCGAGCAAGGCGCTGCGATGACTGGAGCGCGTCGAGCGCGAAGGCCTCTGGGTCGCGGTCGATGAACACGTACTCCGCGCGCGAGGGCACCTCATCGTGCGGCGCTGGCAAGGCATCTGGAAGCTCTAGGCCATAGGGCATCGAGCCGACAATCCAGCTCGGACCGTCTTCACCCGGAACGCCTGGCTGAAGCTGCCAGAGCAGCACGGGAGGCGTCCAAGCCGCACGCTCCGCCTGCCTTTGAATCGCGGCTTCGCGGGAGTGTGTTTCATCCTCTGTTGGGACGTAGCGGCCACCACCACAGGCCGCACCGATCATTGGAATCGCGAGGGAACACGCGAACAGAACCCGCTTCATGCCGCGCTCCAAAAGTGACTCAGGTGGCGTACATCGACTCAGCCATTTTGTAGGCTGAGAGCTCAAGCTTCTGAAGCGACTCGCGGATCGAAATCGCGTCGCCACCCTCGAGCGCAGCCTTCAGTGCTGCGATGTCGTTGCGCACCTCGTCCATCAACTCTGGCGTCGCAATGTCCGAGAACTCCGCGACCGCGCGCTCGCTTGTGTAGAGCAGCGCTTCGGCGCTCTGGCGAAGCTCGGCAAGCTCTTTGCGCTTCACGTCGCTCTGCTTGTAGCGGTCAGCGTCATCGACGATGGAGTCGATCTGCTCTTTGGTGAGCCCGCTCGATGCGACGACGCGAACCTTCTGCTCGCGACCTGTGCCCAAATCCTTCGCCGACACGTGCACGATGCCGTCTGCATCGATATCGAAGCGCACTTCAACCTGCGGGACACCGCGGGGCGCGGGCGGAATCGGTGAGAGCTCGAACTGCGCGAGCGACTTGTTGTCCGTGGACATCTCGCGCTCGCCCTGAAGGACGTGAATCGGGACGAAAGATTGGTTGTCGACCGAGGTCGTGAAAATCTCTTTGGCGAGCGTTGGAACCGTCGTGTTGCGCGGAATCAGGCGATGGAAAATGCCGCCACCGACTTCGACACCGAGGGAGAGCGGCGTCACGTCGAGGAGCAGCACTTGCTCCAGCTCGCCTGTCATCGAGGCGCCCTGAATCGCAGCGCCCACGGCCACGACCTCATCTGGGTTCACGCCCTTATGTGCCGCACGACCGAAGAGCTCCGCGACCTTGCGCTGCACGATCGGCATGCGCGTCATGCCACCGACGAGGATCACTTCGTCGATCTGGTCCGTCTTGATCGCGGCGTCCGCGAGCGCTTTGCGACAGGGCTCCAAGGTGCGCTCGACGAGGTCACCGCAGAGAATCTCGAGCTCGCTGCGCTTGAGTGTGGTGACGAGATGCTTGGGCCCCGTCGCGTCGGCCGCGATGAAGGGCAAGTTGATCTCCGTCTCAAGCGTGCTCGAGAGCTCGTGCTTGGCCTTCTCGGCCTGCTCCTTCAGTCGTTGGAGCGAGACTCTGTCTTTGCGAAGGTCGAGGCCGTTGTTGTCGGCAGCGAATGCCTCAGCGAGCCGGTCGACGATGAGCGTGTCGAAGTCCTCGCCCCCGAGGTGGGTGTCGCCGTTCGTCGCGAGGACCTTGAAGACGCCGTCGGAGATCTCAAGAACCGAGACGTCGAAGGTGCCGCCGCCAAGGTCGTAGACCACGACGCGTCCCTGCTTCTTCTTCTCCAAGCCGTACGCCAGCGCAGCGGCTGTCGGCTCGTTGATGATGCGCTTGATGTCGAGGCCCGCGATCTTTCCCGCGTCGCGGGTCGCCTGCCTCTGTGCGTCGTCGAAGTACGCGGGGACAGTCACGATGGCGTCGGTGACGGTCTCGCCGAGGTAGGCCTCTGCGACCTCCTTCATGCGCGCGAGGATGACGGCCGAGACCTCCGGTGGGGAGAGTTCTTTGTCCCCCGCCTGCACCCAGGCATCGCCGTTCAGCGCCTGCACGATGCGGTACGGAACAGCGTTGGCGTGACGCTTCGCCTCATCCGACTCGAAGCGGCGCCCCATGAGGCGCTTCACCGAGTAGACGGTGTTCTCAGGGTTCGTGACGGCCTGACGTTTGGCGACCGAGCCGACCCGTCGCTCACCTTCTTTGGTGAAGGCGATGACGGACGGCGTGGTGCGCGACCCCTCAGAGTTGGGAATGACGACTGGCTCGCCGTTCTCGATGAACGCGACGCACGAATTCGTCGTTCCCAGATCGATTCCGATCACTTTCGACATGGAGCCCCTGAAGAATCGCGTTGAGGTTGAAGCTTGAGTTACGCGCTTGCGGCAGGTTTGCGCGCGACGATGACCATCGCCGGACGCACGAGCTTCTCACCAAGGCGATAGCCGGCGGCAACCTCGTGGATGACGGTGCCTGCTGCGTGCTCATCCGTCTCGACCTGTTGAATCGCGTCGTGGATGCCTGGGTCGAAGCGCTCGCCGACCGACTTGATGCGCGTCAGCCCCATGCGCGTCGCCTGGTCGTCAAAGAGCTTCATGACCATCTTCACGCCCTCGGCGATACCACGCACCTCTGCTGGGCCCGCGTCATCCGGCATGGCGGCAACAGCACCCAGCGCGCGCTCAAGGTTGTCGAGCACGGGAAGCACCTCGCGGATGACTTCTTCCTTCCCGCGACGCTCAGCGTCCTCAACTTCCTTGCGACTGCGCTTGCGATAGTTGTCGAAGTCCGCGGCAACGCGTAGGAGCTGCTCTCGCAGCCGATCGCGCTCCTCACGCATCAAATCCAAGGGATCTGGCCGAGGTGCAGCTTCGACGGTTTCATTCTCTACAACGTCTTTCGACGCGTCATCCGACTGTTCTTCGCTCACTCATCATCTCCTTGAAGGAGCCCCGAAGGGTCACGGCCGACTCTACCTGAACTGCACCGCCGAGGTCCCTCTTTTCAGCCGTCGTCGCCCTCGTCGTGCACACCCGCCCGCGCTTGCGGCGAGCGTCCATCGAGAATGTCTCCGACGACCTGTGCGGTGAAACCCACGAGCGGCATCAGCTTCGCGTAGTCGAGGCGTGTTGGGCCGATGATGCCAAGCGAGCCTGAGGCAAGGCCCTGCGTGCGGTAGCTGGTGGAGATCAAGCCGACGTCATCCGCCTCTTCGAGCTCTGCCTCAGAGCCCACCAACACCTGGACGCCGCCTGCAGCAATCGCGCGATCCAAGAGCCCAAGCAGGCGCTCGCGCTCTTCGAAGGTGCGAAGAAATCGCCTTATCTTTTCAGGGTCTTCGAACTCACGGCGATCGAAAAGCGTGCCCTGCCCTTCAATGACGAGCGTTGCGTCATCGTTTGTGCCGATGACCTGCGAGGCCTCCGCAGCGCGATCCACCAAATCCTTCGCGCGCACCTTCGCGCCGTCATACGCGCCTCGCTCTTTGGCGACGGCCTCCGCGAGCGCTGCACGAAGCTCATTGAGCGTTCGGGGCGAGCCATCATCGCGACGCGAGACCTCCTCGAGGACATTGTGAAGGCGCTCGAGGCTCGAAGCGTCGAGCGGGCTGCTCACTTCGATGATGCGGTTCTGCACAGCGCCGCCCTGCCAGACCATGACCACGAGGAGCTGCCGCTCGCGAAGCGGCATGAAGCGAAGCTGCGTGAGTGGTTCGTGCTCGGCACGCGGACGGGTCAACACCGCGG